>JACAFJ010000029.1 GCA_013538675.1 Candidatus Nitrosocaldus tengchongensis
TCCCGACCACTCGGGGTGCTGGTATTACCGCGGCGGCTGACACCAAACTTGCCCACCCCTTATTCTCCAGCCTGTTTACAGCTGGCAAAAGGTCCCCTCAGCGGGGACCACTCGGACTGACCCCGTCGGGCTTTCGCCCATTGCGGAGGTTTCGCGCCTGCTGCGCCCCATAGGACCTGGGCCCTTGTCTCAGTGCCCATCTCCGGGCTCCTCCTCTCAGAGCCCGCACCGGTTATAGGCTTGGTGGGCCATTACCCCACCAACAACCTGATCGGCCGCAGTCCCATCCTAGGGCCATATAGATTTCAGCCATGGTCCATTCCAGGAACCATGGCCTATCGGGGTTTAGCCTCAGTTTCCCGAGGTTATCCCCGTCCCTAGGGTAGGTTGACTACGTGTTACTGAGCCGTGCGCCACCCCTTGCGGAGTTGACTCGCATGGCTTAGTCCCAATCCGATAGCAGTCGGGTCCGGCAGGATCAACCGGAGTCGGCCTGAAGAGTACAGGCCATGCATTCTTCACTCACATACATAACCCAATACTGCATGGATACATAACCCATGTCAGATCCAACTAGGTTGGATCCCCATACTGTTAGCGTAATTGGAGATCTGTAAGTCATTGGATGGAGTACCCTCCATACCTCCTACAGATGCCGCTCTACGCCATTAACTATATCTGAACCAAAAGATATAAACGTTTAGTTCCATGCTCATCCTGTGCATTACTATTGCTTTGTTAAGGTAGCTTTGGTAGGCTTAGGAGTATGAGCAGTGTAGGTACAACAGTACATATTATCAGTATCGCTATAACAAGCCAGACAGCATATGGTTTATGTGCATGTCCATGCTCTTCCCCCTCCTCCCTCTCCTCTCTTCCATGCTCTGTACGAACCATTCCATATCATTCCCTTGCTTCATATATATTAATTAAACTGTAAACCATCTAATGAATGGAGCAACTCACAAGAGTTATTAAATGTACCAGCATATCAGAGATGTGCAGGAGCAACAAGCAAGCAGGCTAGTAAGCAGATACATCAAGCATTATGAGTCCAAGACAAAGAGATCCAAGCAACTCTTTGGGCATGCATCATCGATCATCCCATCTGGTACAAGCCATAATATAAGGTACTTTGAGCCATATCCATTCTTTGCCAGGATGGCATCTGGCAAGTACATATACGATGTTGATGGTAATGCGTATACAGACTATTGGATGGGGCACTGGAGCCTTATACTCGGGCACTCACCAAAGGTTGTGGTTGATGTATTAAGGGATAGAGCTGTAGAAGGTACGATATTTGGTACCGTAAATGAGCATGCTCTAAGGCTAGCAGAACTGATAAGAAAGTTGATGCCTAGAGCAGAGATGCTCAGATTTGCAAGCACGGGTTCTGAAGCAACGATGTATGCCGTTAGACTTGCTCGGGCATACACAGGGAAGAGGATGGTAGCAAAGATTGAGGGAGGATGGCATGGCTTCAATACAGATCTTATGCACTCTGTAAACTATCCATTCCATGAACCTGAGGGTAAAGGGATACTTGAGGAGGAGTTGAGGTATGTAGTAGCATTACCATTCAACGATATACATGGATCTATAAGCATACTTGATGGGGTTAAGGATGATTTAGCATGTATAATAGTTGAACCGTTGCTTGGAGGGGCGGGGTGCATACCTGCTGATAGAGATTACTTATATGCATTGCAGGAGCATGCAAGGAAGAGCAGCGCACTCTTCATCCTTGATGAGATAGTCACAGGGTTCAGATTATCGCTTCATGGAGCACAGCATATCTACTCACTAGAGCCAGATCTATTCACACTTGGCAAGATCGCAGGAGGAGGATTACCTATAGGCATAGTATGTGGACTAAAGGATATCATGAGCCTAGCAGATGTGAGGGGTAAGAGCAAGGGGGATAGAGTAAGCATTGGAGGGGGCACATACTCTGAGAACCCCTTGAGCATATCTGCAGGTCTTGCAGTGCTTGATCACCTTGCAAGGAATCCATACATCTACTCTAGACTTGAGGTGCTTGGGGATGAGGTTAGAAGGGGCATAGATAAGGTTATGAGCGAGCATGGTGTAAGGGTTAAGAGCACTGGCATGGGCTCACTCTTCTTGACACACTTTCTCAGTGATGGGGTTGAAGATGTCAAGAGTGCTAGAGATGTAGCAATATGCAATATAGAGATGCAGAGGCTCTACCACTTTGCACTACTAAGTATGTATGATATCTTCTTCCTGCCAAGCAAACTTGGGGCTATAAGCACTGAGCATGATAGCATAGATATAAGGAGGTTGGTAGATGCAAGTGAGAGGATAGCAGGCGATATTGCATATCTGAATGTTATATAGGATGTGTGCTAGTACAATTCTTCCATGAGTTACAGATGTGAATGTATATGATGGATGAAGCAAAGGGTAGAGAGAGGGAGACCTGGGGCTCCTACATAGGCTTCATATTGACTACAATAGGCTCTGCGGTTGGCATAGGGAGTATATGGCGCTTCCCATACATGGTGAGTTCAAATGGAGGAGCATCATTCCTCTTCGTGTATATAATAGTGCTCTTCACCTTTGGTTTAGCATTTATGGTCCTTGAGTTAGTACTTGGGATGCGCTATAGAACATCCATAGTCTCAGCATTATCAATGATAAGGTCTAGGTTCAGGTTCATAGGACTCTTCATGATAAGTGTATGCATTGCTATCCTGAGTTACTACATGGTAGTTCTAGGCTGGATACTTGCTTACTTTGCCATGAGCATCCTTAATGTATATCAAACGTTTGAGGAGTTCATAGGGACATGGTACCCTCTAGCCTCTTATCTAGTGATAGTTGCTGTTAACTATGCCATAGTCAGGAGTGGGTTAAGATCTGGGGTTGAGAGGTTCAACAGGTATGGTGTGCTCCTGCTCTTTGCAATGCTCATACCTCTAGCGTTGATAGGCCTCAGCATAGATGGGGATGGTGTAGGGTTAAGATACTATACAGAGCCAGATAATGATAGGTTACTAGACCCTCATGTATGGTCATCAGCAATAGGGCAGGCGTTCTTCTCCCTCTCAATTGGGCTTGGTGTTCTAGTAACATATGCAAGTTACACAAGGGAGCATAGACAGTCAGTAATTGCAACATCACTCATCGTAATAGGCTCAGTGCTTACAGTAGCGTTTCTCTCTGGACTCATGGTATTCACCATGGTCTTTGCTAATGAGCTAGACGAGGTACAGGGAGCAGCACTTGTATTCATTGCAATGCCCAAGATCATCTCTAGCATAGAGTATGGCTATATTATAGGTATGATGTTCTTCCTCCTCCTACTCATAGCTGGGATAACCTCATCCATATCGATGCTCCAGATCCCTGTATCAGCGCTGGAGGATACATTCAGGTTCAGCAAGGGCAAGGCTACGATGCTAGTAACCTTGATATCTCTAGCATTAGGGATACCATCAGCCTTGAGTTACAGTCCATTTCATCTAAGCATCTCTGGCATGCCAGTACTTGATGCATTCGATTGGACCTTCGGCACCATAGCATTGGCAGTCTCTGCTACACTCATGGTTGTAGCAGTGGCATGGTTCATGTGCAGAGAAGAGATAATGGAGCAGGTTAACATGAGCTCAAGGGTAAGGATACCCTCAACGCTTCTAGATGTTGTAAGAATACTCTTGCCTACTATGATAATAGCAACGTTACTGAAGATACTTGTATTTGTATGAGTATGAATACGGATTATTCGTTATTGTTGTAGTAGTATTATTAAAGACATGCTAATAAAAATAGGCGAGTTATTAGGTTAGATCGATGATCAGATCAGATCAGAGTGCATCCTCTACGCTACCATTTGCAGTGAACTTCACACTATTCAGTTGGGTCCTACCCTCCCAGAGGAGTATCCTACCATTGAGCCTATCATCTCTATCTAGGGTACCCCATGCTATAACCTTGCCATTCCTGTTCAACCCTTGGTCTATAACTGCATTAACAAAGACCCTACCATCATCACTTAACCTTGCATTCCCTGCATCTATCATGTACGTACTATCTCCTATTGTTATAGAGCCTCCCTGCACTATGTAATGGCTCCTCATCCAAGAATTCATCTGCTGCTGTATCTGCGCCATCATATTTGGTGTCATGCCCATACCACCCATACCCATCCCTTGCCCCATCCCCATCTGCATCTGTGCCATCATCTGCATCATCATTGGCATACCGAACATCATAGTTGGGTCCATCATCATACTTGCTCTAGCCATCATCATAGTACCTCTACTCAGGATAAGTTCCATACTCATAGGATTGCCTTGAGCATCCCTTCCTGTAACAGTGAGGATCTTTATATCCTCTCTTATATCTGGTATCTGGAATGGTGTGGTAGGAGTGGTAGGAGTCTGTTGGGCATAAGAGTTAGGTATAGCAACTATAACTGCTGAGAGGAGTATCATGACCATGACTACTATGCTTGCTCTGACTATTATCCTCATTGAGTTTTAGAGGCTAACTTGGCATATATAGTTTGTGTGTAAGAATACTTGCATATCCCTTACCCAATCATCTAACAACAAGTACTGGACATCTAGCGTATGTAATAACACCTTGGGCAACACTCCCCAGCAGTGCTCTAACGAACCTAGATCTGCCCCTAGTACCTACAACTATTAGATCAACGCCCTCCTCCTCTGCATACTCTACTATAGCCTCTACTATCGATGTATGGCTATGGATCACTTTTCTATTCATGTTTATACTCTTGCTCTCATCCCAACTTGCTATTGTGTTGAACCAATCATCCACTTCCCTTGCTATCTTCCTGTAGTACTCATCCAGTGAACCTAGATGGTGGGGAAATTGGGGTATGCTTATAACATGAAGGAGTGTTATAGATGCATCGCTACCTATCCTCCTAGCCATATCTATGGCGTATCTAGCAGCCTTGAATGACTGCTCCGAACCATCTATCGCTACAAGTATCTTCATTTACTTCATTCGTAGATGTTACTGAATAATAATAGTCTTTGTATCCATCTCTATCCTCATAATAACAATAATAGCAATGATAATAAAAGAAGAGACCATCTTCCCAATATAGGAGGTAAAAAGATGGAGAGGGGCTAACTCTTCATCATGTCAATCCTCCATCCTATCCATCAACCATTATATGCTTCCTCTACCAATTATTCCAAAATCCTTCATATATTCACTTATACCATGTACCTTACCCATCTCAACATGGCTCTCTGTTATAATCTCTGGTGTAAGTAACCTGTTCTTTGTTATGAACCTTACAATATCCCTGCTGGTTATCAGTCCAACTATCTCACCCTCATGTATCACTGGTAGATGGTTTATACCTCTCTCAACCATTATATTCAATGCAGTCTCGAGCGAGGTTGTATCCTCAACACTTACCAACGGCGTACTCATCATAGAATATAGTTTAGTGTCTAATGCATTCTCATTCCATGCTACTGCTCTTATTGCATCCTTCTCCGTGAATATGCCTATGGGCTCATCATTACTGTTAAGCACTATAACGCTACTTATCCATGACGAGGTCATCAGCATTATAGCATCCTTTACACTTCCATTCATACTCATCTTCTTTACATCCTTACTCATGACATCCTTAACCGATATTGATGCTATCGACATCTCTATCATCTACCCCTCTCCATGTAGGATGGTATGGTAACGATGATTACTACTGTATTGATTAGTAGAGATGTAAGCATCGGGCAAGTAGGTTACAGGTTCACTCCTCATACTGCCCATCAAGACAGATGATAACAGCGCTGCTATACCTAACGCAGCATTCGTATCCCATTGCGTAATCATCATGTATATCCCATTCATACCATACCACCCTACGCTATATTATACATGATTCATATATTTAAATTTTAGTTCAATTCTTATTATTGATAATCAATAATATTGAGATGTTCTGAATTCATATTTATAATTACAGTTATAATGGTAATCATAAATGATATTTGTATTGGTACACACTACTGTTATCCTGCTAGATGGCAAGGGTTTCCTGTCATTTCTTCTTGAACTCTTCAGTAGATGCAGAGTGTGATCTCTACACTACTCAATGCGGGTGATTACTCCACAGTCAGATAGTATGCAATCATCTTCTAGAATAATTGTTATATAATCCTCATTATATATTTTATATTATATACGTACTTAAATATTTCTACATCAGATAAGACTTCAATGCAGAAAATTGCATATATTGTAATGGCTATGGTAGTAGGAGCAGTAACATTCCAGAGTATAGACAGGGCTTATGCAGCGTCCTTGGTTCCTCTTCCTCCAGGAGTTACCGCAGATGGTATAGCAGCGTTGAATACGCCATATCTACTAGGGCAGCAAGGTGATATCTATTTATGTATTGTATCAACAACAAGGCAGATAACTAACATTCATCTTATAGACCCTGATAACATATTTCATAACTATACTGGCTCACTATCCTTGCCTATAACCTTACCATCTGGAGGAAACAAGTGTCTACACTTGCAGGCAAGTGACTTTGGTCTAACTTCAGGGTTCAACAAGACAGGAGATTGGGCAGTGCTGGTAGATACAGTGCCTGGCAAGACATTCATGTATGAGTTCACTGTAACATTCATGGTAGTTCCTGAGAGTATAATAGGTGCAATAACAGCAGTCACAGCACCACTAGCAGCACTGACAGGTTACAGGATACTGAGGCAGAGGAAGTTCTAGCATATCAGTAGCAGAACAAAAACAAAAATAAGCAGTTTTATTTATTTATCATTTATTTTTATTTATTTATTTTGTTGTCAGCCCTTCTAACTCTTTGAACCTTGCCATTGCAGCAAGTATCTCATCCCTCTTCTCCCTCTCCCTATACATTGCTCTAGCAAGATCCGTAACTGTAAGCATCCCAATAACCCTATCATTCTCTACAACTGGCAACCTTCTTATACCATTCTCATGCATTATCCTTACTGCAGCAGCAACTGTAGCCTCTGGGCCAACACTTATCAATGGGGCAGACATTATATCTCCTACCTTTGTTGCACTTGGGCTCCTTCCTTCAGCAACAACCCTCCTGACTATATCTCGCTCCGTTATTATGCCCACTGGCTTCCCATCATCAACAACCACAAGGCTTCCTCTAGCCCTTTCCCTCATAACATTTGAGGCATAGAATACGTTCAAACCCTTCTCAACAACATCCACAGGACCTTCGCTCATTATCTCCGTAACCCTCTTCATCAGCATGCTCATGATATAATTTACCAGCAAGAAGGTTATAACACTTTGGTTAATTCCCATATCTGATAACATCTTGATTATAAATTATTAACCTAAAATCCTTATAATATTTATTAACCGTATCTACTCTATAGAGGTAGTGACAAGTTCAGATATCCCTATGCCTGTTAGGAGCGAGACCCTAGCAAGCATAAAGGCTAGGATTATGCGTACTGTAAGGTTGGGGCCACAGATAGAGGCACCATTCAAGTCATCTGAACGCTTCCTTAGGAGGCATATAAATGAGAGGCTAAGGATGGCTGTGCTCATAGCGGATATAGCAGAGTCAACAAGGCTCAGCCTTGAACTTCCAAGCAAGATCCTTGCAACTATAATACAGGTATTCTCTCAAGAGATGGCCCTGCTAGTTATAGGGCATGGAGGGTATGTACTCAAGTATGTTGGGGATGCTGTACTCTCATTCTTCCCTGCTGAGTACAATCCAACGATAGCATGCACTACAGCAGTGAGGTGTGCAGCAAGCATGATGAGCATAGTTAATGATGCGATAAACCCAGCACTAACAGAGATGGGGTATCCAGGAATACATGCAAAGATAGGGATAGACTTTGGGCAGAACCTCATCATGATATATGGGAAGAGCAATGAGGAGTCCTATGTTGATATTATAGGTCCTGCTGTAAGCATGGCATCAAAGATAACCTCTATAGCAGGGGCAAGGCAAGTGATAGTTGGGCAGGATGCATATGCAATGCTTGAGCAGGATATGCAGAGCAAGTTCGTAGAGTTCAGTGTTAACACGTACAGATGGGGCTTCATAGACCCTGTAACTAGAGATCCATACAAGTTATACCTCTACTCTCCTTACTAATGTATCCCGTATAATCTTCGATATTGATCTTTGGCAAAGGCATCTTGTATATAGTTCAAGCTTTTATGAATGTAAGAGTTTGTTTTGACATCATAGCTTCCCTTGTATTCTTTATTAAGACGAGAGGATACCAACATATCAGCAATGTTTGTATTCTTTTCTGTAGTACACGTTATGGCATTCGCAAGGAGTTATGGGTTTATGAAAAGAAAATAAATTAGGAGTATGAATGTACTATCTTCAAAATACACTTGGTATTACCATCAATATTTTGTATGATCTTATCTTTCCACCGCTATCACATCAACGCTATTACTACTGCTAACTGCAATAATCGCTATATGTATACCAGCCTTGAACAGACCATCATCACTATAACCTATAAGCATATCTAGATAATTTTTATACTTCATATACATATTATACAATATGGTGATAGAAGCAAGACTAGATAGCATAGTTGATCAGTTCAGCGATCTCATACTCTCACTCAAGATGCTCTTCCCCCACACAGATCTAAGGTTTGTGCTTGATGTGATGATACATGGTTTACTCCATCCAGATCATAAGCCAAAGTTAAGCATTGAGATATTCTACAAGCATGGCATAGATCTGAAGAGCAAGGCAGATGCCCTCTACAGGCTGACTGACTATATACCAACAGTATATGCATCTGAAGGCAGGTTGGTGTTAGAGCCTAGGCTTGATCTTGCGGATGTGCAGAGCCTAAGCATGGATGACGATATAGAGAGCCTTGCTGGAAGTGTTGTATGCTGCCTAGATACGCTCTTGAGTAGGAGGAAGCTTCTACATCTCTAGCCTAGATCCATCCTTTCTTTTTATATTTTATAAATATGTATTGTAGATTTATATATTATAATTTATTAAACAAACCTATGGGTAGATTTGGTAAACTGGATGAGATCGATAGGAGGATAATGAGCATAATATACAAGAATCCAGAGATAACACAGGTTAAACTTGCAGAGAAGGTTGGGCTTACTCAGGCAGCGATATCGACTAGGCTTAGCAGGTTAAGGGAGATGGGTATGATAGGCAAGGGCTGCATGATAATCAACCCATCCAACCTTGGGTTAGAGTTGATGAGCATAGATGTTTACACTGAGCATACAGATGCTATGCTTGAGAAGTTCAAGCATTGTCCATGTGTAATAAACATGTTCTGCTTTGCTGATGAGAGCAATAGGGTTGAGATGATCATGGTTGGAGAGAACAAACAGTTGGAGTACTGTGTAACCAAGCATATAAGGAGGGATACGAATATCACTAGCATAGTTGCTAGAAGGATAACCAGTCTACAGAAGAGTATAGGTGTAATAACACATGATACAGCAATGGATGATGAAGGTAAGGAGGTGGAGCAGCAGTATGACCTTCCATGCAACGATGCACCGTGCAGTAGGTGCGAGTACTATATAGATAATGGAGGAGCATGCTATGGCTGCCCATTCACAGCATTCTACAAGGGCAGGTTCTGGAAGGATGGTAATAATGAATGAGTTCTAGGTTGTAGATGGCTATCGCATTATAATATTTAGCGTATATTCCTCAGGTTTGTTAGTAGTAGTTCATGTTAGTACTCATGTTACGTGATGTATGGTTACTATCTACCTATCTATCTACCAGTACGCACTCCTCCTCATATCCTTGTTGAGTGTTACATCAACCTTAAGTGTGTTCATCGTGAATATTATGTTTATAGCCTTTATATTGCTCCTATAGAGATAGTATCTCTTCCCATTCTCTATCACCGAGCCATCAACCTTGACCAGACCATCCCTCTCGAGGGTATGCAACTTCCTGTAAACTGTACTTGCAGGTATGCCGTACTCCTTGCTTATCTGCAGTGCTGATTTAGGTTCATCTATTGTGGAGATGAGTATGATCCTATTGTACTTATCTCCCAACGCATTAAGTATCTTATCTAGAGTCTGCTGCTTCTCATCCCCCTCGATAACATACGTCTCTCTCTGCATCTCCCATTATTTGAACGAACTATAATAAAAATCTGTCCTTGTATACCTCATATCTACTATAAGAAGCGTAGATAAGCTTGGATAGTTAATGATAATATTCTAACATGAATTATAAGAGTTCAAGTCTAACCAACCTAATATATTGCATTTATTACAATGATATCATGAGCATGATGGATCTAGAAGTTGGATCTGTTGGCATGGGTGATAAGATATGCAGGAAGCAGTAAACCTATTCGGTAGCATAGTCTATGCAGCATTATCAGCACTCATAGCTATAATCTCTGTGTATATAGGGCTCATGGCCTTCACAAGGCTTACAAGGAACATAGATGAGGTTGCTGAACTCAAGAGGGGGAATGTTGCTGTTGGTGTTACACTTGCAGCAGTTGCAGTTGTTATAGGCCTTGTTACGCTCAAAGCAATACCAATAATAACCACAGAGTTCCTCTCTGGAAGGATAGTTAGTGCTGTAGTACTAGCAGTTATACAGTTAGGAACAAACATACTCATAGCAGTGTTCACGCAGTTCGTGATAATAGGCATATTTAATGAACTGACAAGGAGGAAAGGGTTGAACCAGTTCGAGGAGTTGAGGAGTAATAACATAGCCATAGGAGTAGGACTCGCTGGGATAATACTCATGGTCGGGCTAATACTGCAACCTGCTAGCGAGATGGTTACAGATGCAGTAACCTCAATGCTAAGGGCTGTTATAGGATAGATGGATCTATAGCATGTGAAGCAAAGATGTAACATGGTGAGTATGATCATCTTCTTTTTTAGTGTATATACTGGAGCATAAGCTTGCATAGAGTATATATTATACTATATCGAGGCAAAATGTTTAACAATGCTTATAATATATAGATGTTCTAGTAGATTTTAGAAGGATTGATCTAGATAGAATTAAACTGATTGCTTGCTGAGAAGAACCTTCTACAATTATCTGCAAAATTCTCTTCTGTTGGGCGTATGGTAATTGTATAATATGATCAACTGTACATCAAGGTTTAAACAATGTATTACTTATGGTTATGCATGGGCGAACTCAACATAAATGCTGATGAGTTGGTAAGGGCAAGCATATCGCTCTTCATAGTCATGGATCCTATAGGGCTTGTACCATTGATAGCATCACTAACCTCTAAACTTAGCAGAGAGCAGAGCAGAAGGGTTGTTAGAAGCACTATATATACAGCATCTGGCCTCTTGCTTGCTTTTGCCATAGCAGGGCACTATATCCTAGAGACATTTGGTATATCACTAACAAGCTTCAGAATAGCAGGAGGACTACTGCTCCTACTCCTTTCATTTGAGTTACTGCTCAAGGGTTGGGAGTTGAAGGGTAATGAGATAAGCATTGGAGCAGTACCTCTAGCCTTCCCACTACTCGTTGGTCCTGGAGCAATAACCACTACAATAATCTCTCTTGAGAGGTATGGCATGCCTGTAACCATGATCTCAGTAGTAATAGTGCTAACCTTAACCATGCTCACATTCAGCTTTATGCATAAGATAAATAGATTACTTGGGAATCTAGGCTCCCTTATAGTCTCAAGGGTCATGGCCATACTGATAGCAGGGATAGCAATAGAGTTCATACTATCTGGCATAGATGAGTTCATAGCAAGGCAATAGAATAATGTATTAAGCATGAGCCTCATATAGGTAATACTTGTATTACAAAATAGGACGCTGTAGTAACCTTCATGATAGATAAGAGACTGGGCTAGGATGGATAGGTTGAAGCATATAAACGAGTGAGATGCTAAGAAGGTATGTAGAGGATAATCATGTTATAATAAGGAGATGGTTATTATTATCATCATCTCCTCTTCCCCATTATCAGTTCTATACCATTTGCCTTAGCCTTATCTGCTATAATATCTGCTATCTCTTCCTTCACAGAACTTATTACAAGTATCTTCCTCGCTGGCTCCTTTCCATACTGCTCTCTTACAATGCTAACTTTTCTTACTAGCTTATCAACCTCCTCAACACTCTCAGCATAACTAGTTACCTCACCAACTATCAATGGCTCATCGCAGAAGAGGTCTATCTCCTCACCATCAACTCTAATAGAGGTTATAGCTTTATCTGGTTTCAATTCTCCACTCTTTTGCATATTCTTTGTCATTATACCTCTTACAAGCTCTTCTAGAGTTACACCAGCAAACTTGCCAACCTGATCGAACCCATAGTAGAGTGCACCTTCTAGGCCATTAAACCTCTTCTCTAATATTCCTACTTTGTCTTGTAACATACCAACACTACTCTTCAGCTCACCAACACTAGTCTCGACCCTATCTACCCTACTCTTCAGCTCACCAACACTAGTCTCGACCCTATCTACCCTACTCTTCAGCTCACCAACACTACTCTTCAGCTCACCAACACTACTCTTCAGCTCACCAACACTACTCTTCAGCTCACCAACACTAGTCTCGACCCTATCTACCCTAGTCTCAACACTACTAAGCCTAGAATCCATACGTGCTTGTATCTCCGCTAACATCGCTATAGCCTCTTCCAATCTCTTCATAGAAGCCCTTATATCCTCCAAGCCTATCAGCCCTGCTACTGCATACCTGAACTCCTCATCCTCCTTGAGCAATCTTAGTATATTCTTCCTCAACTCCTTGAGCATACAATATTACTACGTAGAGGAGGTATATATAAATAGAGGATTTACTATAGTGAGGGTTATGTGCTTAACTACCTCATATATTATGTCATACCCAGCCTAGCCTTTATCTTCGCTATATCCTCTTCTATCCTACCAGGCTTCTCAGCCAGTATTCTTCTCATATCTCTTCTAAGCATCTCGATCTCATTGATTATGCCTGTCTTTACACCATCCAACTTGTGCATTATCCCATCAAGCCTCTCCAATGCTTGATCTGCTTAGCAGCATTAATCCTGCTTATTCAACCTAACATAAAAGCATAATGCATAGTGCTGAATCCTTCTGTAATATCCTCCTCTAGCGAGCCAGTTACTATCTTGAATGCCTTGAACTCCCATGTTGGCTCCTCATACTTAGCATCTATATCCTCAACGTATATAGGCTCCCTCCTTATCCTTATATCTTCCAGGAATCTGCTTATAGGCTCATCATCCCCTTCCCCAACCATCTCTACCCTACCATCATCTAGGTTCTTAACATAGCCTTGATCTTATGCTTCATTGCTATATGCTTAACATTGTATCTATAGCCAACACCCTGCACCATTCCCTCCACAAATACCTTGACCCTCTTCATCTATATGAGGAGGGCATATTATTAATAAAGAGAACCGTAGGTAATAGGGTATAGATACAGAACTATCACTGACTGCTAGTTACAGGGTAGATAATAATAATAACGTATGCTATATACACATCTTCTATAACACTTATTATATAACATTTATTATGGTACTTCAACAACATAATCTTAATATCTTTGCCTGAGGATAGGGAGCATAATGTATGATATGATGCATGATAGCAATGGGTCAAACCTACTAACCATGCTATCCATGCTTAAGGGCAAAGCAATGAGGAGCAGGGTATGGTATAAAGCCTTAAGTCCAGATGAGAGAGTATTGACAGGTTTAGCAACCAGATATATAAGACAAGTAAGGAATAGGCAGTTAGCAATAGTGCTTGCTAGGATAGTCATAAAGTTGAGCATTGCTGTTAACCAGTTCGTAACTGCTGAGCAGCATGGTTTTGCTAGGGCATATGCATGGATGAAAGGTGCAATACAGAGTGGCATGGGTAGGTTCATGGATATGGACAATAGTGGTGGTGATGGAGTATTGGTACCAACACTAACCCCGAGTAAGAGTATAGTCGAGTGGTTCGCTATGCTCGAGACTAACCTTATGCACGTATGGAGATGGCATTATTAACAAATAAGATGGAATGTGATAGTAATAAGAGGATTGAGTAGTTGGTAATATGAGTCTAGCCATAATACAGAGTATGAAGGAGTATACAAGCATGATTGTAAAGGCTGCAGTAATAGCCATTGCAGTTGCCTTGATCTACATGCAGGATCTAGCAATAGTATTCAGCAATGCCCTAGTCTTCAGTTCAGCAAATATAACAAACTACATCCTTGTAATACCATTCCTCATAGCATATGTAGTGTATAGGAAGAGGAGGATGCTCATTGTTCATGCCCAAGAGTATAGAGCAAAGGCATTCAGGCTAGATGATACAATAGGCTTAACTCTCGTGTTTACAGCACTGATGCTCTACATATATGGCTCATTGACCCTCTACGCTATGGAGTACCATATCTACTCTATACCAGTGCTAGTTGCTGGTCTAACTGCTCTACTCTTCAACCTCAAGGTTCTAAGGCATTCAGTATTTGCCATAATTATACTTGCATACCTACAGCCTCCACCTGCTGAACTGCTCTCGGAGATAGCAGGGGATCTCTCATGGATATCTGCTACCCTTGCTGAGGCTATGCTAAAGGCTTATGGGCTTAGCGTTGCTCTACAGGTTGATTATGGTGCCCCTGCTCTAGTTGTAAGCAAGGGCGATGCACAAACACCATTCTTCGTTGGCGAACCATCATCTGGCTTGTTCTCTACCATAGGGTTATCACTCTTCGCACTGATAGCAGCATACATTGCTAGGGGAGCGTTATGGAAGAGGGCAATTATGTATGTTATAGGCTTCCCAATATTCTTCCTGCTCAATGCATTAAGGATATCGATAATACTCTTGCTCTGGTACCATTATGGTGAGCAGGTATCTGAGGCATTCCATGCCATGTCTGGCTCTATAATGGCTGTTCCTGGAACTCTAGCAATACTAATCATAGGAGAGAGACTGCTTAAAGTAAGGATAAGCATAGCAGGCTCAAGGAGTGATGCTGGTAGCAAGGGATGCGAGCAGTGCTCACTCAGCAGGAGCCTAAACGAGCATGTATGCCTTGTATGCTCTAGACTGCTAGCATCTGTTAAGGGCATAGATGGTAGAGCAGTAGCAAGGTTCTTCCTCATAGCAGTAGTAGTTGCTAGCATGTTTGTTGTTAACGCTTCTCAGGTGCAGGCACAATCATCTCTAGCATCAAGGGTAGCAGCATTCGATATGCTAAGCATAGATGGTAGGGAGAGGGATACTATTGGCATATTCCTGCCAGAGATAGATGGTTATAGGTTAGAGTACTCCTATAGGGATCAGAGGGTTGAGAAGGTTCTTAGGCAGGATGCTGCCCTAGCATATAGATATGTGAAGTTGGAACCTTCTAGCACTAGTAATGAGGATGATGGTACACCTGCAGAGATAAGAAGGCTCATGCAGCCTAGTGTTTATGCTGCTGTGCAGATCTCTACTGGGAAGCATAGATGGGAGGATTCCATGCTCATATACCCATCTAGAGTGGGGAGGCCGACTGCTGAGGTGCTGGAGTTGAAGGATGTCAAGTTGGATAAGGATAACACTGCTAGATTCTTCATATACATAAGGCCTGGGCAGAGTAATGCTGAGGCTGTACTCTACTGGTTCGAGAGGGTACCTTTGAAGTTTGGAGATGCGTATGAGAATAGGAATGTGCAGATAGTCTTCTGGTCATATCTTAGCACTCTAGCAAGGAACGGGTTCATAAAGGATGAGAATGATGTGAAGGGTGTAGAGGAGTTCTACCTATCTATGGCTAAGCCCGTTAAAGCGTACTGGAAGAGTATAACAGAGGAGTTGCTTGCTCAGAAGAATGTTGAGAATACTGTAAGGCATAGGTTCCCATTGGTTATTGGTACA
>JACAFJ010000030.1 GCA_013538675.1 Candidatus Nitrosocaldus tengchongensis
ATATAAAGGCGTTATTACTTTCATCATAAAGTATAGTTCCATCTCTCACATACCTTTTAGGTACTGTATTGCTGTTCTTAAGGTTCTCTAGCAGAGGAGTCTTGCTCATCCTTATTGATATTACATTAGCAAGACCTCTTATATCTGGAAGTGATCTATGCTTTAATGCTGTTGATGCATTATCATATGCGATATCTGCTAGACCTCTCCCCTTTGTTAGAGCATAGACTGGGTTTATTCCACTCTCTTTTGGCTAGGTCTATGAACATGTATGAGTGCTTCTTCAACCCCTTATCATATTCTGTTAGCAGTCTACCATTATCATTCTTCTTCTCAACCTTAGTAGGATACACAAAGTGTACAAATGAATCATGTATATTGACAAGTTTCTCCTACTCTCTACACCTATTAAATTCTATTATAGTTTACGACTAGATAAGAATTTACCTATCATCGTATATGCTATTATGACAGATAGTATAGCCAGGGAAGGAGCGTATATTCAAGAGGATATAAAGATTCTAGAGGCATTAATGCTCTTCTATCGCTTTATAAAGGTAAGATGATTATCTTGGTATCCTTAATTGTAACGAAAATCATATATAACCCATCAACTCTATTTATAGTGTCTTACAAATTATGAGAACACTATATAAGACTCAATTAAATATTTAATTAAATATCTCCCGGCCCATCAATCGAATACATTATTATAAGCAATATAGCTGGTAAGGAATATTGACAGGCTTACAGGTTCGAACTACATTAAGACTAGCATGGGTAGAGGTAAGACCCACTCATATGATCAGTTCACCTATAAGGCGATGTAGATAATAATAACTGAGGTAGAAGATAAAAGCAGCATAAAGATCTGACAAGGCAGGATAAGTAGGATAGCAAGCATTATAATCCAATAGAGGGGTATCTATAGCAATTGCGTTAAGGACATAAAAGAGGCTAGTCTACTGTAGGGTATCAGTATAATACTGTATTATTAATAATACCTTATATACTGCTTCAAGCATAATTTACACTATGCAGAGCAATAAGGAGGAACTGAAGAAGAGTTTGCTTGACCTACTGCTTGAGGATACAGAATTCAGGCATGCTGTAGCAGGTGCAATAGGCTATAAAGAGATACTTGACAGGATTGCTAAGGTTGAGGAGGAGATCAAAGCCCTAAGAGAGGAGGCTAACAACCTAAGGGAAGAGACAAACAACCTAAGGAAGGATCTGAACGATCTAAGAAGGGATATGAATGAAGGGTTTAGGAGGCATGATGAGGAACTAAAGAGGCATTGGGAGAGTATAGAGAAGCTTAGGCAGGATATGCTTGAAGGGTTCAAGAGGCATGATAAACTATTGCAAGAATTACAAGTTGGTCTAGGCTCCCTAGGGAGAAGGATGGGCAAGGATCTTGAGAAGTTAATCCTTAACATATATAGGGATCAGTTAATACAATTAGGCATAGACGAGGATAAGGCTCGAAGGTTTGAGTACATAGATATAAAAGGGTTATATGGCTTGAAGGGTAAGCGTTATGAACTTGATGTGGTTGTTAGCAATAGCCATCTTGATATACTAGAGGTTAAAAGCCATATTGAAGAGGAAGATATAGTAGTATTCTATGAGAAGGTCAATAGCATAAGATCATTGATAGAAAGAGAGTATAAAGCAGGAGTAAGAAGGTTGATAGTAGTAGCAGTCCATATGGATAAAGAGGCAGTAGATAAGGCTAAAGAGTTAGGTATAGAGTGCATATATGGGAATATGGTTATAGATTGATTCGTAATATTATATCCTAAATTGATTTGTTATATGAGTTAATGAGTAGAAGAACTATCTTCTACTATCTTTAGAGGAAGGTAGAATTATACAAGAGAAAGGAGAATAAAGAGATAAGCAAAATAATGTTCATAACATAATTAATAGACATACTATTTATCATGAAAGAGATCATGATTAGATGTTTATTCAGTTATATCTGGAAATATTGTTTTCATAGTTCTATATATCTCCTTTATTCTATAACTAACGAACGTTTCATACTGCTCAGTATACCACATGCTATCTTCTGTAGGTATTAAATGTTTCTTTGCCGATTCTTTGTACATAATTAGATAATCTGCTGGTTCTTTATCTTCTATTTCAGAATTCACATTCTTATTAATGAAAGTGATATTTGCTATATCATTTATCAGTATCTCTTTCTTCTCCTCATCCTGAATATCTAGACGCCCTTCCATAAGCTTCTTTGGAAATATATGATGCCTAGCAAGATCATGCAAATTCGTCTTTCCAAGTAACATACCATTCCAATCATCCGCTTTATTCTTGACCAGTAGAATGTATAAGAGAAATACATATGTTTTTCCCTGTACTCTAAGTACATTCATACCCTTACCTTTCTCTATCTCGTTCCAACTTATCTTTGTTATAGTCCCTTTATTCTTCATATTATCATATAAGGCTTCAGATGGAAATCCATTACTTTTCCTTACTACCTCTATATCTCTATCAAGTTTGGTATCCGTATGAGAACTGTAGTAACCATTGGAACTTACTAACACAAACCAATTAACTATGTCATCTCTTTCCTGTCTCTTAATATCCTCTAGAGAATTTATATTCGTGCATAGACATATGATGCTAACGTAATTAATGGTGTTTGCGATGGAAGTAGACTAGAGTTACTTAATCCTAACTCGCTTTGAAGTAGATCTATTATTATCTCCATTGACTTCAAACACCGCTTGAATATAGTATCGACGTCAACATTATTATATTCAGATATTCTATTTATGTTGCTCTTGAACTGATCCACCTGTGATATCTGAGTCTGTTTAAGATCTAAGTTAGATAACACAAATCGTATGATTGGTTGGAGATCTATTTCGAATCTCTTATATAATTTTTCATATATTTCGTTTATTCTATTCTTACTCTCACCACCAATCGCACCAGCAAGAAAAGATAGCATTAGTTCAAGGTTACCTATTCTTACACCATATTTGTTTATTCGTATAAATGCTTCTGCCATATTCTTAAATGTCTGCTCATCATTATCAGTTGTTTCTATAATATATACAGGAATATTATAATATAAGATTTTATGTATCATCTTCTTGATATCTTCAAACTGATCTTTGGGTGTGTTATCGCTAAGAATGTTTAATTCATCTATATCATGTCGATAGAATACTTTGACTAGGCTCGACAGATCCTTTCCCCAACTCTTACTTTTATAAAATTTCTTGTCTGAAGGATTATAAGTAATAGATTGAATACAGATATCCTCATTATTCCTTTTTATCTTCCATCCATTAAATAATAGAAGTAATGATGTTAATCTCTGTTGCCCATCTATAACATAAAAGACTTCCTTGCTCTTTAGTCTTTCGTTAATATTATCCATTATCTTATCTACATTGATTAGCGGTTTAGAGAAGGGATCTATTTCATGAACATTAGATGGTTTCCAGAGTATAATATTACCAATAGGATAGTTGTTTACTATTGAATCTATAAGATCCCTAACATCATTTTCATCCCAAACATACTTCCTCTGGAATGAAGGCAAGTAAAAATTTCCAGAATTTTATATCGTCGTCGATCAATTGCATGATAGTTTTAATCTTGACGTCTATCTTTATACCAGTCATAAATATTTATACTATATTTCTATATAAAAGCCTACCTACAATAAGTCTGATTCAAAATAGGTAATCCTTCACTCTAGATGTGGCCAAAGGCGATCTTATATCTCTAGCCAGGTTTGCAAGGCTAACCATATCTCTATTTAAGGATGCTAAAGAGATAGTAGATTATGCTATTACAGGATCTCAAGATAAAGACTACAGATGATTATAGCAAGGTTAGGAGAGCGATAGAGGATATCATGCATGATCTAGAGGCAAAGCTACACAGGGATAGTTATCTTACATTCAGCAACCTTATGGAGAGCATGGGTTGGAGGTTCTTCACAATCAGCATAGATATAAACTTCATAGATGATATGGGCAATGTTATGCTGCAGATGGTGAGGGCTAAAGGACATACTTATCTTGACAAGTTTGCAAACTACCTTCAATCAAGGCTTAGAGAGCATGGGTTCAACATCATCGTTGAGATATACTATCCTGAGGATGAGCTCTAGCGTTCATTTTTGCATTTGAGCATTAACGCTACTGTTCTCATCACTACTCCCATCCAAAGATGTACTCTTCTTACCTCTACCCTTCCTAGCACTACTCTTACCCTTACCCTTACCTTTAGGGTTCCATGCATAGTATGTCTGCCCATACCTCTCAACAGCCCTTATTGGGAAGTACTCCTCCCTTGCTATTGACTCTACATACCTTGCTCTTAGCATCTGGCATATCTGGTATACAGTGGTCATATCCAATCCTGTATGCTCGCTTATCTCCTCCTGCGTCCATGCCTCATCACCATTCCTCTTGAGGAACTCCTTGATTATAAGCACTGGGTCATTGGACTCATCAAGTTCAGCAGCAGGTATAGGCATGAACCTCTTACCTATACTGTATTATTAAAACCTTCATTCAGTAGGTTTTTAATACTATGCTTGCTCCTATTAGTTATGATAAGAAGAGTTGAGGGCTCATCAAAAGATTTGCTTATAGAGGTGGAGCCTAAGGGTGATGAGATGGGCATAGGCTACTTCATACCAAAGGATACATTCTCCATCTTCGATTACAAGGTTAGAGGCAGGTGGCCATTCTCTATACCCCATAAGGGCTTAGCAATGCGTTATATAATAAGCAAGAGCTTTGAACTTGCTAGCAATTCTGGCATAAAGACATGCTTCATAGAGGCTGTGGAGCAAGGTTGCAAGGTTCATGTTGTTAGAGTGCCTGGAAGGGAACTTCCTCTCGATCAGATGGAGGTAGAGGTAGGAGCAAGGAACAGGATGGTTGATCTTGAGTTCATATTCAACTACTACTTGCATCCAAGGTCATCCCTGCTAGCAGATATGAGGCAGGGCAAGAAGGACTACAGGGCATATGGGTTTACAAGCATGCCAGAGGGAGGGGAGTTGATACCAGCATCAGCAAGAGGTGAATTGATCCTATCATACACAACCAAGTACGATAAGAGAGGGGATATAAGTTTGAGCAAGGATGAGGCAAGGATAAGATCGAGGCTTACTGATGAACAGTGGAGCAAGGCACATGAACTGATAAAGGAGTGCACTATGCTGATCTGCAGATACGCTGAGGCTAAAGGTCTGCTTAGGTTTGATGGCAAGTATGAGGTCTATGTTGACTCTAATGGTGATGTTGGCTTGGCAGATACATTTGGGAACCCAGAGGAGGATAGGTATATGGTTGAGATAAGGGATGTGAGCATGGTTGAGAGGTTCCTTGACTTCTACATGAGGAGGTGGAGGCTTGATGCATCAAAGATCACTGCTGTAAGGGATGGGTTAAGTAGGAAGAGTAGGCATATGGTTGATGTGAGCAAGCAGTTCCTTAGGAACTGGTACATAGATAACGGGTGGAGGCAACTCTACTCTAGTGGAAGGGCAGATGTACCTCCAATGATGCCTAGGGATGCGATATCTGCATACACAGACTGCATGCTCTCATTTGCATCGCTATGGAGCAACAAGACAGCAGAGATAGTCAATGCTACTGGCATACTGGTTAGACCGATTGCAGAGGTTGCATCAGAACTCTATGCGTTAGAGCATCTTAACAGGAGCAACCTTCTACCCATGGAAAGTTTATGAATCCGTGAGGGGGAATAATGCTATGGATGAGAGGAAGCAAAGAAGGGACACAGATACGGTATCATCACTGATGGGACTAGCATTTGATACAGGTATATCCATGCTTATACTCCAGGCAAGGATACTGCTATTACTCAACAAGTTGGTAGGTTCATGGCTTAGCAAGTATGTTGAATTCCTTGAGAGTGAAGCAAGTGAACCTGTAAGGGAGAGGGTAAGGGTAGAATAGTACTAGTCATAATAGTAATATATTCTTACTATTATTATTACTACTACATCTTACATAGCATCAACGCTCAAACGTTACTATCAACTCTGAACCCTGTAATTTTGCCTTTGAGAGCCTCATTCCTACAGTAGCAGATGGCAATGGCACTATATTCACTATATTACCTATGGCACCCTTAACCCTGATGGTCAGCTGATCTCCTACACGTTCCAACTCAAAATCATCCTTCTCAGTGAATGGTACTCTAAGCCTCATGTTGAATCTCTCATCTCTATACTCAAACACAAATATATCCTCCTTAAAGTATACCTCTGCTGGATCATCATCCCCAAAGAGTTCCCTAGCATATCTATCGAGCATCTCTACACCTCTCAACTCACTCTCGAATAGCCTTGCCTTTCTTATAGGGATAGGGTAGAAGTTCATCTCAGCATCCTTCACATGCACTTCTTGCTGCCTTATCCACTCAGCGAAGTATGGTTCATCTACCCTAGGCATTATCTTATTTATAACAGCAAGGTCAACGTTAAGCCCAAATAGGTTTGCAGCCATCAATGCTCTCTTTGCATTCTCTATACTGAAGAGGTCTGGATTAGCAACAAGCCTTACACTACACTTCTGCCTATCCTTGAGTATCTCCGCTAATCTCTCAAGCCTTCCTATCAGCTCCATCTCGGTCTTGATCACATCGGATGAGGGTGCAGGCATCTTTGCTATAGGTTCGAGGAGCCTTGCCATCCCACTGAATAGCCCTGCGAAGCTGAAGAGCCTCCTACTCAAACTCCCAACCAGCTTTGGGAGGTAGAGGTATCTGAGCGCTTCACCAGATGCCATCATATCCAGAATGACAAGATCGTACTCATTGCTGTAGGATAACTCCTCAAGCCTTAGCATGGAGAATAGTTGTGTCATCCCAGGGAGCATGGCTATCTCATATGCTATAGTCTCATCTATGCCTCGGGAGGAGAAGAGCGATGCAAGGTATGCTAGGAGTTGCTGATACTGCTTGTTTATCTCAACTACAGGGTCTATCTGCATTGCATATAGGTTCTCCTTCACTAGCGTAGACTCATTCCCTACATGCATGTTGAATGCATCGCTTAGTGTATGCGCTGGATCTGTAGACATCAGTAGCACTCTATAGCCTAGGTTTGAGCATGCTAATGCCGTGGCACAAGAGGTTACAGTCTTACCTGTTCCTCCCTTGCCAGTGTAGAATATTACCCTCTTCATACCCAACCTTGAGAGATCATTGCTCATATTAAATCTTTAGAGTAATCTCTCTATCTATCCATCTATTCATCTATCATTTATATTTACCATTTATCAATTATCAACACTGCATATACATACACACAAACAAACAAACAAACAACTAGACTAGGCTAACCCCTCAATACCTTACCTACTTACTTACCTACCTACCTACCACTAACTACCATTACTACTACTGCCATAATCATCATCTAACCTTATAGCAAGCATACATGAGGAGCATATCCCATCGTTGCTACACTCCCTAGAGCATATACTGCATCTATACCTCTTGAACTCAAGGTTATCCCTAAGAACTTTAGATACCTTTAGTATGCTGCTAAGCATGTTGTACTTTATACCAGCATGCCTCTGCTCTAGAGCGTTAAGAAACTCCCTTATACTACTCCTTACACCCTCATTCATGTATGGGCACTGCTCGCTCTGGAAGGGTATATCGTTTATTAGAGCATAGAATGCTATCTCATGCTCATAAACCTCAAGCAATGGCTTTATCTTCCTCAACCCATTGGCATACTCTACAGGCTCAGGGTACATCCATGCTATCCTCTCTACATCTCCAGCAGAGATGTTTATGATGAATGTTTGGAGCATATCATCTAGGTTATGAGCAGTTGCTAGAACGTTTGCATCAGCCATCTTTGCAGCAGCATCCATGGCCTTCCTCCTGAACGTTCCGCATATAGAGCATGAGCTCATCTTAAGAGCCTTCTCATCCCTTACCCTGAGTACCTCCTCAAGAGTACTGCCAAATAGCTCTTTGTATGGGATGGTTATATGCTCAACCCCTAGCATCGAGGTGAATTCCCTTGCAATCTTCAACGACTCATCCCTGTAACCTGCTATACCTTCATCTATTGTTACTGCTACAAGTTCATTTCCATGCCTCCTAGCACTCTTGCTCAGTATATGAAGAAGGGATAGGCTATCCTTTCCTCCAGAGACCGCAACAGCAACCCTCTCTCCATGCTTGATCATGGAGTATCTTGAGATCGTTCTAGCAACCTTCCTCTGCACAGATCTTGTGAAGCACCTAGAGCATAGATACTCTCCAGAGTATCGCCTATGGTATACGCTCTCAGCATTACAGTATGTGCAAGATTTGGTACCCATTCCCATCCTTCCCTGCATGACTGATACCGAATAATATCTTATTAATTAGTTCTTACCTATACTGCTCTTAACTAGGTATCTATACTTACCCTTTACTCTCTTGCTGTACCTGCTTTGTTTGTATCTGTGCCTGTTCTTGTGTCTTTACCTCTACCCCTTGCTGCAGTAGTGGTACCTGCTCTTCCTCCTTCTCTTCTCCTTCCCCTTCCCCTACTCCTACTGCATGCTCTTGCCCTTCAATCTTCCTCCCCTTCCCTTCCCCCTCATCCTCTACCTTCTCCCTAGGCTCTTCCCTCTCATATACCTCTACGAACCTTACACCCTTTACGCTCTGCACATACCTGAAGATATCATTGGCTATAGCACGCTTTATAACCTGCAAACCCTCCTGCATGTAGTACTCCTTTGGTACCGAAACCTCTAGCATACCAACAGAAGAGTTTAGTGATAAGCCTAACTTATTTGCATCTACAGGCATCCTTCTCCTTATCAGTGCAGTTACCTTCTCAATATCATCCTCAAGTGTCTTGAGTACCTTGAACCTGTACGTTATAGTTCTGCCAGCAAGCCTATGGTTGAAGTCTATCTGTACTCTTCCAGAGCTTATTGATCTTATTATCCCAACCCTGTTATCTATCTCGATCATATCACCAACATTCACATCATCAGCCTTATCTCCTAACTTCCTCAATGGGATGAGCCTAACCTTGTTTGGATCTCTAAGACCGAATGCCTTCTCTGGCTGTATATCTACTGTGATCTCTTCATTCAAGTCTGCGTTGAGCAGTGCTTCATCGAACCCCTTCAATACCCAGCCATCGCCAACGGATACAAGCCTAGGTTCATACACCCTGTTAGGATCGTAGATGTTATGCTTCCTTGCCTCCTCCTCACTAGTTGTATCTATAACCTCGTTGGTATCCTTCACTGTAGCGGTGTAATCCACAAGCAGTAGAGAACCCTTGCTGAATGGCATGCATATGGCTTTACTACGCTCCCTTATTAATCTTAAACCAACGAGGGAGGTGTGCTACTCGATTATGTAAGGGTAGAGGGGAGAGCATGGCATGATAACCTTGCTACTATTGTTTTGACATGCATAAAATATCAAGCTAGAGTAGTTGTAGTGGTAGTAGTGGCCTTGGCCTTTGTGTTGAGCATCTCTAGCGTTGATGCTATGGATGAGAGAGTTCTCTTGACATGGTAGCCATTGACCTCGCCCATGCAGCCTATCCTCCATATCTTGCCCTTCAACTCACCAAACCCTCCAGCAACCAGTACTTTGAATTCATTTGCCAAAGTGCTCCTGAACCTCTTATCCTCTAACCCATCTGGATAATTCAATGCTATAACTGTATGTGATCTACACGATTGTTCAGTGAAGTGCTCGAACCCCATCTTTGCTAGAGTATCGTAGAATACCTTTGCACACTCCTTATGCCTCTTTATCCTTGGGTCCAACCCTTCCTCCTCTATGATGGTTAACGCTTCATGTAGTGCAAAGTACAATGGCAATGCTGGGGTGAATGGCGTCTCTGCATTCTCCTCATAGTACTTTAGGTACCTTGGCAGGTTGAGGTAGAGTGTGTTTGGAGGGTTATCCTTCATGAACTTTATAGCCCTCTTGCTCAATGAGAGTGGTGCAACACCTGGAGGAGCAGCAAGGCACTTCTGGCTTGCTGTAACGCATATATCAACACCCCATCTATCCACTGGGAGATCATCTCCGCCTAGGTTTGATACAGCATCAACAACAAAGTAAGAGTCATCCCTTGCTATAAGATCCTTGACCCTGTCAAGCCATGTTATCCTTGTGCCTGTAGAGGTCTCATTGTAAACAACGTATAATGCCTTTATGTTCTTGCTACTCTCATACGCTTCCTTAACCTGCTCATACGATGGTATGCTACCATATGGTGCTCTAACCTTTATCGCCTCTCCTCCAGCAAGCTCTATCATCTTTGCTAATCTCTCACTGAACTCTCCATTGACTGGGATGAGTACCCTATCGCCCTTGCGTATAAGATTGGCTACAGATGCCTCAACTGCCCCAGTACCACTTGTAGTCAATACAACTATATCATTCTCTGTCTGGAATACATGCTTTAACTTATCCTGCAGTGACCTATGCAATACTCTAAAGTCATCGCTCCTATGGTTTATTATCGGCGCAAGCATGGCCTGCATAACCCTGTATGGTACATTTGTAGGTCCAGGGATCATCACTAGATACTCTGGTGGGTACATCATAGGCAAGAGTTTGCATGGACTCTTACATAAACCTATTGCCATGGTATGCCAATGGCGAGTGTTACCCATTATTATTATGTATGCTATTGCCATGTTTATGACTAGCAGCATCTATTATTATGCTATGAAGCAGTCTTACCCTCCTTACACCATCTATCTCATCTATAACCCTTGCCACCTCTTCTGGTACTAGAGCCTTCCAATCCTCCTCATTGGCAATCCTCCTCCTAACCTCAGTGCCAGAGAACTCTACCCTGTTGAGTAGAGGCACAGCTCTAACCTCCTTCCTTGCGTACTCCTCGAATAGCATCCTGCTGAATGTATCATTTGTGAATACAACATCATATCTAGGTACGAGCATGTTAACCTGTGCAACCCAGAGGTAGTGTATGTTAGCATCGTATACTGGCACAGCATGCCATCTCTTAGCATCTATCCCATGTGCATCCAGCGCATACTTTATCATCTCCAACCTCTCACCAGCAGTGAATGGGTTCCTAGGCTCATGGCTCTTATCTGCAGAGCCTATCACAAGCCAGAGCATATCTACCATCCTCAAGGCATGCTCTACAGCACTCAGATGTCCAAGGTGGAATGGCTGGAACCTTCCTATCAGTAACCCCTTCATACAGATTCGTATCCATACCTCTAAATAAACTCTGTAAGGCAAAGATAGTTAAGTCACGGTTGCAATGGTAGTATGAAGATGGCAGCAGAGTTCATAAGGATAGATGGCTCTTATGGTGAGGGAGGGGGGCAGATACTTAGAACTGCTATAGCCCTTTCAGTGATAACCAAGAGACCAATAGAGGTATTCAACATAAGGGCAAAGAGACCCAATCCTGGGCTTAGACCACAGCATGCTGCTGCAGTGAAGATACTTGCAGAGGTATTCAATGCAAGGGTAGAGAATGTTGAGGTAGGCTCTAGCATGATAAGGTTCTTTCCAGGGGAGATGGAGAGTAATGATACGAGCAGGAAGAAGAGGATTGATATAGGGACTGCAGGCAGCATAACCCTAGTCCTCCAAGCATTGATACCTGCTGTAAGTATATCTGGCAAGAGGCTTGAGATGGAGATTGTTGGAGGTACAGATGTGAAGTGGAGCCCAACATTAGACTATATGAGGTATGTTGTTAAACCAGCATTCAAAGCCCTAGGCATAGAGTTCAACCTATCTGTTGAGAAGCGTGGATACTACCCTGTAGGAGGAGGTGTAGTACATGTGTTGATAGAACCATGTGACAGGGTTAAGGCAATAGATCTGCTTAATGCTCCACGGCTTGATGCAAGGATAGTCAGTGTATGCTCAAACCTGCCAAGGCATGTTGCAGAGCGCCAGGTTGCGGGTGCACTTGCAAGGCTTGAGAGGGAAGGGGTTAGGTGTGCTCAAACCTCTGCATCACTAGAGCCAGCAGCATCACCAGGCTCATCTCTGTTGGTCTACTGCAGTAGTGATTATGGACCATTCATAGGAGGCGATGCTATAGGGGAGAAGGGTAAGAGGGCAGAGGAGGTAGGTTCTTATGCAGCCTCCAGATTCCTAGAGCCATACATGAGTGGTGCAACTGTAGATCCCAACCTTGCTGATATGCTTGTACTTCCATTGAGCATCGCTGATGGTAGATCAGGGTATACAGTTAGCAGTGTATCCATGCATCTTGATACTAATCTCTACATTGCTAGTAGGATGACCTCATCTAAATATAATATAGAGAAGAGGGTTGATGATGATAAAGGTAGGAGCATCTATCATGTTAGCATAGAACCTGCATAATCCATCCTGCTAACTAATACTTGCATCTATCTAGAATGAGTCTAGCATGGCAGCAAGGAAGAGTACTATAACTGATTGAGCAGCAAGTATGTTCCCAAGCAGTATTGCTCTTCGTCTAACCCTCATCAGATTTACAGAGTCGTTTACATCCATATTAACATTGGAGATCCTTGCATGTACCAGCCAAGTTATAAGCATTGAGATCACAACCCCTACCTTAACGAAGAGTATACCCCCATACATAGTGCCAAGCAGGAACTCTGGTACTGCTACTGCCTTGTAGACACCAGTTGCTAACAGTACTGCTATAGCAGGTACAGCAACCTTGTTGAACCTCTTCCCTATCCTAACGGTTAGATTGAACCTTTCAATATCACTCAGACCAGATCTTAGCACTGGAGCAATAACTAGACCTATGAAGAGCGTGCCTCCAACCCATATGCTTGCAGCGAGCAGGTGTGCCCATGTTATCAGCACTTCGTGTATCAGCAATGTTAAGATCATTCTTACAGCAATATAATAACCTTGCATGTATGTAGTAGGTAAAGATCGTATAAGCAAAGTAAAGATAATAATAACCTGTTACTATAATTCAATCGATCTGGATTGTTGACCTTAGGAAGGAAGGGCAAGATGGTTGTTGTAGGAGCAGCAGTGGTGATGGTAGCGATATTCATGATCGCATGGTATAGAACAGTCATAGAGGAGGGGGAGATATCACAGTCTGTAAGGATAGGCATACAGGGAGTTAGCGTAAAGGATGTTGACTTCAATAACAACACGATGACTCTAACCATAAACTTTGGCATAACTAACAATACCGATAAGATAATCACTGTATCCAAGATAGACTATGAGGTTACTGTAGATGGTGTTACACTTGGAAGGAACTTCCTATCATATGAGGATATCTCACTTGTAGGTAGACCTCCAGTCTTCACTAGGCAGACTACAACATTAAACAGCGACTTTACATTCAACTACTCACCCAATATCGATACTTCGTGGAATAAACTCATAAGGGGAGATGTTGATGGTGTTGAATGGAATATCAAAGGTACTGCAGAGATAGAGACTGCATGGAGCATAACACCAATCCCATTCGAAGAGCAGTTCTAGCTGGCTACGATCAATCAGTTGCTATCTGTTGACTTGGTTTAGGTCGGGTTGGTTGATGCTTACATATTGTTTACTGCTCTAGATCGATCGGTAGATAGTAATAGTAATAGTAATAGTAGATGGTTGTAGCATCTAACTAACTAACTAACTGGCTAATAACCCTTCAACTGCCTCTCCCTGTTTATAAGATTCTTCCTTGTATATGCATTGAGTACATCCCTAGCATCCATACCAAGTTCTATAGTAGCCTGTATTACAAAGTGCCAGATGTCTATCAACTCCTCCCTTGCCCTCTCCTCATCGAACGTATCTAGCCTACCCTTCCACCACTTCCAGTTCGTTAGATCCTGTAGTTCACAGGCTTCATGTATTATGGCAGTGCATAGTTGGGATATCCTCTCTTCCTTACCCTTACCCATCCTACCATCATCCTTGATCATCTTCATGTATTCTCTCTGCATCTTGAATATGGTCTCTAGAGTATCTGTATCTGTACCCTTCTCCCTGTCCAATCCCATCATATCCATAGCACTAGCAGTAGCGATGATGATAATAATATGTTTTATATAAACGAGATGAGATACGGTAATTGTTGCTCTACCTAGGTGAGGGCAGTGTAATGGCTGAAGAGGTAACCTCCTCTATGAGGAATGCTAGAGGCAAGGTAGAGTACATGCTAGTATGGGGCAAGGATAAGGATAGCCTACAGGATGATTCCTTCTACGAGTATATACACTCTGCTCTAGAGCATATGAGAGATGTTATGGAGTGGAGGAGTAGCATGGGTATGCTTGGTATAGGCTCAAGTCTATTCAAGAGGGTTAGTGACCCCATAGCAGATATCCTTGGAGGTAAGAGCAAGGAGTTCTACAAGGCTTTTGATGACCTAGCAAAGGGCAGGATAAGGCTTGTATGCACTGGGGATAGATACGCTAGTCCATTCATACTCTTCAATGATCCTACATCTTATGTTGCTGCACTAGCCAATCCTAGTAGCAATGAGATATTCTATGGCTATGGGCTTATGGAGGCATGGAGGGCTGATCCAAGGATACATGATCTCAATGGTAAGGGTGTAGATGCATTTACGCTACTCTTCTCTTCAAGCATAGTATTCATGCTCACACTCTACATTAACGCTGGGCTAGCAAAGGCAAGGGAGGTTAGAAGGATATTCGACCCAAATGATATTCTAATGTCTAACCTTAGAGAGTGGGCTGAGTATACAAGCAAGGGTATATGGCCAGGATCACATGAGAACCAGAGGAAAGCAATGATAGCGTTGAGAGGATACCTTAATGCATGGTTCGACTTCCTCAAAGACTCTAGTTGGCTAGAGATACACCATACACTTCATCATGGCAAGGTTATAGAGAGGGATCAGAGCTTCCTAGACACTGCTACAACTGAGATAAGCGAGACATCAAGGGCAATAATACTTGATAGCGTTAGTATGTTCAGTGCTGAGGAGATGGAGAGGAGGGATAGGCTGAGGAGGGAGAAGCAGTTAGAGTGGACATTGCTGAGGATAGCATTAGGCATACTCTACCCTAGGGAGAAGGCAAGGATAAGGGAGGTATGGGAGAGGGAGAGGAGGAAGGTGAGCTGGAAGTACTTGGAGGATACATACTATGAGGAGATATGGGATCTTATAAGGCTCCATCTTACAGGAGAGGATATCTCTTCTAGCATAGAGGAGAAGGATGCAAGAACTCTAGGAAGATGGCACTTCATATTCAACAAGAAGGCTGAGAGACCTAGGGAGAAGGTTGTTGAGTTGGAGAAGATGGAGATAGAGAGGATATTTGAGAGGAAGAATAGGCTATTAGCAATGCTAACCTGGGAAGGGGTTGGGTTACCAGCAGATGCAAGATGGCATGATGTTGTTGCAAGGTTCAGGAAGATAATGATAAAGTACCATCCTGATAGGGTAGAGGTTACAGGAGTAAACCCTGAAGAAGCGCATAGGGTTACAAAGATTGCAATAGATATATTTAGAGAGTTAGAGATAATACATGATCTTCATCCAGAGATATTTGGG
>JACAFJ010000031.1 GCA_013538675.1 Candidatus Nitrosocaldus tengchongensis
ATCCCCTGTGTATAGCAACCTTCTACCATCATGCTCAACAACTATGAATGCGCTCCCAACTATATGCCCAGCATTGTGAAGTGTGATCTTAAGATCCCCAACCTCGAACTCCTCCCTATAGTAGTATGTTCTTGCAGAGTCTATCATGCCCATAACCTCCATGTACTCAAATGGTAGGTAGAAGCCAGAGATCTTTATCATATCAAGTAGGAGTATCTTTGCCAACTCAATAGTTGGTTGGGTAGCATATACAGGTATCTCCTTGCTTAAGAATAGCGCTGGTACACATCCAGAGTGGTCTAGATGCGCATGTGTAAGCACTACACCATCAATCTCCTTTGGCTTCACATGCATTGGGAAGAGGGGCTCATGCCTTAGCAGTATACCATAATCCAATAGTACTTTAACCTTATCAGTCTCAACTAGGAATGCTGATCTACCAACTTCTCTTGCAGAGCCTAGTACTGTTACCTTCAACCATCTTGCTGGAGTAGAAGCGTATTTAAAATCTTTTGAATAACGCTAGATCGATCTACCACTCTTATAAGAAGAAGAGTTCCAAAAATTTAATATACTACGAGGGTATATCCATCTCCGATGGCTAGGAAGTTCATGGAGTGGTGGAACTCAGTGCCAGCAGATATACGCAACAAGGCAAAGGGTAACGACGATTGGGGCAAGTACAAGCCACTCCTAAATCAGGTAAACTACGCCATGGTAGCACTGCACCTACAAGGCAATCATAGCATGAAACCAACATCCGAGGAGTTACTGAGCTGGATAAAGAATGGTGAAATAGACGTAGTCAGGATGACCAAGTAATATTATTTTATTTTTTTAACTGGTTATAAAACGCCGTTGTACAAAACACAAAGAGTTTAAATATTTTAGTTCTGTAGAAGTGCTGAGCAGATATGCCAGTAGCAATACTACCAGACATAGATGAGCAGACATGCATAGGCTGTGCTCTATGCGTTGAGATATGCACTGCACTAGGGCCAGATGTACTAAGGGTCAAGCCAGTAGAGGGCTGGAAGAGGGGCAAGGCATTCGTGCACTATCCTGAGAGATGCATCTCAGACGGTGCATGCATAGCAGTCTGCCCAACTACAGCAATATTCTGGATGAGGCCACTAGAGTACACACCAGGTCAGCCAGTACCACTGCACAAGTTTGGAAGGTTCACCAAGGGCTGGGACGAAGGGTAAACTCCCTTTATTTTATTTTTGACTTGATAAACGCTGCTATATCCTCAGTCTTCAAACAGTACTCTACCTCTACATCTTGTAGTTCATCCTTGATACTTCTCATCACATTAATAGATCTGTCATCAACCTCTATTAGCACTTTCTTGAACGTGTTGCTCTTTATGAAGTGTATTATAGCGTTAAGCATCGTGGGGAAATCATCATATGATACTCCATATCTAATACCTACTAGGTGTGATGCAGGGTATACATCAGATACTTCTTCTGGTACTATCCCTAAGAATGGGGAGTAGTATGCTATCTGTACATCATCTCCAATAATCTTGCCTTTACTGTTAATATCATCAGAGCCATCCCCTTGTATAGCATTTATTGCATCCTTGATCATCTTATATCTGCTGGATATGTAGAATGGGTATTCTTCTTGCTCCATCAAGAGTACTAACATACTCTTCTTATCACTCCTTATGTTACTGCATACAAGCCTCCTAAACCTAGTCAACTCTGGCCTATACTGATCTATTGGTAATGAGAGTAAGAGTGCTCTATCCTTGAAGATCGGCGTACATTGCTCTAGATACTCTGAACACTCATTCAGTATGTAGTTTGCCTCTGCTAACTTCGGATGCGCAAGAGATCTCTGCATAACATGCTCCCATAGTCTACCCTCAACTATGGCCTGCTTCACCCCATCAACCTCCCTCTTTATCGTGTAGAGGTTATGTAATGCTATCCTTGCTATCCTCTCAGCCCTGTTCATCTCTATGATCTCCTTCAGATCGGTACTGGAGCATACAGGACATATACACGGTAGATACTCTAGATCATCTATGTTTATTGTGCCATTTGGCAACATGTACCTTCCATCCTTAGCATATAGGATGTAGGATGCAGAGTCGAATGTATCACATCCAAGAGCAACTGCCAATGGTATGGTTAGAGGGTGTCCAGCACCGAATAGATGCATAGGTTTACTCAACGGTATAACTCTTCTAGCAGTGACTATCATCTTTGCTAGTGTGTAGAACTCGTAAGCCTCCATGAGTTCTGTTGGACTTCCTAAAGCAAAGAACTCATAACCCATCTCAAGCAGTCTCTTGCTAGAGTACTCAACCAGATCTAGATGCTCTCCTCCCTGTATAGGAGCAGCCCATATCATGCTTGAATCTTCATCACCCATCATTATAGCATCCTCTGCAGCCTTTAGTGTTAGTTCAACGTATTGCTCAGCCTTGCTTCTAGGGAGCCCAAAGCCAGTTGGTTTGTCCAATGGTACTGCTACATCACTCCCTATCTTTGCTTGGAACCTAGCCATGGTCTGATGATCAACATCTATCTTGCCATACACAAGAACCTGATAACCTCCAGAGTCTGTCATTATAGGCTTGTGGAAGTTGAGTATATCATGTATATCTTTAGCATCACCATACTCCTTCCATGTTATATATGCATTGGTTATGAGCATATCAAAGCCTATCTTCTCCAACTCATCCATGCTGATCTCTTGCCTAACTGGATGAACCACTGGCAAGAATGCTGGCGTCTCTACTATACCATGCTTGGTCTTTAGCCTCCCTATTCTACCTGCAAGATCACTATGCCTTATCTCTAACATATAATTTAACCACAAAAGAGGTTATTATATATGTAATACAATAATAATAAGATAGATAGGGAGATGGATAATGGTATTGAGAAGATCATCTACAGAACAACTGCACTGCCACTATCTGGCTCCCTGTCCTTGCTATCCCAATACCTATCCTCTCCCATTCCCCATCCAATATATTCTCTCTATGCGCTGGAGACCTCATCCATGCATTCACTATATCATATCCAGTACTATCCCTTCCTTGGTAGAGGTTCTCACCTATGGAGATGCAGTTATCAGGCATCCTTGAGGTTAATGGCTCATGACTATGGGATATGAAGCCCTTTGAGGCATTAACTATTGCATACCTCTTTGCATTCTCTGTGAGCATGGTATCCTTGACAAGTGTTGGAAGCCCATGCTCTGCTCTAACCCTATTTGTTGCATCGACTATGGCGTCCTCAAGTTTATGTATATCTGCAAATGCAAACTCCTTGCTTATATCAACCATCACGAATATTCCAAGTACAACCCATACTGCTATGCATACTACAAGCAATGGATGCATGCACCAGATTAATGTTAAGAATATTTAATACCCGCAGTAGGCTGAGTGATATAATATATGTTATATAACAGATGTTATATGTTAAAACCACGGGCATTGGTTAATCAATACTACAACATCTAGTAATCGAAGAACTCCCTCAATTCATCCCTCTCTACTATAAGAGCAAGCCAGTCTATATGTCCAAGCATACCATCCTGCTCATGCCTAACTATCCTGATTATCTCGTCTGCAACATCCTCTGCACTCTTTCCAGTGCAGTCTATCTCAACAACCTTGTTATCTCCAAACCTCTTCACTGCATCATGTGTTATTATCCCTAGTATCTCACTCTGAAGGTTATCCTTAGCCTTGCTCTCGCTATACCCTCTCTGCCCATAGATATCCCTCAACTCGTATGGTGATCTTCTAAGCACTATGGCAAGGTCAATAGCATCAAGTACATATGGTGCTAGATGCCCAACCAATAGAGTATTATCCTCAACCCCCTTGAATATATCTGCAAGTTTATCAACATCTACTATGTATGTACTCTCATCCATGGCTATTATTGCACTGTTCATAGCAATAGCATTTATATCTATCAGCCTCATCCCTAACCTATGTGCTACAATACTTGATACCGTATGCTTTCCCACTCCAGGAGTGCCTGTTATAACAAGCCTCATACACATCATCAGTCCTTAAATCCAATTGATGCAATACACTAATTAATGTTGATGGTATAGCAAAGGTTATGCTGATAGGATTGCTAGGCAAGACGAATGTTGGTAAGACCACGTTCTTCGATGCTGCTACTATGCTCAATGCACAGATAGCAGACCATCCATTCACTACTATAGAACCAAACATAGGCGTAGCATATGTTAGGGTTGATTGCGTATGCAAAGAATTGAATGTTAATGATAACCCAAGGAGATCGGTATGCATAGATGGTAAGAGGTTCATACCTGTTAAGATGATAGATGTTGCTGGTCTAGTGCCAGATGCGCATAAAGGGAGAGGGTTAGGGAACAAGTTCCTTGATGATGCAAGGCAGGCAGATGCACTCATACATGTTGTAGATGCCTCTGGCTCAACTGATAGTGAAGGAAGGAGGTGTGAGCCAGGTAGCAATGATCCATTGAAGGATATAGAGTTTGTAGAACTAGAGTTCGATCTCTGGCTTGCATCTATAATTGCTAGAGATTGGACAAGGAGTGCCAAGGAGGCTGAGCATAAAGGTATCAAGATGGAGCATATACTAGCAAATAGGTTGAGTGGGCTTGCCATAGGGGAGCATCTGATAGCAGATACACTCAATGCCTTGAAGGGTAAGAGGTTCTCTGAGTGGGATGAGGGGGATATCCTCAAGTTCGCTAGAGTCTTGAGGATGAAGGCTAAACCTATTGTAATAGCAGCAAACAAGGCAGATATGCATACTGCTAAAGCAAACATAGAGCGTATGAAGGCTACTGGAAGGATAGTCGTACCATGCATTGCAGAGGCTGAACTCTTGCTACGCAGAGCTGCAAACAAGGGCATGATAGAGTATATACCTGGAGATGGAACGTTCAGGGTAAAGGATGGCTCATTGAACGTGGAGCAGAGGAGAGCGCTTGAGAAGGTTAGGATGCTAATGGAGGAGTATGGTGGCACTGGTGTGCAGAAGGCAATAAATACTGCAGTTATAGATGCATTGCATATGATAACTGTGTACCCTGTAGAGGATGAGCATAACCTTACAGATAAAGATGGGAATGTTCTCCCAGATGCATTCCTGCTAAAGCAGGGCTTAACACCAAGAGATCTTGCTATGAGCGTGCATAGCGATCTTGCAAAAAACTTTCTCTACGCTATAGATGCTAGAACAAAGCAGAGGCTTGGGGCTGATTACAGGTTGAAGGATAAGGATATAATAAAGATAGTCTCTGCAAGTAGGTGAGTAGCAATAATGACACTATGCCTAGGAATAGAGAGTACAGCACACACATTCTCATGCTCTGTTGTTGATGAGCGGAGCATACTCTCAGATGTTAGAAGCATATACAAGCCCCCAGAGGGCTCAGGTATACACCCTAGGGAGGCATCTAGACATCATGCTGAAGAATCTTCCAATGTGCTTAGGGAAGCACTTGATACTGCAAAGGTTAGCATAAGGGATGCAGATGCGATAGCATACTCTGCAGGTCCTGGGCTAGGTCCATGCCTTAGAGTTGGGGCAGTTGTTGCAAGATGTATAGCATCATACCATGCAAAGCCCTTGGTGCCAGTGAACCATGCAGTAGGACATATAGAGTTGGGGATAAGGCTTACAAATGCTAGAGATCCTCTAGTACTCCTTGTATCTGGAGGGCACTGCATGCTCTTACTCTTCTCTAACAGAAGGTGGAGAGTTATAGGAGAGACTCTAGATATAACACCTGGGCAGTTGCTTGATCAGTTTGGTAGAGCATTGGGCTTTGCTAGTCCATGTGGAGCAAGGATAGAGGAACTAGCAGCAAAGAAGTCAAGCAAGTACATAAGGCTACCGTATACGGTTAAGGGTAACGATGTATCATACTCTGGTCTATTAACTGCAGCAAAGAAGGCTCTGAGCAGCAATAGTGTTGAGGATGTATGCTACTCACTTCAAGAGACAGCATTTGCAATGCTTACAGAGGCTACTGAGAGAGCATTAGCATTCTCACGCAAGGATGAACTGTTAGTTGTTGGTGGAGTAGCAGCAAATAAGAGACTTGCTAATATGCTTAATACAATATGCGATAGGCAGGGTGCAAGGCTACATGTTGTACCAATCAGATATGCTGGAGACTGTGGTGCACAGATAGCATGCACTGGCCTCCCAGCATACAAAGCAGGTATAATGGTTGAACCTAGCAGGGCATTCGTGAGGCAGTCGTGGAGGATAGATGCTACAGATATACCATGGAGGGAGCAGAGTATAGAGGTAAGCAGTTAATCAAGATAGGTGTTTCGTGATAAATAATAATAATCTCCAATTCACTATCACTACAAGTGTAGCTACATCATCTTCTTACATTACCATAACAACAAAACAATAATAATAGTAACATCATCTTACTCCTGTATCTACACCTGCTCCTGCTCTAGCACCATCTATAGCATCCTTCCACTTTCTATTATTCAATACACCAAACTTGTAGACTCTACCATCATTCAACTCCACAACCAACTTCTTGATGAGGAAGCCCTCAGTTCTAATACCCTTCACATCATGTAATGCTATCTCCAACGCCTTCTTCATATCCTTACTGAATGTAAATACCTTTGCTTTGCCTGTGTAGAATACAAGACTCTTATCTGTAAGCACAAGATACCCTGCACCAAGCTTATCCTCGCTACAGTCCTCCTCCATTATCACATTACCTCTATCGTGCATGACTTACCTTTAATTACTCCTTCTAATAAGTTAAACCATGCTGATAAAGAAGGGTGCAGAGGCAGATATATACTTGGTAGAGTGGTATGGAAGGCAAGCAATAAGCAAGGTTAGGAAGAGGAAGCAGTACATGCATGATATGCTAGATAGAGAGATAAGGATGAAGAGAACCCTGCATGAGGCTGAGATGATAAACATAGCGAAGAGGGCAGGGGTTACAACTCCACTCCTCTACTTCGTTGATCCTAATAATGCTGAGATAGTGATGCAGTACATAGAGGGAGAACTTGCTAGAGATCTCATCTATCAAGGTTTTAACGTTGGATGGATAGCAAGGATGATGGGTATATACACTGCAAGGTTGCATGCAAGAGATATTGTGCATGGGGATCTTACAACATCGAACTTCATAGTGTATAACTATGGTACTGATGATTCAACGCTAGTGCTGATAGACTTTGGCCTATCGTTCTACTCTTCAAGGCTTGAGGATAAGGCAGTTGATATAAGGCTGATAAAGGAGGTTATGAGCAGTGCTCATGCTGATGTCTTCAACGATGCATTCAACAACTTCGTTCAAGGTTACTCAAGCGTTGTTGGCAGTGAATATACTGCTAGGGTGCTAAGGAAGGTCAAGGAGATAGAGCAGAGGGGTAGATATGCTAGGGTTGTATGATTATGATATTAATAGAAATTTAATCACTCACTCACTCACTCTCTTCTCTTCTTTGTTAACTGTTAATCAAGCTGTAGATTGAAGTATATCCTTATCAACTCACCAAAGGCATACAGTGCTAGAGTTGCACCAAATATTATGCCTGTAGTCTCTCCCAACTCCCTGAAGAAGTTCCTGTTGAAGAGTACATGAGAGTATAGAGCGATGTATGCAAGTATTGCAATAGAGATGAGTAGCGATATGAGCAATGCCTCAAGTATATCATGAACAAGGAAGTATGGAAGTGCAAGGAGTAGTGCAGTTACAACATACGCTATCCCTGTATACGTTGCTGCAGATGATGCCTTGACCCCTTCTGTCTGCTTTGCTTGATTGTATGCTGCTGATGCCATTGCAATGGATGCTGCTACTCCTGCTATAAGCCCTGCTAGACCAGCCTTGAATGTATCTGTATATACACCTAGAGTGCCAGCATGTATACCTGCTATCTCTATGAGTGCATCAGATAACCCTAGTACTGTGAAGCCTAGATACCTTACCCTACCTTCATCTATATTCTCAACTAGAGAGGATTCATGCTCTTCCTCCTCGCCTATTATCCCTTCAAGCATCCTCTTATCATCCTCACCCTTCATCACATGCAGTAACTCCTTGTAACCATCTATGACACTGCTCTCATGCTTCTCAAGCATCTTTACAACGAATGTTATACCCATTATTAGGGCAAGGAACTTCATTATCAACGCTTTAGCCCTCGGCTCCTTTACTGCTACACCATCATTATACCTCTTCCAGAACTCGTAATGCTTGTATTCCTGCTCAGCCATGACAGTAAGTTTATCCTTCAATGTTTTAGGGGTTACAGATGATGAGGCTAGAGCATTGTATATGTAGTAATCTGTATACTCATCCCTACATGCCTCGCCAGCAACCTCAACCAACCTATCTTTGCTCATACCTTATGTTAGTGTATAGGCTTAATATTCCTAGCCTAGCCTAGTCAAGCATGGTAGCAGCAAGTAATGTATTTGAGTAGGTGCATCGCTAGCAGTGCTATGGTGATAAGGGTACTAGAACCAGAACTGTACACTCAGTTCTCATCTCTAAGGGATAGGAGCGTTGGTGATATAATGCAGGAGCCTGTAGTTGCTAGTCTTGATAGTACTATATCACAGATAATAGGGCTGATGGATAAGCATGATGCATATACAGTATTCATAGACTTCAATGGCAGGATAGCAAGCATAAACATGAGGGATATACTTGAGTACAGGGACATAGACCATGCAAAGCCATCGATGGTAGGGAAGATAGTGCCTCCTTTAGCAAGATCACAGAAGGTAGGTTATGCATCAAGGATAATGGGTGAGTACAGGTTGAGAGCACTGCCAGTTGTTGAGGATGGTAGGATAGTAGGGCAGGTTACATCTGATGCAATAGTGAGGATGGTCAATGCATATGGTATAGATAATGTTAGCGCAGGGGATATAATGACCCCAAACCCGATAATAGTGAATGCTGATAACAAGGTCTCAAGTGCTAGGGGCATAATGATAAGGCACAAGATAGACCATCTCCCAGTTGTTAACGATGGTAAGATAGCAGGGATACTAACATCCAAGCACTTGCTTATAGCAATGAAGCCTCCAGAGAGCAGCAAAGGTAAGGCAGATATAATAAGCAACAAGACCAGGATGATGGATCTGAAGGTATCAGGTTTGCTTGATAAGCATGTAGTCTCATCTGAGCCCCATGAGAGTGTTAAGAGTATAGTGAGCAAGATGATGGATAATCATGTTGCATACACTCTAGTAACTGTTGGTGAGGAGTTGCAGGGGATAATAACACATAGAGATGTAGTTGGACTACTACAGGAGATGGTTAGGGAGGAGATACCTCTCTACATAGTTGGTCTACCTGAAGATCCATTCGATGCTGAACTAGCAAAATCAAAGTTTGCAACACTTGTAAGGCTGATGAGGAAGGTTGTGCATGATCTCAGCGAGGCTAGATGCAACATAAAGATAAAGGATATGGGAGGGGAGAGGAGGAGGTATGAGGTTAAGGTGAATATAGTAACGCTGAGCGATACAATGAGTTACACAGCAAATGGCTACGATCTAGCAATGCTATTCGATCAGATAAGCGACTCATTCAAGAAGAGGATTGCTCATAGGGAGAACAGGGGTAGAGGAGATGTTAAGGGTAAAGGCAAAGGTAGAAAGGGTAGCGAATCTATAAGGTACAAGGTTGACTTTTACACACTGCCATAACTATGCTAAAACTGTAATGATGATGGCGATGGTATAGCACTGCTAGATAGATCTTCTATTCTCTTATCTTATATTACTTTACATTACTGCTTAAGCCGTTATAAGCCTCACATGCTCCATGCCCTCGTTTGCCTGAAACTCCTTCGTCATATCCTTGATCTTCTCTGCATCCCCTTCTATAACGAAGAGTTCCAAGCACTTCTTGTTCTTCAACTTGCAGTGGAGATGGGTCTTTATTATATCCTCGTATCGCAACTTTATCCTTGTTGATGCCTCATCCTCCTCATCATGTGTAACTATTAGTACACATCCTATGCTACCTATCAACCTCTCCTTCTCAACCTTATCTGTTAAGAGCATCCTTATCCCAGCCCTTATGACCTCAGACCTCCCAGAGAACCCAAATTCTCTCTGTAGTTCATCTATCTCCTTAAGCATGCTATCAGTGAGTGATATGCTTACTATCCTAGCCTCCTTTCCTTTTATCCCCTCCATGCACAATACTTGTTATTATCCATTTATAAGACTTTACAAGGTTTGTTATTAACAAAATACATATATATTAATAATAAGTAATGATATGTCATGGTGACCAATAATAAGAAGGTTGTTATGATTACCGTTGCTGCTGCTGTTGTCATTGTGCTTGCTAGTGTTATAGCAATAACAACGCTTCAAGGTTCTAGTAGTAATGTAATTGCCCCAACCTCTGAGAGTATTAACGATCAACCCCTACAGGATACAGGTGTAGAGGAGAGGCTTAGGATAATGACTACATTCTATCCTCTCTACGAATTTGCCAAGGCTGTGGTTGGTGATAGGGCTGATGTAGATCTATTCATCCCCTCTGGCTTAGAACCTCATGACTGGGAGCCATCTGCAAGGGATCTTGAGAGGTTAAGGGATTACCATATACTGATCTACAACAGTGCAACATTCGAGCCTTACATAGATAAGGTCAAGGGTCTAGGCTATGATCTGATGATGGTTGAGGCAGCACATGGCATAATGCTTGAGCAGGATCCACATGTATGGCTCGATCCTATACTGGCAAAGGAGCAGGTTAAGATTATACTAGATGCAGTAACAAGCATGGATGAGGGCAATAGTAAGTACTATGCTGATAATGCAAAGGCATATACTGCAAGGCTTGATGAACTTCATGCAAAGTTTGAGGAAGGGCTTGGAGACTGTGAGAGGAGGGAGTTTATAACACTCCATGCAGCATACCATTACCTTGCAAGCAGGTATGGGTTAGAGCAGATAACCATTGCTGGTATTGAGCCTGAGCATGATATCCCAGCAGGCAAGATAAGGGAGATAGTAGATCTTGCTAGAGAGCATGGGATTAATGTTGTTTATGCTGAAGAGGGTATAGATGATAGGTTGGTTAGAGCGTTGGCAGAGGAGATAAATGCTATGGTACTTACATTGAGCCCAATAGAGGTGCTAGATGAGGAGGATCTGGAAGAGGGCAAGACATACATAACAAAGATGGAGGAGAATTTAGAGAACCTTAGGCAAGGATTGGGGTGTAGATGAAGGTGCCTATATTGAGCATTAGGGATCTGAGCGTTAGATATGGTAGCACAACCATACTTGAGAATGTTAGTATGGATGTTGAGCAAGGCGATATGCTTGGTATCCTAGGCCCAAATGGGGCAGGGAAGACAACCTTATTCAACTCAATACTCATGCTTCAAGAGCATGAGGGTATGGTGAGCATATTTGGTTACTCTAATGGGGCAAGGAAGTACGTGTTACCATTCATAGGCTACTTGCCTCAGAGGTTCAGCATAGATCAGAACTTCCCTGCAACCGTTGAGGATCTCATCTTTACAGGCTTGATATCCATAAGATATATGAAGAAGAATGCTCACCTGCTAGAGAGGAATGGATACAGATGGAGTTATGATCCAAGGCTTAGCAACAGAGAGAGGATAGATGAGGCGTTGAGTATGGTTGGGCTTGAATATGCAAGGAGGAAGAGGATAGGCATGCTATCTGGAGGTGAACTCCAGAGAGCACTCATAGCAAAGATACTTGTTAGTAAGCCTCTCATGCTGATACTGGATGAGCCATTCACTGCACTAGATCAGGATGCACAGATCAAGTTATTCAACATACTCAAGGCTCTAAATGAGGAGATAGGCATAACTATAATACTTGCTGCACATGACCTTATGCTACTCATGAAGCTTGCAAAGCATATAGCGTGTATAGACAAGAGGATATTCTTCCATGGCAGCAAGGATGAGTGCCTTACAACTGATCTCGTAAGGTTGTACAGTGAGCATGCTATGCATATACATATGAGGGATCATGAGAGTATTGGTAATACTAGACGTGCTAGTAGCAGCACGGGTTAGATTGATAGATAGAATGAATTAATGAAGATCAGTTATGCTAGAGATACTCGCATATGCATTCATGCAGAAGGCACTTATAGCAGGTATTGCTATTGGTACTGCATGCTCTATGCTAGGGTTATTCCTTGTGCTTAAGCGCTACTCATTATTTGGTGATGCCATATCTCACGTAGCATTATCTGGTGTTGCCATAGGCATATTCCTTAACATATACCCTCTCTGGACAGCCCTTATAACCTCTGTAGCAGCATCAGTTGGTATAACAAGGTTAAGGCAAAGTACAAGGATACAAGGAGATGCTCTGATAGCCATGCTGCTCATATTTGGTGTTGCATTTGCAGTACTCCTAATAAGCGCATCTGGTGGATTCAGGGTTGATCTCTTCTCATACCTCTTCGGTAGTATAACACTGATAAGTAGTGAGGATATGCTTACAGCAGTTGTAGTATCACTTGCCATAGTAACTGTTGTAATAATACTCAAGGATAAGTTCTTCTATATGGCATTGGATGAGAGGCAAGCAAAGATAAGCGGTCTCAACACTACACTTCTAAACTACATCTTTATGATCATGACCAGCATAATTGTTATAGTTGCTATGCGCTTGGTTGGCATACTCCTTGTATCATCGCTGATAGTGCTCCCAAATATAGCAGCGATGATACTTGGTAAGGGTTTCAGAGCAACCATGTTTATCTCACTATGTATATCACTAACATCTGTAGTAGTAGGGATAATTACATCTTATTACCTGAACGTTGCTACTTCAGGGATGATAGTCATTATATGCATAGGGATAATGGCATCCATAATGATATCAAAGCATCTCAAGATTATTGAAGTGAGCAAATGATGTTAGCACAAATGGGTTGAAGGGCTTATAATATAAATAAGGATTACCAATACTCAGCCTTAACCTTCTCTATTGCCTTTTCGAACTCTGGGCCCTTCCTCCTAGCGTACTTCTCCATAGCATTGAGAGGTATCCCTCCTAGTGTCCTTGCTAGGCCAGTGAAGAAGTACCTCTTTATTGGATCGTTCTGCCCAACCTTGTGCATGAACTTCATTATGCCATACTTGAAGTTATGCTGCCAGCATTTGTACATGACAGCAACCTTTGCAGGAGTCATACTATTCCCTATATCGTAGAACTTTGACTTGCTTAGCAGGCCTATGGGCACGAATGTCAATGGCGTTACTGTGAACTTCGACTCTGGCTGCTCATGCTCAAGCTCATGTATGAGCATTACAGTCTCCCAGCTATCCTCCTCCTGCTCGTTGTTATCCAACCCCATTATCAGTGTGAATGCAGGAACCCAGTAATGCTCGTTTAGAACCTTAACAGCATGCTTCACAACCCAGTGCCACTCGCTAGGCTTGAATGGTGCCAACTTTCTATCAGCATACTTCTCTATCAGCCTTATGCTCCCAGTCTCAAACCCGCACTGTATGCCTATATGGTTCTCTGGCCCTGCCCTTATTACCTCTGATAGTTTTGGTATCAGATGCTCATCTGCTATTGCACCAGCAAGGGTACCATGTGTAGGGTTTGTATGCACAACCCCTGTACTCATCACAGCCTCAAAGAGCTCGATTAGTGCTTCAGTATTTGGCTCCATGTTCTTGTTCTTCCTTGGGTTAAGACCATAGACGAAGATATCATCACTATGTATCCATGCATTCCTCAACCCTCCCTTCCTTATATTCACCTCGATCTCAGCCTTTACCTTCTCTGGAGGGTAGTATCTTAATGGCCTTAGAGTAACCTCACAGAACTTGCATCCCCTTCCACATCCCCTCATTGCTTCTATCATACCATGTATGCTAGGCTCCACGATGTTTGGTATCTCATCCATGCTAGGCTCATCGTTGTAATGGATGAACCTGCCATAGTACTTCCTACCATCATCCATATCAAACTCCTTTATTATTACCTTAAAGTCGCTCTTCTTGAATGGGTTTGCTATATCGAACTCCCCATTGATTAATGCCCTAAAGAACTCTCCTGTTACACCAGCACCATCCAGCTCTGGAGCAGTCCCTCCAAAGTCGCCCTCTAGTATAGCATAGAGATCATACTCTTCGATCTTTGCTGGGTCATAGTTGTACTGCCATGTACCAGCAGCACCAACAACAACCTTAGCCTTGCTCCCTGTCATCTCCTTCGCTAACCTTATCCTCTTGTGTAGTTCAGCAGAGTAGAACTCATCATATGATATCATCTTCCTGCCATATGTGAATGTCATGGTTACAGGGCCCATGCCCAAAGGATCCATCTCGTATATGCCAACAACCTCAGTCTCAGGGCCTATAAAGCGTTCAATATGCTCTGGATGTGCTACAGCAACCTCATCCCTTGCAAACCCATCCCTTAGGAGCCCAGCCTCTATCTTCCTTAGCCCATAAGGTGCATACCTTGCTATACCATTGCTA
>JACAFJ010000032.1 GCA_013538675.1 Candidatus Nitrosocaldus tengchongensis
CATAGACATTGACAGCAGCTAGGATAAGGGTGAATGAGTATGAATGGTACATTTATAATTATTGCAGTATTGATAGTTATAAGTGCTATAGTAGTAGCGCTTATCTCAGTGAATATAAAGGCTACTCAAACCATGGATGATGAACTGAAGGCTTTGAGCGAAGACCCTTGCGTGCAGAACGCTCTTGATATAGCGCAGAAGAATATGCCATTTGGTATAAAGATAAGGGTACCTACATATCTGCCAACAGAAGGCTATAGGTTGGCTGGTATCACTGGCGTATTAGAGCCTGGTGGATCACCTGCTGGATGGGTAGATTTATACTACTGGGATAAGGAAGGATGCCTATTAACTTCAGGGATCAGTGAGCATGATGCTATTATGCAGTATAAAGCAATAAAGGTAACGATACTTATACCTCATAGTTCAGATGGTGATTACAAGAACGGGGATGAATTTGCAAGCAGTTACTACTCATACTATCTAAACAACAGAGAAGAGTTCAAAGCAGATGTTAGATTGGTCACTTTGAGCAATGGATATAAAGGCTACGGTAACGATCCATTCATAGGCATAGGGAAGTGGATAAAGATCAAGGATGATGGAGGTGAGGAGATAGTACACGAGGAGCCTTATCCTGAACCTGGGAAGGTAGCATTCTTTCACGAGAAGGATAGAGTTGTATATATCGTTAGAGCAGATATGCCTCTTGAAGATCTTATAAAGATAGCAGAGTCTATAAAGTAGTTCTAGATGTAGATGCTATCTATCAACTGGCTAGAGTATGTTGTACCAGAGCCTTTCAGGACCCTTGCTAGTAACCTAACTTTGATAGTAACAGTGCAAGTGCATAAGCAGATGACCTCAACTCTTTTATGCTTATATGTTCATCAACAGCATGTGCCTGCTCTATGCTCCCAGGACCCCATACTATGCTCTCTATACCTTCTCTTACAATATGCTCATTATCTGTAGAGCCAGGGAAGCAGTAGAGTAGATCATCTCCATCCTTCATACCTATAGATGCTAATGCATCACTCAACCCTCTTACTATAATTGATGACTCATCTATGCATACAGGGCTCCTCTCTGCTATCATGCTCATATCATACTCCTCTGCATATGCATCCAGCACTGCCTTTATCTCATCTATCACATCCTTAACATTTTCATATGGAGCTACCCTTCTATCTATAGTAAATGAGCACTCATCTGGAACGATATTCTCCTTCACACCTCCTGCTATCATAGTGACTGAGCATCTTGGTATACATACTCTGCTGCTATTGCTGATCGTACTACTACTCTTGCTGCTTATACTACCCTTGCTTATATCCATTGCATACAGCTCCAATGCACCAATTGCCTTACATGCTCTAACTATAGCATTTATGCCAGCATAAGGTATTGAGGCATGGGCTGCTCTGCCCTTGACCCTTACCTTGAGCCAGATGGCACCCATCTGACATGTTGCTATCCTTAAGGATGTAGGCTCCATGACTATCCCATACCTTAGCCTATCTATACCTAACCTTCTAACATGCTTGAGTATGGTACTTGTGCCAGGCTCTGCCCTCTCTTCGCCTATGGCAAAGCATAACAATAGATCCCTTCTATCAACCATCTTGCAGATATGCATCATTATTGCAAGTGCAGCCTTCATGTCAGAAGATCCTCTTCCATATATCTTGCCATCCTTGATCATGCCAGAGAATGGATCTACACTCCACTTCTCTATACTGCCCTCTGGCACTGTATCGATATGCCCGTTCAGGATTATCCTCAACTCATCGAACCTGCTACCTCTTGCATATGCTATAACTTGAGGTCTATCAGCAAATGGCTCGTGAATAAGCATGGAATCAAGTCCTAACTCCTTGAGCCTTGAGTGTATGTACTCAGCACACCTCTTCTCCTCCCCAGGAGGGTTCCTGCTAGGTATCCTTATCAGTTCCCTTGCATCATCAACTATGGATGGTATCTCCTTATCAACAGCATCCTTGATTCTGTAAAGCATAATCAGAATAATTGGGCTCAACATATATAATTACCAGTTTGATATGTAATCTATGGAGAGGCTCTGGGCACCATGGAGGATAGCATACATAGAGAGGCCATCAGATGAGCAGTGCATATTCTGTACAAAGCCTAGGGAGAGAATGGATAGGAAGAACCTCATCCTTATGAGAGGTGAGCATGTATTCGTTATACTCAATGCATATCCTTACACCAACGGGCATCTCATGATAACACCATACAGGCATATTGCAGACCCTCGAGATGTTAGCGATGAGGAGTATGCTGAACTCTTCAGGTATCTAAGGATATGCATCTCCATCCTCAAGGATGCATTGAAGGCAGATGGCTTCAATATAGGCATGAATATAGGGAAGGTTGCAGGTGCTGGGATAGCAGATCATCTACACATGCATATAGTGCCTAGGTGGAATGGGGATACCAACTTCATGCCTGTAGTAGGGGATACAAGGATAATACCAGAGTATCTTGAGAGAACATATGAGAGGCTCCTGCTGGATCTACCAGAGGATGAGAGGACAAGGCTTGTAAACTATCCGACCATGTGAACTTATCCATGACTTTTGGTGTTGGTATCAAGCCTTACAGCATACATACCCCACTGGTTTTTATACCTCCTGAAATGCTCCTGTAAAGGGGTGTGTATATTATAAGCCATGAATTGAAAGTAAAAGATGCTCATCTATGGCATAAACCAATCCTATTCATGCTTTATGAAAGGCATACCCCTTGAGCATGATAAAAGAGATGTATGAACCATCATCCTACAACCTACCCATCATTTATCTACTACATGGCAAAGTGAGTATATAAAGGAAGTTATGACATACATACCTCCTTGGAATTCAAGCCTAGGCATTATATAAAGGCAAGGGGCATGTATATCACGAGCCTTCCATAAGGGTAACCTTATGTAGAGATGCTTATACCATCTACCCTATAATGAAAGACATGCTTGCTTCTCATCTTTATTTTTCATTTTCTACATTATTAATATAGATGAGTAGAATAGAGAGGGATCACGTATATCATGAAGTCATAGCCACTACACGAAGAAGGTTGATAGAGTTAAGGAATATTATAGACAATGAACTTGAAGTACTGAATGCGTTAAATAGGCATGGAAGATATAGTTGTAATGATATGAAGGATGATGATTATCTATATGCTTTATATGCTGAAAGACTTGATACGTTAGTGCGTTACCTGCTTATAACGACAAATAGCAAGCTTGAAGGTTTAAGGAACTCTCTGGCAGAGTTACGTGTTGAAGTATTAGAGGCTACTGTAAACACTATTACAAGAGAGATTTTTGAGGAGATGATGGATAAGTAGATGGATAGTTTGCAGAGTATGCAATATTAATCACATAACTTATTCTTTCTTGATGATCTTACCATCCTTATCCTCATATTTAGGACCCTTCTCCAATATACTATATATTCTATTAATTGCATTACGCCAGAACATTCCTGCAGCAAATGCAATTACATACAAACCATAAGGCTGAGCACGCTGCTCTTGTTCTTGTCCTCCTTGTTGTGATGCAGGTTGTAGATCATTTATAATACCTCCTATTATTCCTATTGTTATTACAAATGCTAGTATATCTCTTATGAATTGCGCAGATGCATACTCAGCCCAACTTGCTCGCCTGAATACCCCCATCCTTGCTTCATGAATTATATTGTACATACTCCTTAGTATACCTGCTATAAATCCAATAACAGTAGAATAGTATAGTATGATGTTATATTGGTTGCTACTTAAGGATGGTATATAAGTTAGCAATCTTACTATTATAGAACTCAAATATACATGATAGTGTGGTCTCGTAATCTCTTATATTTATAGAGGATGAAGAATTGGATGTTTTATATAATTTGTCCCATACATCCTTTAACTGCTCCTGTGCCTCCTCAAACGTCTTGAGTATAGATTGTGAGGAAGAATCATTGGATTCCTCGGATCCCTTAGAGAATACACCGTTCTCGCTTGCTATTGTAAGCCAGAGATCAAGCACCTCTATCTCATTCCTTAGTTCTTTTATCTTATCATCCAGTTCTTTCATCTTGTTATCGTTTATATTACTCATATTATACTCGCCTTATATTATCTATTTATAGTTTTTGATAAACTCCGTATAAATCTACTTATTATAATACTCTGCATCTATATTTCATAATTCGAATTCTGAAATATCAATGTTAAAATAGCCTAACATCATCCATAGCAGTATGTTAACATACATAGAGCCATTGTATAGACCTCCATCAGAAGCAGACTCGCTAATACTACAAGTTACCATAGGATGCTCATATAATAGATGTTCATTCTGCTCCATGTATAGAAGCAAAAGATACGAAGAACGCTCGTGGGATGAGCTCAAGGCTGAGATAGACTATGTTGCTGAAGAGTATCCAAGCACAAGGAGGGTATTCCTTGCTGATGGTGATGCTCTAAACATAAACACTGAGTATATGCTGAAGATACTTGATCATCTATACAGATCCTTTCCTAAACTTGAGAGGGTATCATGCTATGCCATGCCAAAGAATCTATTGCAGAAGAGTAAGCAGGAGTTGGTAGCACTAAGAGATGCTGGGCTTAAACTACTCTACATAGGCATAGAGAGTGGATCGGATACTGTGCTGAGGAAGGTAACAAAGGGAGCAACCTCTAAAGGTATTATAGATGGATGCTTGAAGGCCAAGAGTGCTGGAATCCAACTTTCATGCATGCTTATACTTGGTTTAGGAGGTAGAAGATATAGTATGGAGCATGCTATAGCAAGTGCTAGAGTAGTAAGTGCCATAGTACCAGAGTACCTTGCTGCACTAACACTACTTCTGGATGATGTTGTAAGGGATGAGTTCATGAGCAAGTTTGGTGAGCCATTCGAACCATTAAGTGATGTAGAGGTTCTGGATGAACTAAAGATGCTTGTAGAGCATATAGAGCCTAGAGAGGGCAAGATAATCTTCAGAGCAAATCATGCCTCAAATCCATACCCTATCAAGGCTGTACTCCCAGATGATAGAGCAAGGACTATAGCATTGATAGATGAGCTCAAGGCAAGGCCAGATAGACTCAAACCAAGTTATCTTAGGCGTTTCTAGCATTATATTGGAGGAGTGGTTACGATACATAATGAGCTTCACAGCAATGCTTGATGATCTATACAGGGCAATAGATGAGGAGAGGGGTAGACTGAATCAGATTAGGAATGTACTGAAGTTGTACAATGAGTTGAGTAGGATAAGCGAGGCTATAGGCTCAAGGTATGGCGTGACTCTTGTTGTAAGCCTCTTCGACACAAGGAAGGTACTTGCATTCGATACCTATGGGAAGGAGAATATTACAGTCGTTATAGATAAGTTCAGAACCAGGCTCGGGATACAGAAGGATGTTATAAAGAGTAAGGCTAGGGAGGTGTTTGGGGATGAGATAGTTGAGATAAGGGATGCTATGGCATATGAGAACAATGAAGGGGTTAAGATATTCTTCAACGATGGGAGGATAGATGTGCTCCCAGGCTCATTCCATGTGTGGAGAAGTATAGATGCAAAGGTTAAGGAGTTCTGTGACTGGCTTATGAGTGAATGCTACAGAGTAAGTAAGTAAAAGACAGGAGAAGAGTCAATAAAATATTCTCATGGAACTATCCTTGCCTCTGTTGAACCCTTCTCATAACTAACGGTAATCCTTGTACCCTCCTGTAAGTTGCAATTCCTTACCGTCTTTGCAGATAACACCGTATCAGTTGTATCAACTATGCATGAACCATCACCAAGATTATGTGTAACCATCACCTCTTCAGTTACAGTAACAGGAACTACACCAGTTGGTGATAATCCTATCCATATGCCTAGTATCGCTGCAGCAAGTGCTCCTATGAACAACACTAGAGTTCTATACGATACCTCCATATCTCTTCTATGTTTCTGCCATATAAAAATCATGATAATCAGTAACTATATTTCATAATTCGAGTTATGTAACGTATATCCAGATAAGGCGAGTGGTAAGAAGAAGGTAATAAGTAGCGCCGCCGGTCGGACTCGAACCGACGACCGACTGGTTAACAGCCAGCCGCTCTACCACGCTGAGCTACGGCGGCACTAGAGCGGTAATGCTGGTTAGTCGATTTAATCTTTTCTACCCATAATAAAGGAATGAATAGAAACGGTAAATAGATGGACCTATAGAGGAAGTTAGTAGTATGATAGTTGCTATCTTTGCAACCTCTACATACCCTTCTCCCTTGCATATATGTATATACCATCTAAGAATACCCTGATATCCTTCTCCTTTATACCTGTAGCATTCTCTATATTTGCTGCTGTCTGTGCTACATCATCAAGGTTCACACCCTTGACTATCACATCCTCACCCTCTACACTAACCTTGCAATCTCCAACTATCTCAGCCACTCTAGGGGAGCGTTCACCTATGAAGTTCTCTATGAGTACCTGCTTGCCCTTAACCTTCACCGAGATGGGGAAGTGTGCATGCACTATCTTCAACCTGTATGTGTAGCCATGCTGCACACCCTCTATCATATTCCTTATTATGGATTGCATAGTATTCACCATAGCCTTATCCTTACGCCTTGGCTTACCCCTTGCTAGTAATGGCCTTATGACCACACTAGAATCCTCTATGCTTACATCAACATGTATCTTGCTAAGATCCTTGCTCACCCTGCCCTTTGGTCCCTTAACCTCAAGTATCCTACCATTCATGCTAACCTGCACACCCTCTGGTACCTCTACCATAGCCTCTATAGTGCTCTTCTCCTTGCTAATAGACATACCCTATTAGTACACCTCCAATACCCTTACTCTGTGCTTCGTGATGGGACATGACACCTAGAGGAGTTGAGACTATAAGTATGCCTCTACTGTAAGATGGAAGATACTGTCTATCCCACTCATCATATCCATCCTTCTTGACGCTGAACCTTGGAGTTATCACATTGCACTTGTTAACCCTTGAAAGTAGATGCACAACAGCCTTTCCTCCTCTCCCATCATCAACGTACTGGTAATCTCCTATGAACCCATAGTCCTTCATGACCCTTAGCACCTCTAGCGTAAGTTTGGAGGTTGGTGTTATTATACACGATCTCTTCCTCCTCATCTCGTTGTTGTATATTGTTGAGAAGAGGTTTGCAACTACATTGAGCGCTGGCATACTACTCTTACCTCCTTACATATACTTCTTGAAGCCTATCCTCTTTGCTACTTCCCTGAAGCATTGTCTGCAGAGTAGGAGATCGTACTTCTGTATTATCGCTGTATACTGGCCACAGCGTCTACACCACCTAGAGCCCTTACCATACTTCCTTACCTTCCTACCTGTTAATGTAAAGTCCCTTACCTTCATCTCATCACATCACCTCCACACCAAGGCTATTCAAGAACTCTATAGCCTCCTGTTTGTTTACCCTCTGCTCCTTGCCTATCTTACATGGCATAATCTTACGCCTAGCAACTCTATAACCTGGGCGCTCAAGTGATATACATACATCCATGCCTATTATACCCAACTCTGGCTTGTACTTCACACCAGGTATATCTATATGTTCCCTTATGCCGAAGGATACGTTTCCATAATCATCGAATGATGATTCTCTTATCTTATTGCCCTTTGCTGCTAGTAGTCTCTTGAGTACTTGCAGGGCCTTCTCCTTCCTTAACGTCACTATAACCGCTATAGGCTCACCTTTATGTATACCAAAGTCCCTGATAGTCTTCTTGGCTGTTCTTATTGCTGGCATCTGTCCAGTTATCTCCTCCAGTACCTTCTTAGCCTTCTCTACAGGCTCGCCTGACTTGCCTACAGCAGCATTTATAACCACCTTACCTATCCTTATACTCTTCATCACATTCCCCTTCTCTTGTAATGTAAGACTCATGCATTATTCAACCTCCTAGCCCCATTTAAGCCATCCCATCATATGTTAAGTAATGGCCTCTCTCTACCTATAGCCATGACTATATCTATTGGTATCTCTAGCCTCTTTGCATCACTCTCTAGCACAACTCTCTTCGGTAGTGTTATGGTACCTTTCTTCACTTCTATAACTCTACCAATGGTTCCAGCATTCTCCCCTGCTATTATAAGTGCTAGAGTATCCTTCTCCATCTTCACAACGTCCCTAACCTCCTGCTCTGGAATCCTTATCAGTATAGAGTCGTTAACTGCTATACCATCCAACTTGCTTGAAGATGACCCATCTACAAGTATATTTCTACCATCGTGAAGGGTATACTGTATCTTACCACCCTTAACGGTAGATTTATTTATAACCTTGCAGATCTTCATGCCTCGCTCCTTCTCTTCTTCTTCTCCTCCTCCTTCTTTTTCTACAATCTCTATAGGTTTAAGTATAAAACCATCTCTTGGCACTAACCTGTATACCTTCTTCAACGGCTGAAGTTCTACCACATCCATCAACCCTAGAGGGAAGTGTACATCGAACCTCTTTACACCATCAACATACACGTATCCATTGTGGAGTATCTTTTCAGCCTCCCTCATGCTCTTTACAACTCTGAGTACATCTCTAAGTAGTATACCTAACGGGTAGCATCTATTTATAGGATGAGGTCCCCCTATAGGTCTTAGAGCAAATCTATATGCCTTCCTAGGTACCTGCCAGAACACTGGCATTATCTGCCTCTTCAATCTATTCGAACCAGATTTCTTACCCATAATACTCACCTATAGCAATCAGGACTGTTTACCCCCTCTCCTTCTTAACATACTCTCCCTTAACTTATCCTCCATATTCAATGCTATGACCATCACCTTTGATGCATGTATAAGCACTGGGACCTTATCGCCCTTAACCTTCTCCCTCTGTAGACCTTCAATCTCTAGCCTACAATCTTTTACATGAACCCTCTGCACCTTACCCTCAACCCCTTTATACTCTCCCCTCATCACCTTCACAGTATCACCCTTCCTTACCCTAACACTCCTCCGACCATACTGGTTTCTCAACTCCTCAGAGAGTGGAGCAGATACCTGTTTACTCCTCTTATGTAGAGGAGCAGTGTACATCTGTTTCATTCTAACAAGCGATGCCTTCATACACACATACAACCTCTTTACACTACACTATCATCGATGCGAGATTTGCTATCCTTGGCCATCTCTCTGCAGCCTCTGCAGCTACTGGACCCTTTATATCTGTACCCTTTACATCACCCTCTGGTGTTATGAGTATTGCTGCATTATCCTCAAAGCATATCCTGAGCCCATTTGGCCTCCTTATGGGATACTTTTGGCGTACTATAACAGCACCAAATATCTGCTTCCTCAACTCTGGAGGACCTTTCTTCACAACCACAGTCACAAGATCGCCTACTGATGCAGTTGGATACCTTGATAACCTACCCTTGTATCTATTGACCTGAATAACCTGAACTATCTTTGCACCAGTGTTATCAGCACAAACTAGATTTGCATACACTGGTATTGCTCTAGTTATATGGGGCTTGAACTCCTCAACCCCTTTTGCTGATACTGCTCTACTCTTACCTGCCATGACTCTTCCTCACCTCCAAGAGTGCAAATGCCACTGTCTTGCTTAGAGGTCTACACTCACCTATGAGCACTTCATCGCCCTCCTCAACGTCTATGCATTCTGGAAGGTAAGCATGTATCTTACTCCTCCTCCTCTCATACCTCTTGTACTTCTTTATGTACTGCTGGTAGTACCTCTCTATGACTACCATCTTCTTAGCCTTCTTGCTTACAACTATGCCAGTGAATAACTTGCCTCTTATACTTAGCCTACCATGGAATGGACACTTGATATCATTGCATGATCTAGAAGGTAGAGTAACCTGTAGTCCTACACTCCTAACCTTACTGCTATTACTCGTTGCATTATCACCTTCTACCATATGCAATCATCACCCTCTCTATCCTCTCAATCCTATCCTCTGGTCTACCAATTAAATCCTTGCCCTCAACCATACATCTGCTTCCATCAGGAAGTATGAACAGGAACCTTGCGATGCCCTTTGGTATAGCCTTGATCCTATAACCTTTAGAACTGTTACTAACCTTCAGATAGAGCATATTCCTGCTCTCAAACATAATCTTGCCATTCAAGCCTTGGAGAGTTGGGTCTCTACTCTCCTCCACTACTAGATCTAGACCTATTAACTCATGTGCATGTATGTTATCCTTGCTTATCCTCATAATCTATCCCACCTCTAACTACTACCTATTTTCCATTCACCTTCCCTTCACCCTCCTCTTTCTTACCTCTCTCCCTTAGTATGGTTAGGATCCTTGCTATATCACGCCTAATGTACTTAACCCTTCCACTATCCTTCTTTATCGTACCCTTCGCCTTATCCACCATGATCTTGCTCAACTCACCCCTCAACTCAGATAACTTACCTTTAAGATCGTCATCGTTTAGGGCCTTTAGATCCTTTAACTTTAGCCTTGCCATATCAATAACCTCCCTCCTCCTTTTATGACTTTACCTCATCTTCATTCACATTGATGGTAGACCCTTCTTCTTCAACCCCTTCTTTACCGCTGATATCCTGACCATAATCTTTCAACTCAAACTCTGCTGGTAGAGCATCCTTGTACGCTATCTTTATCTTTATGCCATATAGCCCCATCTTCAGGAGTACATGTGTAACTGCTTCTCTAACAGCCTTCTCTGCAGGATCACCGCTCTTTGGTAGTATACCTGCGGTGTACTTCTCAAAGGATGCTCTCTCACTCCTCAACTTGCCAGAGATCACAACCTCTGCACCCATTGCTCCAGCACCCATTATTGTGTTCAATGCCCATAACGCTGCCCTCCTGAATGCTGTACCCTTGATTATCATCTGTGCAACCCTATTGGCTATTATCCTAGGGTTGAGTTCTGGAACCTCTATCTCTAGCACTGATACCTGAGGGTTCTCAAGCCCAAACTCCTTCTCTAGCTTCTCTGTAAGTTCTCTTATACCAAAACCCTTCCTCCCTATTATTAGCCCAGGTCTTGTAACATATACAGTTATCCTAGTGCCTAGAGGTGTCTTCTGTATCTCTGAACCACCATAGCCTGCATGTGCCAACTCCCTCTCAAGGAACTCATCCAACTCTGAGTTCCTGAAGAAGTTCCTCATTATAGCCTTTGTTGATGAACTGTATGCTTGCTCTGGCATATCTATCACATCACTTCTCAGAAGCAACCAACTCTACATGCGTTAATGTGTTGAACCTTGCACTACCCCTTCCAAAGGCTCTTGGCATGAACTTCCTTATCTTAACTCCAGGGTATGCACATGCATGTATTATAGTTACTCTATCAAGATCCATGCCTTTATACTCACTGTTAGCCTCTAGATTTGCAAGCAAACGTAGGATCTCCCTTGCTGCCTTGACAGGGTACCTTCCAGCAGGGAAGGCATTCTTACCCTTTAACTCAGATCTATGCCCAACCTTTGTATGGTAACTCCTGAACGGTACTGGCATCTCCCTTGCTACAACCTTCTCAAGGTACTCCTTTGCCTTCTCTAACCTCATCCCCTTTATCACTCTACATATCTCAACGGCATGCTTATGTGAGATATCAATCTCCCTTATGCTTGCTCTAACATGCTTGCTCTTATCATACTGCTTCTTGAATGTGTAATCGAACTCTGGCATCTGTTACACTCACCTTACCCTACTACTTCAATGGTACGTAAAGGCTTGATCTTGAAGCACCTATACCTGGGGTACCATGCTTAACAGGTTTATTTGGTATAGCATACTCACCAAGGTAATGGCCTACCATCTCTGGCTTTATCTCAATTGGTACAAACTCCTTGCCATTAAAGACATGTATGGTAAGACCAACCATGTTTGGAAGGATAAGCATATCACGTATATGTGTCTTTATCTGCTTACCCGAAGAGCTATCCTTTGCAGTCTTTATCTCTCTTAATAACTCGAGTCTCTCTTCACCTAGCCCACGCCTTAGGGCTCTCCTCATCCTAGAAGGTAGAACACTCATCAACTCCTCCATACTCATCTCCTGCAACTCCTGCAGGGTTCTACCCCTATATCTGAACTCCTTCACCATATCTGGATGCATGCAAATTAGCCTCTATTAAATCTAACGTGCTCATGTTATGATGAGAGCGTTGATGTAATACAATTCCTGATAGGAATAAAATTAAGGAGATATGAACTGAGCAAAGTAGAATAGTAATAGTAAGATGAGGTCAGACTAGTCCTAACTTTGTTGCTAGATCCCTTGCAACCCCAGTCTGAAACTTCACGAAGGCCTTCTTCCCGTATATAGTCCTTGCTGTGTTAACATCTACAGCCTCAACGTTGTAGAGCGTCTTTATAGCCTCCTTTATGCTAGGCTTATCTGCCTTGTCATGAACTATAAACGCTAGTATATCCTCCTTATCCATCTTTGTGTAGATCTTCTCAGTTATGTAAGGTCTTACTATTATGCTTCTTGCCTGCTCAACGTTCATCTCGTCATGACCTCCATTAACTCTACTGCATCGTTACTCATATTCCTTATGCTCTCAATTGCGCTCTTGCTCCATATACAGAGCCTTCCAGGATGACCTCCAGGGGCTAGATGTATAACGCTGAGCCTACTAACTGGAACTACCTCAACACCAGGTATAGAACCTGCAGCCCTTGCTACACTATTGTTATCATTCTTCACTATTACAAGGATGCTCTTTGCTATGTACTGCTTCCTTCCACGCATCCTTGCCTTACCACTCCTCTTCTTTATACTTCTGCTTGCCCTTTTAAGATCATCTGATAGCCTTAGTGCGTTAAGAACCTTGAGTAGGTCCTTGCTCTTGCCTATACTCTCAATATCATCTGTAATAATCAAAGGCAACTCTATATCATCTGGTACCCTATGGCCTCTAGCCTTGACAACTTCCCTTATAGCTGTTGCTGCTAACGCACTACATAATGCTAGATGCTTCTCCTTCTTGTTGAGTCTCTTAACTATAACCTTCTCTGCTCTAGGTGGATGGGTTAACCTACCCTTCACTACCCCAGCAACCCCTCCAGCCTGACCTGCTCTCCTCATACCTTCTCCCTTGACCCTTGCCATCCTTGCTATTCCAAGCCCTGTACCTCTAGACTCTGCACTCACCCTCATCCCTGCCAATGGATCCCTTCCCTGTGGCTGGAACGATCTGGATTGGATGTGAACGAAGGCTCTATGTATAAGATCCATCCTGTATGGGGTTAAGAATACCCTTGGCAGTTCTACCTGCTCAACCTTGCTACCATCTAGAGAGTATACATTTATGATTCTGCTGCTGCTACTACTACTCATCATGCAACAACCTCTAATATCCTGGGCTCAACAACCTTCTTAACCTTTGGTCTTATAGCATATCTTAACTTTACCAGCCTCTTTATTGCCCCTGCAACTGAGCCCCTAACTACTATGTAGTCACCCTTGAGTACGCCAAAGTGCATAAAGCCTCCCTTGGGTGTTAGATTGTGCTCATCTGCACTAGCAACCATAAGTATCCTCTTGTTGTACTCTAGCCTCTGATGGAATCCTCTCTGCCCTGCTCTAGGCACTGTATACATTACAGTAGCAGGACTTATTGGACCTAGTGTGCCTATTGCTCTAACACTCTTCCTTGACTTATGTTGCTTCCTCTTTATACCCCATCTTGTCACAGGCCCTTCGAAGCCCTTGCCCTTGGTTATTGCACTAACATCAACATACTCCCCAATCTTGAATACATCACTTATCCTAACATCCTTGCCTAGCAGGTTCTTCAGATATTCAAACTGTGCCTTTATATCCCCGCCTCCAACACCAACCTCAAATACGAATGGCTTCTTCTGTTCCAACCCTGCTGCTCTAGGGGTTACAGCAACCACTGCTCTCAACTCATGAGCATCATCCAACTTTATATCATTAACGATACTCTGCTCAGTAGGTTTGATCTTAACCTTCCTTGAGAGTTCCTTTGGTAACCCATCTGCATATATATCGAAGAGTGATCTTAAACCATAAACTGTCTTCTCATATGCTCTAATGCCTATAACCCTCATGGGAGGAGCAGCAATTACAGTTGCCCTACTCATCAATGGTTTACCAAAGTTTGGTGACCTCTCCCTATCATCTATACATATGAGATGGATGTTTGCTGCCTTGAACCCTGCAAAGCCCAACAACC
>JACAFJ010000033.1 GCA_013538675.1 Candidatus Nitrosocaldus tengchongensis
ATATATACTTGATAAGGAGATAGTAACCGTTAGGCTTGCAAGGTCACATATAGTTGAGGCTAAAGGCATAAGGGATAGGGGTCTTGCTCTAAGGGTTGTTAAGGATAAGAGCATATCTGGAGTAAGCACATCACTCATGGATGATAAGAGTATAGAGAAGGTTGCAGGATATGCTATATCCTCTGCAGGTATGATGCATGCTAAAGATAAATGGCAAGGTTTACCAACAAGATATATACCCAAAGGCATGCTTGAGAATGGTTACGATCCTGCTATAGAGGCTCTCAGCGTTGATGATTCAGTAAGGATTGCATATACAATGCTTGAATCTGCAACAGCAAGGGCAGATGCGGCAGATTCACTATCAGTCTCTGGAACATTGCATGTTGTTAAGGAGCATGTATGCATAGAGCCAGTGCTAGGCTCAGCATCTGCAGAGTTAAGATCTCTATTTGCAGTAGCATCCTCACCTTCATCAATACCATCAAACGATACCCTGCACTTGTAGGCTACTCTAGCCAGTTGATAGCATCTACATCTAGAACTACTTTATAGACTCTATCTTTATAAGATCTTCAAGAGGCATATCTGCTCTAACGATATATACAACTCTATCCTCCCCGTGAAAGAATGCTACCTTCCCAGGTTCAGGATAGGGCTCCTCATGTACTATCTCCTCACTTGAACTCTTCTCTGTTGTCTAGATAGTATGAGTAGTAATTACTTGCAAACTCATCCCCGTTCTTGTAATCACCATCTGAACTATAAGGTGTAAGTATAGTTACCTTTATTGCTTTATACTGCATAATAGCATCATGCTCACTGATCCCTGAAGTTAATAGGCATCCTTCCTTATCCCAGTAGTATAAATCTACCCATCCAGCAGGTGATCCACCAGGCTCTAATACGCCAGTTATACCAGCCAACCTATAGCCTTCTGTTGGTAGATATGTAGGCACCCTTATCTTTATACCAAATGGCATATTCTTCTGCGCTATATCAAGAGCGTCCTGCACGCAAGGGTCTTTGCTCAAAGCCTTTAGTTCATCATCCATGGTTTGAGTAGCCTTTATATTCACTGAGATAAGCGCTAGTACTATAGCACCTGTAACTATCAATACTGCAATAATTATAAATGTACCATTCATACTCATTCACCCTTATCCTAGCTGCTGTCAATGTCTATGGTACAGTTATCAATAGTATATGTAGGTGGATTAAGATAGCTAAAACACTTTATATCTGAAGTCTTCCATTTGAGCGTTGAGCCTTGCCAATAATAATATTTGAGATCTGCAAATATCTCCTTTAGTGTGTTTGAATTATACTGAGAAGATAAGGCTCTACTTACAGCACCAGCTATCCCGCTTGTAAAACCATCCATTGCAATTATATATGTAAGTAACTGCCCTCTCTTAATATATTCTAACCTACTTCTAACCATAAATATTAATTATGAGTAGTTCTATAAAAAATCGCTCAAAATATCTCTACAAGATTACGAAGATACATTGCTAACGTTGATAGGTCTTGTTTACTCAATGTACTAGCCCATCGAACTTTATACACAAAATTTATTACTTAGATGATTTACTTTGGGTAAGATGGATACTGAGGAGATAATGCATACTGCATTGAGCCTAGCAGGGATGGATAGCATACCTGCAGATAGCGCAGTGCATGTTAAGGGCAAGGATATAAAGAAGGTTCTAATGTGCATAGATGTTGAGCAATCAACCATAATGCTTGCTAAACATCTAGGCTATGATGCTGTCATTGCACACCATCCCATAGGCAAGGCATACATAGACTTCTACAAGGTACTAGATAGGCATGTTGAGTTCATGCTCAATGCTGGGATAGCAAGGGATGTTGCTGAGGAAGCAGTAAGAGAGTTGAAGGAGAGGGTCATGCTTAGGGCACACACATCTATCTATACGCATATAACATCATTTGCTGAGATACTTGGTATGCCATTGCTGAACATACACCTTCCATGCGATGAGTTGATGAGGAGAGCAATCCTGAAGAGCCTTGATGGAGGCAGGGTTGAGAAGGTTAGGGATATAGCCTCTTGCGTTGAGCAGTTGGATGAGTTCAAGAAGGCAGATACAAGGGTCAAGGTTGTTCATGGCAATGAGGATGCTTCTGTGAAGAGGTACATGCTAGTTGTTGCTGCTGGCACAAACGGTGGCTATAGCGTTGCCAAAGCGTACTTCGATCATGGTTATGATACTGTCATCTACCTTCACATAAGCCCTGAGGACCTTGCTAGGGTGAAGAGCAATAATCTAAAGGGTAATCTCATCATACTTGGGCACCTTGCTGGGGACTCTCTGGGCATGAATATGCTTGCCGATGCGCTTGCAATGAAGGGTTTGCAGGTTGATAAGATGGGTATAATAGATAGATAGATAGAGCAAGTAGGTATAGATAGGTAGAATCGATTGAGTTATGATTAGGATAAGGAATTGATGCTGCTACAGTGAATCCTTCACCAGTATCTTCATAACCCTGCCCTTCACTATAGTCTTATTCTGCCAGTACTCTCTACTACCTCTACTCTTCTTACTACTCTCATTCTTCACAAGGAAGATTATCTTGCAGTTTGTGCACTCATATGCATGTGTCCTCTCCTTGTTTGTAGCAAAGGGATTGCTAAGATCCCTTCTATACCATACCCTCTTCCTGCAGAAGAAGCAACTCACCATTACAGGATCGCTACTACATGTTAGAGATAAGCGCTTCTATCATAAGTACTTGCTAGTATTGTTAACTACTCTAGATATTTCAGAACTCGAATTCTGAAAGCTTATTAGTAGGCTATATGTAGATCATATATGCCTACACTAAGGTTAAGGCATGAACTGAGCAGTGAACAGCTCAAGGAGATGCAAAGGTATCTTGATGAGATGCCAATAGAGTGTATACTTGCAGGGCTAAGGTTCTCATACAAGAGATGGCTTGCAGAGAAGCATGGTATGCTCATCGTTGGGAGAAGGAGTAAGGTGAAACAGGAGGTTGAGATGCTTACTCTAGAGCAGGCTAGATGGAGGCTTGAGAACTGGAGCAAGATGATAAGGGTTTACAGGGAGAAGGGCTACAGTTACCCAACTATACATAGGATAAAGAGGGCGTTAATGCATATAGCCAGCACATAATAAAAATGAGGGATCATCAATACTGATCATACTGCTACCAGATCCTTTGCACTCCTAGCGTTACTACTGCTAACCCTTCTGGCCTGTGTACGATTACTTACCAGCATACTACTAGTATCCATCTCCTCTGCCCTTATCTCTGGCAGGGTCAGTACATCCTGTGGTAGATCTGGCAGTTTGGCCTTTATGCTATCCTCAACTAGGCTTGTAGCCTCATCCAGTATAGCCTGTGCATCGCTGCTGTTGAGCATCGCATTTATTGGTATGGTACTGTTTGATGCCTGTGCAGTATCAACCATTATGCTACTGAACATATCATACATCTCCTGCATCTTACCATCGAACTCTGGCATCATCCTGCTAAGATCATTGCCTATACCTTTTACCACGGCCATCGCAGGGCTAAGGGTTACAACAACATCCCCCAGATCGCTTATAGTGCTTAGCCTAAGGTTTATCTGCTCTAGAGCAAGCTTGACATGGTTTACCATCCTGCTTACCCTTCTAACCTGAGCAAGCTCGTTGGAGAGTATGGATGCATACTGCATATTCCTCTCCTGTATAGCCTGTGTAACCTTGCTGAATAATGTTCTATCCTTCTCAACTAACTTCTTGTGTATGGCATCTAGCCTTACTATCTGAACCTGCATTAGCCTTCTAGCATCATCTATCCTTGGCTTCAACGCTGTATTATTACTACTACCATGACCATTACCCTTTAATGCACTCTTTATCTTACTACTAGCGCCATCACCATTATCACTACCCTGTCTGATCCACTTTGATATGAATGCCACATTAGCCTGATACTACTAGGATTTTTTAATTCTGGTGTTAACTCTAGTTAATCAGATAAGGTTCAGATCTTTGCCAACTATGCTAAATACATCTGCTACATGCTTCAGTGCATCATCATCATGTAGTGCTGTAACGCTAACCCTTATCCTTGCTGAACCTCTTGCTACTGTAGGATATCTTATCGCTTGTACGAAGATGCCATGCTTGAATAGCATGCTAGCAAATTCTAGAGCAACCTTCTCATCACCTATCAGCACTGGGATTATATGGGTTGAGCCCTTGAGATTGAAGCCCCTGCTTGCTAGAGCCTCCCTCAGCATCCTTGCATTTGCAATGAGCCTATCCTGAAGATGTAGTGTCTTCCCATCATGCTTGATGATACCGTACTTGATTATCTCTAATGCCTTGAGTGCTGCCTTTGCAAACAATGCTGGCAGTGCTGATGTGTATATGAATGTCCTAGATCTGTTTATGAGGTACTCTACAACCTCTTTGCTTCCTGCAATGTAACCACCAAAGCATCCAAGAGCCTTGCTCATGCTACTGATAATAACATCAACACAATGTTCAGCATTCATATACTCAGCAGTGCCCCTATGGTTACTGCCGTAGATGAAGTCGCCATGAGCATCATCAACTATGAGCATTGCATCGTACTCCCTACATAATCTACCTATCTCATCAAGCCTAGCCATGTCACCATCCATGCTGAATACACCTTCAGTAACTACAACCTTCTTCCTTGAAGGAGAAGATGTTGTTATTATTGATGATGCAAGCAACTCCTCTTCAAGGCTTGCCACATCGTTATGCTTGAATACCTTTATCCTTGCCCTGCTCAACCTACATGCATCTATTATGCTTGCATGATTAAGTTCATCGCTATATATTATAGAGTGCTCATCTACTAGTGCTGCTATAGCAAGGCTTGCCATATAACCTGTAGGGTATACCAATGCTCTATCCTTTGCCTTATGCTCGGCAAGTCTATTCTCTAACTCAACAAGCATTGGATCATTACCTGCTACAAGTCTGGAACTACACTGTGAGATGCTACTCACATCGCTTATAGCATAGTCTATAACCTCTTTATTGGATGATAACCCAAGGTAATCGTTGGAGCAGAGCAGTATGACCTCTCTACCATCAACTATTGCTCTACTGGAGTCTATTATCCTTACATCCCTAAGCCTTCTGTACAGGTTCTGCTCTATAAGCTGCTTTAACTCATCAGCATAATTCATGTTAGACCTTCAGGTTTAGCCTCCTTATCATCGCTATATCCTGCTCAGCAGTGCTTCCTCCAACTGTCAGATATCCATTTGTTATTATCCCGTTTGCTCCAGAGAGTAATGCTTTGCTCTGCTTATCTGCTAGATGCATCTCCCTACCTCCTGCAACCTTGAGTATGCATCTAGGCATTATGAACCTGAATACTGCTATTGCCCTAAGTATATCATCTGCTTTCACTGGCTCCATGCCCTGCAATGGTGTACCTTCTCTAGCAACAAGGATGTTGATGGGAAACTCCTCTGGCTCAAGCATGCTTGCTTCGAATGCAAGTTCTAACCTTTGTTCTATGCTCTCACCCATCCCTATTATACCTCCAGAGCATAACTCTAATCCATGCTCCTTTGCTAACTTTGCTGTCTTGACCCTATCAAGCCATGTATGTGTTGTGCATATCCTGCTGAAGAAACTACTACTACTCTCAAGGTTGTGGTTGTACCTCTTAACCCCCAATGCCTTAAGCCTCTCAGCCCTTCTAGCATTAAGGAAGCCTAGGGAGCAGTTCACATCTATCCCAACCCTATCTCTTATTGCTTTAACTGCAGAGCATACATGCTCGAACTCATCCTCTCCAGGTTCACGCCATGCACATACTATGCAGAAACTCCTTGCCCCAGAGCACTTTGCTGCATCTGCTCTAGCAACAAGCTCCTCAACGCTCAGCAATGGGTACTTGCTTATCATTGCCTTGTACCATGCTGATTGAGCACAGAATGTACAGTCCTCTGAGCAGTTGCCAGACTTTGCATTAACAAGGGATTCAACATCAACCCTATCGCCATTGAACTCCTTCCTTATTGTGTTTGCTGCATCAAGCAGGTACTCAAGGTTATCCTTGCTTGTATTTATTAACCTGATAGCATCACTCATGCTTATCCTCTTGCCAGATAATACACTGCTCATGCACTGCTGGATGAACTCCCTCTCTTGCATAGGGAGGATTTTGTGAACCACTAAATAAACTTTGGTTTACGTTGGATATGGTTTGCTTACTTGAGCATATTGCTTGCTATATCCTTGATCTTCTCATACCAGTTCTCTGCCTTGACTATACCACTTGCAACCAGTACACCTCTTGAGCCCAGCCTTATAGCAGCCATTGCATCTCTACCATCAACTATACCTGCACCACATATAACCTTGCTCCTCTTCAACCCTAAACTATTTGCCCTCTCAACAGATCTAGTTATAACCTCAGGTTTGCTCTTGCTGACTGCATTCCCTGTACCTATGAGTTCTGGTGGCTCTATAGCAATATAATCAGGCTCTACTGATAATCCTGCTATTGCATCTATCTCATCTGGCTCTTTAACACATACTATTGCTAGCATATCAGATTCATGGAGAGCCTTGACTATACCCTCTATCTCCTTGGGCAAGAGCCTATGCTCACTATGGTTTACTATAGAACCTCTGATATTGAACGATCTTAGCATCTTTGCTACATTGTAGCCTGTTGTACTCCCTTCACCCTTATCATCAACATGTTGAGCAATAACAGGTATGCTAACATGCTCTGCTATCAGTGCCAATGCTGGATTTGGTGGAGCAACTGCTATACTATCAAGCATATTCAACTCCTTTGCTACTCTCTCAGCCTCTAGAGCAAGTGCTAGGCATCTCTTACCACTAACCTCCATGTAGTTCTTGAAGTTAATGATCAGGATTGGTTCTTGCAACTTGCTCCTTCTCTTCCTCCCTTGCTGGCTTTGCCTTGAACCTCTCTCTAAGTTTCTTCATCCTTGCCTCATAGCCCTTGTTGTACTCCAACTCCTCAGGTACAAGCGTAGCAGGGTGTATGAAGCCTTGAGCCCTCATTGCTATTGCCCTCTCAACAGCAATACTCCTTATGTAATCCCAGTCTGGAGTGCTGAAGCCATCAAATGGTTCTGTGAATACACCATTATGCATGCTGAATACTGCTGCACTAACTATAGGTATGGAGTAGTTCAGGCTTGCTGGTGTGTTCAACCTCACAGGCATCAATGGTAGATGATGACTCCCTCTAGTATTGCCAGCAACGAAGTGAGGGTTGCTGAATGCACTGCATGCCTCTTCAGTTGCAGGAAATGACCTCTGAGTCCTAACTATTGCTATAGGATCATCCTTGCCAACATAGGTTCCTGCTATATTGTGTAGTCTATCAGTACTAGCACTAACTATTGGTTCACCCTTCTTGCTGTATATGCTCTCAACAACGTAGCGAGCAGGGTACATGAGCGCTGCTTCAAGTTCTGGCTTATCCTCCCATAGCCTTAGTTCTGCTACCTCTCCAGTTAGAACATCCATGACATTGAATACCACTCCTTCAGCAAGGTCTGGGTTTATTATTATGCCTGTATTGCTAAGGCTATCAACGAACATCTTGTAGAATGGAAGGTTTAATGCCCCTGGCTCGGTCTTGTCAGCAGCAAACATGACGAATGCCTCATTTGCCCTCTCATCAAACTCCATCTCTGCTACCCCTGGGCCCATGCCTTTAACATTGCCAGAGAATGAGTCCTTGAGCAGATCTTGACCAGCGCCATACAGTCCTTGAGCCTTTGCAACCTTGGTTCCTTCAATGAATGCATCCCATGCAAGTTGGTGCACTCTAGTATAGCCTACACCATGTGTATGGCTCATAAGGATGTGGATATCATCACCAGAGAACCCAACATAGCAGTCTATGAGCAGCTTACCCTTCTCAGCCATAACGAACTCTTCAACACGTTTGAGCAGTGCATTGCTAGGCCTTGTATGGCCTCCAACTCCTCCTATATCTGCCTTTATTGCAGTTAGCGTTACCTTCATGCACTAGAGTATACATGGCTAGGTTAAATATTTATCCAGTAGGAGACCTGGCAAAGATAAACAGATAGATTAGATCAACGTAATCTTCTGTCCCATCCTACTCTCCCTTAACACATAGAGGTTATAGTACTTGCCTTCCTTCGAGTCCCTGTAGTTCCATGCATGCTTGCTCAGCCTTAACTCTTTTAATGATTGCTTAAAGTTATCTGGTAGGGCATCGTATACCCACTTCCCTACTACTATCTGCCATGGCTTTGCAAGTTCTACTATCTTTGCAGTTATACTCATCGTGTAACCTAGAAGGTCTAGAGTACCTCCTAGCCTAACTATCTGGTTCTCCCCTAGGTCTATACCTATCTTTATCCTCAACTCTGGATAGCCATACTCCTTGAGCACTTGGTTTATTGCATACCTTGTTATGTTGAGCATTGCTATAGCACAGTTCACTACCCTTGCACATGCCTCGCCAGCATCATTACCCACTGGGAAGAATGCTATAACACAGTCTCCAGCATACTTGAGTACATAGCCATGGTACGCTGCTATAAGATATGACATCTCCTGCATGAATGCCTTAATCAGATTGGCAAGTCTATCTGCAGGCAAGGACATACTCATGCCTGTAGAATCAACTATATCAGCGTAGAGCACTATAACATCCATCTTCATGTTTATATGCCTCTCCAGATACTTCTCAGATGGAGTTATAGTACTATCGAACCTTAAACCATCCTTGAGGATCTTCTTAACCCTTGTTTGACTCTCTATTATGCTAGAGTATAGATCCTTCTTGTTCCTTACTTCATAATCCATATCCTGTATAGGTTGCTTTATCATCTCATCAAATATCAGTTTGAGAGCATCCTCAGAGATGAATGTATTGGTATGATTGTCAAGATACCCTCTCTCACCATTAACTATCTTTCGTTCATACCTCCTTGGATCTAGTCTTATAACAAGTTCAAATCTATCCTCTATCCCTCCTTCTTCTCCTCCTCTATCGATATCTTTGATGATCTTCTCCAATGTAAACTCCAATCTACTACTGTTACTACTACTCCTTCTCCTCTTCTTCTTGATCTTATGTGACATGTTACTACACTTGCTTTCTTAGTATATACTCGATCCCTTCCCTTTATATTGTGTTGTTCATCACAATGATACTATACAGCCTTTACCCGTTTTGCTATTGGAGGCCTAACCTTCCTGAATATCCTGAAGCCACATATACACTTCAACTCTGGTAGGCTCTTCAGTTCCTCAGATGTTGTTCTTGTACCACACCTTATACATTCATACACAACTATACTATCCTGCTGCTGATTTGAATCCTCTAACACTTCCATTCAGGCTGATTGATTGATCAGATCAATTTAATCGTTATCTATTCCTTGGCATTCATATAAAAAGTAAAACAAATAAAAACAATGAACAGAAGGTTAATCTTACTACTACTACTGTAGTAAGACCTCTATTATAACTTCATCAGGAATCTTTAGTCTCATCAACTGCTTCATCGCTCTATCATCTGCTGCTAGATCTATTATCCTTCTATGTATCCTCATCTCCCACTTGTCGAATGTATGAGTGCCTTGTCCACTTGGAGCCTTCCTTGTAACAACGTTAAGCCTTTTTGTTGGTAATGGTACTGGACCCTTAACCTTCACACCAGTCTTCTCCCCTATGGCCTTTATCTCAGAACACATCTGCTCCAGCTTTGCTAGATCTGTACTAGCCAGCTTTATCCTAGCCTGCTGAACCATTATGATCACTTACCTTATAATTAAGCCTTGGCAGCTACCTTCTCTACTGTGTACTTCTCTGTTATCTCCTCAACTATACCTGCTGCTATCGTAGTACCCATATCCCTTAGCGCAAACCTTCCAAGCTCAGGGAACTCCTTGAATGACTCTATGCATAGTGGTCTTACAGGTCTAATCTTAACTATTGCTGAATCTCCGCTCTTCAGGAACTTTGGGTTCTGCTCAACAACATTCCCTGTCCTAGGATCTATCTTAGATACGAACTCTACCAGTGTTGCTGCTACCTGTGCTGTATGAGCATGTAGCACTGGCGTATACCCTGGAGCAATTGCTGTTGGATGGTAGATGACTATTATCCTAGCCTTGAACTCCCTTGCAACTGTTGGAGGATTATCTGCTGGACCTACAACATCTCCTCTCTTTATCTGCTTCTTATCAACACCTCTAAGGTTGAAGCCTATGTTATCCCCTGCTATAGCCTCCTGCATAGGCGTGTGATGTGTCTCTATGCTTCTTACCTCACCTACTGCACCTTCAGGCATAACTATAACCTTGTCGCCAACCTTCACCCTCCCAGTCTCTACCCTACCTACTGGTACTGTACCAACACCAGTTATGGAGTATACATCCTGTATTGGTAGTCTTAATGGCTTGTTCACTGGCTTCTCTGGCTCAACAAACTCATCTAAAGCCTGTAATAGTGTTGGACCATCGTACCAAGGCATCTTATCTGACTTCTTCACAACATTATCCCCAGCCCAGCCAGATGTTGGTACAAACCTTACCTTTGCTACATTGTAGCCTATGCTCTTGAGAAGATTTATCACCATTGCCTTCACCTCTTCATACCTCTCCTTGCTGTAGTTCACAGAAGAGTCATCCATCTTGTTTATGCATACTGCAAGTTGTCCTACACCTAGGGTCCTTAGCAGGAAGGCATGCTCCCTAGCCTGTCCACCAGGCTCTACAGCAACCTCAGTCTCACCCTTCTTTGCTGATACTACAAGGATGGCACAGTCAGCCTCAGATGCACCTGTGATCATGTTCTTCACAAAGTCCCTGTGCCCTGGAGCATCTATTAGAGTATAAAAGTACTTGTTGGTCTCGAACTTCTGGAATGCAAGGTCTATGGTAATGCCCCTCTCCCTCTCATCCTTCAGCCTGTCTAGAACCCAGGCGAACTTGAACGTATCTCCCTTGCCAGTCTTCTCAGACTCCTTTGCATACTCCTCTATAGTCCTCTGATCTATCAACCCTAGATCGAAGAGCAACCTGCCTACCAGCGTTGATTTGCCATGGTCAACATGCCCAGTAACTATTAGATTCAGATGTGGTTTCTTGCTACTACTCATACAGGTTAAGTATAGCAAGGGCTTTATTTGTATTTCTATTCATAGTTAGCAAGGTTATGTACAAGCAAGCATGTCATGCTGTAAACTTAATAAGTAACTGTCTTGCTGTCCTCTACCATGCATAAGAGAGTTGTCTTCTTCGATGAAGGTAAAGGATTAGGGAAGAGACTGCTGGGAGGCAAGGGAGCAGGGCTTGTAGAGATGACTGCTCTAGGTTTACCAATACCCCCAGGGTTTACAATAACCACTGAGGTATGCAAGGCATTCTACACAAATGGCAGAGAGCTTCCAGAAGGGTTAGTGGATGAGGTTAGGCAAGCAATGCATAGACTAGAGCAGTTAACGGGGAAGGGTTTTGGAAGCACAAGCAACCCATTGCTTGTATCTGTACGTTCAGGTGCAGCAATATCAATGCCAGGGATGATGGATACCATACTAAACCTAGGCTTGAATGATGATACTGCTAGAGCATTGATAGCAAGGACAAGGAATGAGAGGTTTGTATGGGATGCGTATAGAAGGTTTGTTCAGATGTTCGGTAAGATAGTGCTAGGGATAAACGATAATCTCTTCTCTAAAGCATTGGAGGAGATGAAGAAGAGCAAAGGAGCAAGGCATGATAATGAGTTGGATGCTGGATCCCTTAAGCAGTTAACTAGTGAGTTCAAGGCAATATGCATGAAGCATGGCAAGGAGTTTCCAGATGATCCCTACAAACAGTTGGAACTTGCTATAAAGGCTGTCTTCAGTAGTTGGATGAGCGAGAGGGCAGTAGAATACAGAAGGTACTACAAGATAACCCCAGATATTGCTGATGGTACTGCTGTAAACGTTGTTACTATGGTCTTTGGGAATATGGATGAGAGGAGTGCTACTGGAGTGGTATTCACAAGGAGCCCAGAGAATGGTGAGAAGAGGCTCTATGGTGACTTTCTTATCAATGCTCAAGGCGAGGATGTGGTTGCAGGTATAAGGACCCCAGAGCCCATAGAGAACCTAGCAAGGATAATGCCTGATGTGTATAAGCAGTTGGTTGAGATATGTGATAGGCTTGAGAAGCACTACAGAGAGCCTCAGGATGTTGAGTTTACTATAGAGAGTGGGAGGCTGTACATACTCCAGACTAGAGCAGCAAAGATGAATGCTATAGCAAGTGTCAAATGCTCTGTTGATATGGTTAAAGAAGGCATAATAAGTAAGGAAGAAGCATTGCTCAGGGTCAATGCAGATGATCTGGAGCAGGTATTGCATAGAAGGGTTGATCCAAGGACAAACGTAAAGCCCATAGCAGTAGGGATAGGGGCATCCCCTGGTGCAGCAAGCGGCAAGGTTGTACTTGATACAAAGAAGGCTATAGAGCATGCAAACAATGGAGAGCATATCATCCTTGTTAGGGAGGAGACTAAGCCAGAGGATGTACCAGCATTCTTCAAGGCAGTAGGCATACTAACCAGTAAAGGAGGAAAGACAAGCCATGCTGCTGTTGTAGCTAGAGGAATGGGCAAGCCATGCATAGTTGGATGCTCAAGCATAGTTATAGATGAGGAGCATAGGAGGTTCATCGTTGATGGTTTAGCAGTGAATGAGTATGATATGATAACGATAGATGGTGCTACAGGCAAGGTATACTTGGGAAGGGTACCAATGGTTGAGCCAGAGTTGAGCAATGAACTGAAGGAGTTGCTCTCATGGGCTGAAGAGGTGAAGAGGTTAGGCGTTAGAGCAAATGCTGATACTCCAGAGGCAGCATCTATAGCAAGAGCATATGGTGCAAAGGGCATAGGTTTGTGTAGAACTGAGAGGATGTTCAACTCAAGCGATAGGCTTCCAATATTCGTTAGGATGATAATGGCTAGAAGCAGGGAAGAGAGGGTTGATGCTCTAAAAGCATTGATACCAATGCTCAAGGATGATGCAAAGAGCATCCTTAAGGTTATGGAGGGTTATCCTGTAACCATAAGGCTTCTAGACCCTCCACTACATGAATTCTTGCCAAGGCTTGAGGATCTGATGAAGGCTGTATATGAGGGTAAGGATGCTAACGCTCAAGTGATGCTGCAAAGGGTTAGAGAGTTGGCAGAGGTTAACCCAATGATGGGGCAGAGAGGTGTAAGGCTAGGTATAGTGTATCCAGAGATATATGAGTACCAGATCAGGGCTATACTTGAGGCTGCTGCTGAACTCATCAAGGATGGGGTCAAGGCTGAACCTCAGATAATGGTACCTCAAGTAGGGATAAAGGAGGAACTTGAGGTGATAAAGCAGGTATTCTTGAAGGTTAAGCAAGAGGTTGAAGAGAAGCATGGAATAGCCTTGAATGTAAAGTTTGGAACCATGATAGAGGTTGTTAGGGCATGTATGACAGCAGATAGTATTGCTAGTGTAGCAGAGTTCTTCAGCTTTGGAACAAATGATCTAACTCAAGCAGTATTCTCATTCAGCAGGGAGGATGTTGAGGGCAAGTTCCTTCCTCTCTACCTTGAGAAGGGTATACTGAAGAGCAACCCATTCCAAACACTTGATAGAGATGGTGTAGGCAAGGCAATGAGGATTGCAGTAGAGCAAGGGAGAGCATCAAATGCAGAACTTGAGATAGGGATATGCGGTGAGCATGGAGGAGATCCAAAGAGCATAGAGTTCTGCGATATTATAGGTTTAGATTACGTAAGTGCTAGTCCTCATAGGATACCAATAGCAATACTTGCTGCAGCACAGAGTGCAATAAGGTTAAGGAAGAATGAGCAGAGATGATAATAATAATAGGTTAAATGTGAACATTTATTACAAGTTAATGTAACCATACTGCATGATTATTAAGTCATTCATCTACTCAAGATAATACTTAATACTGCTGGCAGTAGA
>JACAFJ010000034.1 GCA_013538675.1 Candidatus Nitrosocaldus tengchongensis
GTTTGCTAAGCCAGAATGGCTAAGATGATTGGTGCATAGACCACAGTTCATAGGGCATGCACACTTCTCGATCCCAACATTTGCTGCACTTGCATCTATACCCTTCCCATCCCTCCAGTATGTGCTGAACCTCTTGTACATCTCATAAGAACCAAAGTAGAGTTCCTCAACCTCCCCATGCTTTGGGCATGTCTTGCTCATGTATACCTTGCCATCCCTCTCGAATACCTCAGCATCAAGTATCATATTGCATTCAGGGCATATGCTCTGTGTATACCTTATTGTCTTCCCCTTGCTCTGTACCTTCTTTGTTAGTGATGTTATCTGTATCAGATCCATTGATACCATCACTCCTACTATATGATATAAGCATATCTAAAGTAAACATAAGGTGAATTGTATGCTTAGCATTACATGCATAAATTAAATACCACATGCCTCTTAGATGGAGAAGGGATGATAAGCGAGAAGGCAAGGAAGGCCATGGAGGGTATAGGATTAACAAGTTATGAGATAAAGGCATATACTACACTCCTTGCCGAGGGTGCACTTACAGCACAAGAGTTAAGCATAAGATCTGGTGTACCATACAGCAAGATATACGAGGTTCTAGGCAAGTTGGAGGAGAAGGGCTGGATAGAGTCAGATGGCTCTAGACCAACAAAGTTCTACCCAAGGTCTCCTGCAACTGCACTAGAGGTTATGAAGGCACGTATGGAGAGCGAGATGAGGGATGCAGAATCTACAATAGTTGGAGAGTTGATGCCACTCTACGATAAGAGTGGAGCAAAGGAGAAGCCAGAGATATGGGTGCTTAGAGGGCTGCATAACATACTAGCAAAGGTTAAGGAGGTTATACTAGGATGTGAGAAGGAGTTACTTGTTGCTCTCCCTGCTGTTGCTGAAGGTATGAGCAAGCAGATGCAGCCTGTGCTTAGACAGTTGAGGGAGAAGGGTGTTAGGATAACCATACTTGCCAGTGAGAGCAGTAGTAGTGAGGTTATAAAGGCTTTAAGCAGGGTAGCAGAGGTAAGGCTCAAGGATAGCATGTTTGGAGGAGGGGTTATAAGCGATAGCAGGCAAGTGATACTTCTTCTGGCAAGTGAGAGGATGGGCAATGAGCCATTGGCAATACTTGCTGAACATAGTGGCCTTGCAGGGTTTGCAAGGGAGTACTTCAACTACCTCTGGAAGGAGGCTAAGGATATAGATTATGGTTAGGCAGTAGATATATAGGTAGATAGATAATGGATGGTTGAGGAGACTTTAACTGGTCAGAAGAGCATCCCTTATCCTATTCAATATAATTTCATCCCTCACATGATAGAAGATGTATCTACCTATTCTCTCACCCTCTATTATTCCTCTAGCCTTCAACATATCTATATGGTACTTTATCGTGGTCTTTGCCTTATTTAAAGTTCTAGCCAGTGCATCCAGTGTTACGGTACCATGCTCCAGTATCATAGCAAGTATACCCTTGCATGTTCTACTCCTTATACACTCTATGATATCTGCCTGTGAATCATCAACATCACTTGTATAGTATCTGCTCTTCCTTGCTGAGCGCACAATCCTTATCCTGCCTTCTCTCTCAAGCCTTGTAAGATGATAGGTAAGTGTACCATATGATAATCCTGTAAGCCTCTTGAGCTCCATGTACCTTATCCCTGGCATATTCTTTATAGCGTTGAATATAATATACCTATTCTCTACCTCTATAAGAGGGAAGGGTTTACTTTTACTAATATTCTTCCTATTCATATAGAAAATATTTACATGATTATATATTAATACTCATGGCGATTCTCAACTTTGATTATCAATAATGATAATATATAAATAATTGAATACGAACGTTCTTCTAGTACAATACTAGTATAATTCCACAAGACTTAATATAAATGCTCTAGAGATATTAATCATGAGGTATACGGTATACGTGCTTGGTATAGCAGTAGCAGCAGTACTTGCAATAGCAGCAACCGTACAGGTGTCACAGCAGCAGCAACAGCATGGAGATAATACATCCAGTGGCATCCCTATGCATCCCATAAGTCATGGTGGTCCTACTATAGTAGTACACATATCAAGTGGAGATCCAAATGATCCAAGGCATATGCTCAATGCTGAGATGGGTGTGAGGATGGCACTTGCAATGCAGCAACAAGGCAAGGATGTGATAGTCTTCCTTGACTCATATGGTACTATGCTTGCACCAAGGAACCCTACAGATAATAAGTTGAAGGCATTCAATGCAGATCTACAGCAGTTCGCGATGCAGGGAGGTAGGGTCGTAGTATGCCCACACTGCTATCAGGTTCTAGGCAATAAGGCTGAGGATCTAACACCAGGATTCGAGTGGGCTGGTCCAGGAAAGATGTCCAAGGTATGGAGTGGGAATGTGGTAGTAATAGACTATTAGAATGTACATACATCGGTCCATTCATTCATCCTTTTCTTTATCTCCTCCTCGTTCTTTTTTATTTACTATCATGCATCCAACCTCAACACTCTTCCTTAAGACTAATATACCAACTATGGATAATAATCTATAAATGATGGAGAAGGAGGAGGCGCTCTTCATAGAGACTGCAGAGAGGGAGCATATAGAGATGTACCTAAAGGCTATATGGATGCTTAATGAGCGAGGCGAGGAGGCAAAGGTGAGCATTATAGCAAGAGTACTGAACATAAAGCAGCCTAGTGTTGTTCAGATGCTTAGGAAGCTGCATAGAAGAGGTTATGTAGTGTATAGCAATGGCAAGGCAGAGTTAACTGATAAGGGCAATGAGATAGGCAGACAGATGGTTAGGAACAGTAGACTGTTAGAGGTTCTAATGAAGAATGCATTGAGGATAGATCTGGATGAGGAGATGGTCTGTGGTATGGAGCATCATATGAGCAAGAGGTTCGCAGATGCGATATGCACCCTACTCAACCATCCAAGGATATGCCCTCATGGTTATACCATACCTGAAGGTACATGCTGTAAAAATAATATAGGTTAACTAACCTAGTCTAGTCAACTTTAGTCTTAGCTCTGCCAACTCTTGACTGCTAAGCCTAACATAGTTGCCTCCAGCCCTCTCTATGACTATGTAACCAGACTTCATCTCGCTTGGATACACCTTTATGTATGCTCCATCACTCCTAGTGAACTCATACCTTCTTCCAGATGAGGCTCTATCTATGGCAACTATGAACTCTGCAACATCCTTTACTGATGGTATTGCAACTCCTCCACCTCCTCCAGTAGGTAGGGTGCCTCCCCTTGCACCTCCCTCATCGCTACTCCTTATAACCCATCCATTACCACCCAGTTTAGTTACATCTACAGCCATGTATTGCACACACAGAAGGAAAGTTATAAAGTTTTTCATACATGTAGATTGATTATGCTGGAGAGTAGATGTTATAGTACCTTCCATTCATATCTGTTATGTTATTGCTCTGCTTAAAATGATTAATCCGAGAAGGCATAGTAATGCTTATGATAACCCTCTACATTCAATTCATCATGCCCCTACTGAAGGAGAGGGCATTACTCATATTTGAGGAGGATGTTCTAAATGCAGAAGTATTGAAGGCTCTCAGAGCAAGGATAGTCACGCAGATGCTCCCTCCCCACAGATATGATGGTATTGTCATTGTAGATGATGAGCAACTACTCTTCGAGGGTAGAGATATCCTGAATGGAGATAGGCTCAGACTGAGCATACCGATTAGGAGTATAGCAGATGTGCACCTAGGCTTCGATAACGTGTATATAGGCAGGGATAGCAAGGGTAAGCGATACCAGTTGAACCCCATAAGGCTAAAGTATGTTACTGATGCTACTATTGCTACTACTAAACCAAGGATACTCTACATATTCCCTGAGTTTAGGGGGTTGTTCAGAACCAACAGTAGCGAGGAGGTGTACAAGATCATCATGGATCTGAAGGCTAGGATGATGATGGATGGATGGAAGTGCTAGTAAGCAGCAAGCAGCAAGCAGCAAGCAGCAAGCAGCAGTAGTAGTAATGATAACAATAGTAGTAGTAGAAGTAGAGCATCCCAACAATCATGAAAGATTTTATCTAACTTTACTGCAGTATTAAAGGGCATACAATGATGAGCAAGCCCTGCTGAAAGCAGTAAGTGATGAGGATCTTGAGTACTGAGTTGCCCTCCCTCTATTCCTCTACCTATATAAGATTATAAATGGAGTAGTGTAATCAACTAATGAATTGGTATCTATAGAGACAACAGCAAGTATAGAGAGCTTTAGGAGGTTCCTTATAGTAAGCACTTGCAAGTCTTTCATGCCAGAGAGTTACATTAGAGACCCAGAGGTATTCCCTGAGAGGGAGAACAGCCCTGGCACGATATACGTAGAGGCAGCAGATAAGGTCACCCTGAAGAAGATTGGCGATATAACATTTGTAAATGCAAAGGATATACTTGGGATAATATACTCAAGCAAGAGTGGCAATACAAGGCTGATGTGGAGGCAGATAAGGAGGAGGATAGGTAAGGTTACTGGTACAGCATCAGTCAATGCCCTAGTCAACCTTGTTGAGAGTGGGGTTCTAACAAGGGAATGGGTGGATGAGTATCTAAGCAAGAGTGGGATAATGTTAGAGGAAAGCGAGAGGGAGAAGAGTAAGGGTAAGAGTGAGGCTAGTGGTATTAGTGGTAACAGTGTTAGCAGCAGTAGTATTGGTGTAAGTGTAGAAGATGATAAGCAGGAAGACCAGGAAGCACAGATGAGCCTATGACGATGAGATGCAAAAAGATGGATGTTGTTGTTGCATTACAAGTACAGCACAGTAGTAGTTGTAAATGTAGACTATTGGATAGGTGAACCTCTCTTTGCACTCTTTTCCTCATCATCATTTACCTTCCTTTCGGTCTTTAGCCTCTCCTTCCTTGCAATATTCAAGATATACGACGTAAGTCCTATATACACTCCCTGCATAATCTGTGTTACTATACCAAATTCATTGATGGGTAATGCTCTTTCTGTTACTGGGTTTGGGAATCTAGTTATGGTCCATAGTACAATCAACACAGCATTACCACCAATGCCTATATAGAACCAGTAACTTGACCATCGCTTAATTGATGGTATAATCCAGAACAACTGGGCAACTCCTGCTGCCAGGAATAGTATCGCTATAGGCAAGAACCTCTCCCATGCCATAGGCACCATCACCAGATGTATAATCCCTGCTACTCCTATGGTTCCTGCTGATGCATAGTATGTTATCTTACCCATACTATAATGTTACATTAAGATATATTTTAATTTAATGGTACATTACTCTAATCATTTGAATATCTATTGTAAAGTTTACTGTATTACAAGTTATTTTATATACATTTTAGCTAACGCTATCCATCTATCCCAATCTACATGCTCATACTCAACTGGATCAGCAAGAGGATACCTTATCCAGGATCTGACTACTGTGAAAGCGTACCTCTTGCTACTGCCATCATCACCTCTGAATACCAACCTCAAGATGCTTCCGTAGCGTTTCTCTTCACAATACATCTCCAATATATTCTCTAATGGTATGCTAAGGTTCTTTGTTCTATAATTCTCAAGATCACTGTAGAGCATATCTAGCGTGTAAGCCTTGGATATCCTAACTGGGTCTCTTGATCTGTGTAGTTCCTTAACCTGTGCATCAACCTCCCTCTTCCATACATCAACACCCATGCCTGTCTTTGAGATGAATGCTACCCTCTTGCTTGTAAGTACAAGTATCCCTTCTCTACCACGCTTCATGAACCCCTGCTCGCCTCCCCATACAGAGTATAGTATGGAGAGTACCCTCTCCTCTCCTCTATCCATACCCTGTTATAGTCTGATAGGGTTATTAAGTAGACTGTTGTTACCATTTAATAGGCGAATTTTAGATTTATTTAGCCTGTATAAGTTATTAACTAGGAGATATTCTAATAATAGTTTATTAGATTACATATTTCCATATCTATCATATCATCTGGTTTATAAATGATTAATAAATGTATCTAGCATTACTTTGCAAATATATGATAATATCGAAGATTGGGAAAGTAATCAAATTTAGTACCTTCTTTCAAATTATCTACAAAATATTTTTATCATATGATTACCAAATGATAACATGCGCAGTAGTACTCTAGCAATGGCAGCAGTAGTTGCATTGATGCTGGTATTAACAGTTACAGAGCAACTTGCGTTTGCTGCACATGGGAGAGAGGTTAAGCCAAATGATAATGGGAGCATACCGTTTGTAGAGCCAGATCAGAACCCACACGAGTGCTGGACACCTGAAGGTGAGCCATGCCCAATAGATAGAGGAGATACAGCATGGATGCTAACTGCAAGTGCACTAGTACTCTTCATGACCCCTGGAGTAGCATTCTTCTATGGAGGATTGGCAAGGAGCAAGAATGTTGTCTCTACCATAGGGATGTGCTTCATAGTGATAGGGATAATAAGTGTGCAGTGGGTACTCTATGGCTACAGTCTAGCATTTGGTCCACCAACTGAAGGAGTTCATAACTTCGTTGGTGACTTCTCATATGCACTACTCAATGGTGTATCGCATGAGGCACCCCTAGGCAACTATGAGTCTGGTACATGGATGAGCATACCACATCAAACATTCATGATATTCCAAGCAATGTTCGCAATAATAACCCCAGCACTGATAGTTGGAGGCTTGGTTGATAGGGTAAAGTTCAGTGCATTCGTAATATTCGTAGTGCTATGGGCAACATTCGTGTATGATCCAGTTGCACACTGGGTATGGGGCGGAGGCTTCCTCATGGATATGGGTGCACTAGACTTTGCTGGAGGTACTGTAGTGCATATAACCTCTGGCTGGAGTGCACTTGCTGGCGCACTCATACTTGGAAGGAGGATAGGCTATGGCAAGGTAGCAATGGAGAGCCATAACGTGCCACTGGTTGTGCTAGGCGCATCTATACTCTGGTTTGGTTGGTTTGGGTTCAACGCTGGTAGTGGTTTAGCAGCAGATGGTAGGGATACAAGTGCATTTGTGGTAACTAATACAGCAACAGCAATGGCATCTTTGGCATGGGTATTCATGAGCTGGGCGCATACTGGGAAGCCAAGCATAGTTGGTGCTGCAAGTGGTGCTGTTGCAGGGCTAGTTGCTATAACCCCAGCCTCAGGGTTCGTTGGGGTCATGGGTGCCATAATAATTGGGCTTGCAGCAGGGATAATATGCTATGCATGTGTAGTCTTCAAGAACAGGAGGAGATGGGATGATGCACTCGATGTCTGGGGTATCCATGGTATGGGAGGTACTGCTGGTGCAATACTGACTGGCGTGCTAGCAAATGAGCATATTGGAGGGGTTGCTGGAGGATGGGAGGGCAACTATATGCAGATAGCAATAAATGCTCTAGGCGCTGGTGTTAGCATAGCATACGCATTCGGCCTAACATTGCTGATACTGAAGGTTATGGATATGGTATGGCCTGGAGGGATAAGGGTTACGCCTAGAGAGGAGGAGATAGGTCTAGATATAGCACAGCATGGAGAGAAGGCATACGCAGCTGCATAGCAAGAACCTTAGATAGAGAGAAGAGAAGGTACTGCATAACCTTCTTCCTTCCTCTTTCTTTATATTATATTTTCCTACCATCATCTATCTATACACCTTATCTAACCAAGCTTAAATATTCCCAATGGGAGATATATTCATGGTAAGTAAAAGGATACTGTTAGAGTTGAGTATGTTATCCATGATAGTGCTTACATTGCTTGAGATAATTCTACTTACGAGCAACTCACCCTCAATATTTAGGGTAGTCTACATAATTGCTCCTATACTTACAGTACCTATAGTGCTAGCAGTTGCATGGAAGAGATCCTTTGCTATAGTCATAATGGTTATAGGGTTACTATGCATATTGGGCTCTATGATACTCTTACCCCATATGCTCTCCATAGGGAGTATAGGCGAGGATAAATTCTACGTAATATCGTTCAGATCATTCCTCTTGGGTGTTGCTATGGTAGCAATAAGCATGATCATGGTGTATAGACCAGAGCTGCTCTACGCTAGGAACAGACCTAGGGAGGATGATGATGCTGCTGAAGATAGCATAAAGGTATGGGATGGGAGTAGTGTCAGCAGCAGGAGGATGGTTAATGGCACATTACTCATACCATTACGTAATCTTCTTGATGATAGAGAGATCATGCTTCTATCAGTGTATAGGTACATACTTGTGATCATAGATGGTGTAACATACTTGGTATCTCCAGATGATTACGTACCTTCAAGTAGCACGGTGGTTAGGAAGAGTGGTATGTTCATAGGTGTACGCAAGGCATTATAGGAATAGGTTAGGTTACCTATGGATATGAAATAATACAATATATACGGAGAGAAAGAAAGGATGGTTAATAAGTACTACTACTACTGACTATAGTCCTCTATACCTTCTCCTCTTCCTCCTCTTCTTCTCTATTCCTATTAATCTCTTCTCCTCCCCTACCTCTAGATGCTCTTATACTGAACCATATTGCTGTAGATACTGCAAAGGTACCAGCCATAGCATATATATGTGCCATGAATGCTTCTGCCATCACAAATATTATGGAAGTTAGATATATTAGATTTAGTTAGTATGCAGTCTCTTCTAACGATACTTTTCAATTCTATCTAGATATAATAAATATCCATATTATTCCATAAATTGATATTATCATAATAATGATGGTGGGGCCGCGGGGATTTGAACCCCGGACCGCCAGCGTTCCAGCATGTGAGCATGGTCCCCAGGCTCACCACCACTACTACTGTCCATCGGTATCAGCATCAGCGATGGTTCTGGTATCCTAGACCAAGCTCTCCGCCAGCATGCATGTTAGCATGCATACTGTAGACGACGGCCCCTTACCCCATCTACTTGCTACTCTCTTTATAAAACTTTAAATCTAGTAGAGTAAGGAGTTCATTAAACCTCTCTCTATTCATATCTAACCTGTACCTACTCAAGGCAGAGATTACCTCATCCCTTCTAGTGTATAGATTAAGCATGCCTGCCAATACTCTACTACCTCTTCCAAATAAGATGTAGTTTACTGCAGATGTTACATTTGCTACACTTCTCGTTGTGCTTGAACTCTCAAAGTCTATTATGTATGTTCTATCGCTTATCATCACATGCCTATTCATATTACCCAACTCGCCATGATCAAGCCCTATGCTATCTAAAATGAAGCACTGCTCAAGGATATCATTCAGTATAGACCTTATACGTATAGGATGGTGGTTGTTATTCCTGCTCTCCAACTCTCTAATCAATTCAACCATATGCATACCATCTATCAACTCCATCGCAAGGAGGTTACTGCTGTATGATATCAGATTTGGACCAATACCAACATTATTAGCCATGGCAAGCATATTTGCTTCACGCTCCATACTTACTCTGCCTGAATCACTTCTCATCATCTTCAACGCTACAATAATAGCATCATCATTATCATCATAATTAACAGCATGATAATCCTCTACATTACTATCATTACACCTACTACTACTACTATTTCTACAGGCTCCACTGCTATGTACATCAAGTAGTGCCTTTACCACTATGCTTGTACAACCTTTGCCAAGTACATTCAATCCATGTATCACACTCTTACCTCCAAGCAGTATCCCCTTCACACCAAGTGCTTCCATCTCTTTGATCCTTGCCCTTGCATCTTCCAGAGCACTGTTATTGCTATTGTAAGGATACTTTATTATGTGGATGAAGGGCTCTCTGAGCAGGTATTCAATTGGTACCATAATATTATTACTCATCTGCAAATGCAAATCTATCATTTACAAGCATATACTTTATTATCTTCTTTACTACAGATGCTATCTCGCTACTCATGTAACCAGCCTTTACATACCCTCCCCCTCCTCCTTCTTTTTCTTCTCCTTCTTCTACTACTACCTCATCCCCTGTGTATATCTTGAATCCGTTACCCCTTATGTCATCTAAAAGCCCTTTACTCATCCCGCTACTTGTTAAGCCCTTGCTCATAACATGGTTGAGCAGATCCTTAGCATCGTGGAACCTTCTCTCTACCAATGCAAGTAACCTACCATCCCCCTCGTTTATCCATAGTAGTGCATTCATATTCTTTGAGATGAATCTATCAACATTATCTCTATCGAATACCTTTGGTCCCTGCTTAACCATTAGGCGTGATATGCTTAGAGATTCAAGCATGAATGATATGAATGCATTTGAGCCATCTGTGTAGCATGTATGTCTTAAGACCTTGAAGCCATTGATGGAGAGTTGCCTTGCTAATGCTATAGTACTGCTCTTCAACTGACCCCATATTATATCCTCGCTCCTTGGTGAGTGCTTAAAGTGTACTATTATGATGTTCCCAAGACTGCTTTGGTATATAATGCTAGGCTTATGTGCAGTAGTAGTATATGTGAAGTAGTCTATGCTAGGCTTCCTAAGGAAGTTCCTTGCTGAGAGTATGAACCTACCAACACTCTCATATGATATTGCTAGACCAAGGTTCCTTTTTGCATCAACTGGATCTAGTATTATGATAGGAGGGCTACCACCCATACTATCATCCATCATATCCTTCTGTCCTCTAATCCGTGAATCTGAACCATCATCTACTGCTACTGTTACCCTTATAACCTCCCCCTCCCTCCATCTAGATGCATTCTCCAATGTGCTAAGGAAAGAGCCGTATCTAAGTATGAGAACCTCGCATACATAGCCAGAGAACCCTTGCACTGCTATCTCTGCACCATATACACCTATCACCTTCATGAACCTCTTAAGTAACCTGACCTCCCTCCTCTTTGCATCATCTAGGGTGTTGAGCATATACTCTGTATGGTAGGGGCTTCTATCAGCTGCACTCCTCCATTTGCCTATCTCAACATCATAACATGGTACTACATTGACTCTAACACCATCTACTCTAGCCTCAACGTAAGGATGCTGTGCATATCTAAGGTAAGGGTTATGTCCATGCAATGACCTCAAACCAATATCCATAGCTATACGCTCTAACCTCTCCTCATCAACATCTGGCCTTACCTTCAGGAATATATCGAGATCAACGCTCTCGGCAAGCCAAGTATCCTTTGCGTAAGAGCCAACGAGAATAACATCTCTAACCTCTCTGCCATACTCTACTGCAATATCCTTTACCCTCTTCAAGTATATACCTGCTATTGAGTCTATCCTTGCCCTATCAGCCTTGCTTGGCTCAACAAGCCTATATGCTTCTCTAATGACATCATCAAGTTCAGATGGTTGCATATGATATCCCATCATATCTTCCTTCCTTTATTAATTCATCTATCCATTCAGCCATCATGCAGTGCCTTTATGCTGAATATATCAGTATATACAGGCCCTTCCTGTCTCAGTTCACTCTTCTTCAACTTTATCTCATCCAGTATATCACTGCCAAAGCATGTATCATTATATCTTCTTATGGTAGTAGCAAGGGTATCACCCATACTTCTTGCACTTGTCCCTGTAGTCCTAGACCTTGCTCTTATCATCATGCTATTCTTATTATTACTACTACTGCTACTACCACCACCTTCCTTAACTCTAAGGAGTGTTATATGTGGGGTGAACTGCTTATCACTCTTGAAGCCTAAAGGCTTTAGTCTATCCTCAACCTCCCTTGCTATATCTGTGAGTCTAGATGCAGCATCAGGGTCAACGCCAACCCAGATAATCCTAGGATGCTTTATGCTAGGGAATACTCCTATACCCTTGTATGCAACCTTCACTGGCTCAAATGCGATGGTGGAGAGCCTCTCCTTTACCCTCTCAAGTATGATGGGGTCTACCTCGCCAAGGAAGAGTAGTGTAAAGTGCAACTGCTCCTTGCTTACTGGCTTTGCATTGAACCCTAGACTTAGGAACTCCCTCTGCACTGCAAGCATATTCACTATCGAACCCTCATCCTTGACATCCATTGCAATAAATGTACGCATGCTTATACTTCTCCCTAACTTAAATATAGCCCTAACTTGCTTACTTGTGCATAAAGGCTATAATAACGCTTGTAGAGAGGTCATAACGTTGAAGAAAGGTAGACCCCTCATAGTCTGCATAACTGGGTTACCTGGTGCAGGCAAGACTACTGTAGCAGATGCACTCAAGGATATAGGCTTCACAGTGATAAGTATGGGTGATGTTGTGAGGAGGGAGGCTGAGAGGAGAGGGCTTGAACTTACGGATGCCAACCTTGGCAAGGTCATGATTGAGTTGAGGAGCATCCATGGGCCAGATGCTATAGCCATACTAGTTGGTGAAGATATAAAGAGGTTGAATGCTAGAAGTGAGGAGAGTAAGGATAGTAGCAAGAGCAGCATGAGTAGTAGTAACAACAACAAGAACAAGAAGGATGAGGACGGTGATTATTATTATACTCGCTACTTTGCTGTAGATGGACTCAGGAATATCAATGAGGCTAAAAGGCTCGAAGAGTATGGTATCGTTAAGGTATTGGCAGTTCATGCATCAAGGGAGAGGAGGTTCAACTTCCTTGTGAAGAGAGGGAGAAGTGATGCACCATCAGATATCAAGGAGTTCTATGCAAGGGATAGGAGAGAGATGGATGTTGGTATAGCAGAGGCCATAGCGTTATCAGATGCCATAGTTAGCAATGATGCAACCAGAGATGAACTGGTTAAGCATGCTATAACCATAGTTAAAAACTGGGTTAAAGAGTATGATGAGGACTGTGATGGAGCAAGATGAAGCAAGATGAATGGTGATTAAAAAACAAAGAGATATACAAACTTATTAAACCTCTGAATTGTCATCATATATTGATATGTCTGATACGAGTTCAGGATCAACAGTAGTAGAGGTTGAGTGTGAGTGCAAGGTATACCCATCTGAGGATCCAAACAAGGTTATGAAGGCTATAAAGAATGTGATAGATGGGGTTGAGCCTGTTCATGAGGATGATATGGTTAAGGCAAGGGCAGTCCTCAGCATAGATGCGCTAGCAAAGATGAAGAGGCAGATTCAAGCAAGGCAGGTTATGGATACGTTCAGGAGGATAATGCTTGAGAATGAGAGTGAAGATGGCTATTCTACATGGCTGTATTTGAACAAGCAGGCTGCATATTCTGGTTCTATAGTTGTGTGTGAGGATGAAGATGAGTCTCCATTAGGGCCAATAATGGTAAAGATAAAGGGTAGAGGAATGAAGGTTAGAAGGGTCATAGATTGGCTGACAAGATGATGGGAGATATGTATGGCAAATAAGATGAGTATAAATCTGATCTATAAGCATTATATAGTTCATACCTCCTCTCTTCAACCATGCTGTTATACATGATGCAACTTATACGAATATACATACATCCTTTTACCTAGTGCATGTTGGAACATGGTAAAGATTAACTTAATTGTTACCTTCATATCTCTAATATCTCGAGATTATAATCTAGAGTTTACAATAATAATCATGAAATTATATATAACAGATTC
>JACAFJ010000035.1 GCA_013538675.1 Candidatus Nitrosocaldus tengchongensis
AACCCTTATCCCTTCCCTTGCTAGTGCATCAACCAGCCTAAGTACAGCATCCCTAGCCTTGGATACTCCTCCCTGCATGCTCAATTACACCAATCGCAACCTTGATTGCCCTCTCAGCCTCCAGCATATCTACTGACTCCCTAGGTAAACCATTTGCAGCATCTGGATACCTTGTGACAGTGTAGTATTTGTTGAGCATGCTCAACTGCTGCTCCAGATCACTTGGGAGTGAGAATCCATGCTCCTTGAGCATGCTATAGAGTTCAGTTACCGTATGCAGCCTTGATGGCTCCTCCCTCCTAACGGTGAAGAACAATGCCTCCAATACCTTCTCTACTGCCTGCTGTGCAAGGAATGCTGCTCTAAAGTACCTTCCAGCATTGAACATATGCTTAGCATCATCTATATCATCCTTTGCAGCCTCAAGCCAGAGTAGTGCTTCCCTCCTCATTGCAATGGTAGTAGCAAGTGCTCAACCCTTTATATATGGTGATTAAAGCAATCCATGCATGCTTGAGAAGAGGGTTAGGGATCTAAGCATAGAAGATGATGGCTCAGATGCATGCTCAATAATTGCACAGATGCTTGAATCTGGAGGGTTCATGGCTAGGAACCTTGCAATAGCAGCAAGGATACTTGAGGATATGCTCAAGGATGGCAAGTGCTTCAGGTTCCTATCGTTTGTAGGGGCACCAATAGCAACTGGGCTTAGAGGTGTTGTAAGGGATATGCTGAAGGAGAGGATGTTCGATGCTGTTATAACTACATGTGGTGCCCTAGACCATGATATAGCAAGGAGCAGTGCTGATTACTATGCTGGGGAGTTCAGTATGGATGATGTGATGCTTGCTGATGAGAAGATACACAGGCTAGGGAATGTGCTGATACCATTAACAAACTATGGACCTTTGATAGAGAAGAGGGTCTATGCAATGCTTGAGGAGGCTTATGCTAAAGGTGTAAGGGAGGTATCGAGCAGCGATCTATGCAAGGTTATAGGGCAGCATATGGATGAATCTTCCTTCCTATACTGGGCTACAAAGAACAGCATACCTGTATTTGTGCCAGGGATAATGGATGGTGCAGTTGGTACCCAACTGTGGCTGTTTGCTCAGAGGCATAGAGAGTTTAGGCTCAACCTCTTCAAGGATGCTGATATGCTTGCTGAGGTAGCGTTTAGGGCTGAGCGTACAGGAGCACTGATGCTTGGAGGGGGTATTGCCAAACATCACACGTTATGGTGGAACCAGTTCAGGGGAGGGCTTGACTATGCTGTGTACATAACAACTGCTGTTGAGTACGATGGTAGTCTAAGTGGAGCGCTTGTAAGGGAAGCGATATCATGGGGTAAGGTGAAGCATGATGCAAAGCAGGTTACGGTGCATGGAGAAGTTACATTACTCATGCCATTCCTATACTCATGCATGCTTAGAGCATGGAAGGGTAGGGGACAACAGTAACAACAGTTAGTAGTATATTAGAGTAGAAAGTAGCAGAGTAGAGAGTCTGATTATAATTTTCATTATCATCATCATCAATTAAATTGGCCTATCCATCTAGAGCCTTTATCCTAGTTATAGCATCATCTAGAGTAGATACTTTGCCATCTATTATGTTGAAGTCAGTGTAGAGTGCATTCACAACCTCAGATATGAGCATCCTTGAACTCTCCTTGAAGAGTGAGTAGAGGACACCTTCAACCTTCTTTGGATCATTACACACATTACGTATATCAACACCCATCCTGTTTAGATGGTAGTTTATGACCTTGATTGTATGCTCGCCAAGTACACTACTGAGATGCTTAACCACTATTGCATTGATCTTCTCCTCAACCTCAACCTCAGTCTCAACCTTAGCCTCCTTATACTTGCTATTACTAGCCTCTACCTCCTTTACATACTCGCCATTACCATCAGCATCATTATATCTAACCCTATCTACTCCCTCCTTACCCCTAACATCATCATGCGTATTCCTCTTAATCATTGCATATCTCACCTCACCCTCATCAATCCCATATCACCATCCTATTACCACTACACCATCCTTAGCAGTGAGTATGCAGGGTATCCCCTCTCTCTATCAAGAAGTATTGCATATGTACCAAGGCTAGGCTTCGCAGAGTGCATTAGACATACTCCATTCCTACTCCATAGCCTAAGATGCACATCCGATATGCTCTTGGCATATGGTAAGTTGTTCGAACCCATCCTTTCTACTATAACCGCTACATCGCCATTATCCTTCGCACTGGTTAGGAGCATACCCTCATGTATCCTGCTATCATTTGCATGTATTCGATCAAGTAGTAAGAGTAATGGCTTTGCAGTATTAGCCATCTCCTTGCTAGTAGAGTTGTGATCATCGTCGTTCTTACCATCACTACTATTAGCACCATCTACTCTCTTCAACTCCACATACTTCTCCAGCATGATATGCATGTAGTTTGAATCGTTGATATTCACTATAGATGGTAGTGTGTTTAGCATACCTTTGCCATCCTTCTTCCTCTTTGACATCATCATCCACTGCTCATAAATCCTTGAAGTATCGACCTTGCTGGATGAGAATACAGTTAGGTTCTTAACCTCGTCTGTGCAGAATGGTAGTATGCTACTCAGCATGCTGCTAACTGGAGCATCAAGTGCATCAAGCATAACCTTACCATTACTCCTCAACATGTTAAGTATCATACATACTAGAATAGTCTTCAAGAACACCATGTCAAGCCCAGGGTCTATCTCTAGGAGTAGAGTGCTACCATACTCAAGTCCTCCATGCAGTATATTATCAGTATCCTTGCTACCTGTTGATACGAAACCAGCTCTGGCATACAATGGTTTGAATAACCTACTACTACTGCTACTACTATTACCATCACCATTATTACCGTCATCACATCCTTTGCATCCATAGTATGTACTGTTATACTGCATCATAGGGACCAGTGTGAATCTAGATTCTAGCAATGTGTATGTATAGGTGCTGTTGTAGAGAGCAACTCCTCTCATCTTATCTAAATGCATTGATCTTATGCTTACACCATCATCATCCTTGATGCTTAATGTCACTATCCCATCAACGAGGTATGACAGTGTATTCATCTCTGGTTCTTCACTTACAAATAGCAGGAAGCCATCGTTTGTATCTGCAACTGTAATCATCGTCTTCTCCATCTTCATCCTATCCTCATACTTGATCTCCTTTGCTAGTGCATCCCAACTATCAAGTACTACAAAGGCTCTCTTCTTGTTGATCAGCATGTCTATAACCAGCTCAACTGTACCTGTGGCACTCCCAAGCCTCAGATCTATAACAGAGTCCTTCTCTATCTTATCATATGAGAATACTGACTCATCCTTCAAGTAGCCTATTATCCATGGGAAGTAGCGCTGTAGCCTTGCTAATGATACTCTTGTTGAGATGTAGAAGCAGTTGTACTTCTCATGCATAAGTTGCATCAACTCCAATGCTAGAGTTGTCTTCCCTGTACCAGGTAAACCTCTTATTAACATGGATGTTGGCTCCATGTTGAGAAAGTCTCTGAATACATTCCTCAACTCACTACCTGCTATACGTATAGCGTTGCTGTTGTTATTGTTATCATTGCCAGTACCATACACTCCTTTACCCTCATCCTCTCTACTCTGCATAACTATCAATTATAACCATAAGATAAATGGCTGTGTAATTAATCATACTAACTTACAGTAGCAGAAGTGAATAATATATATGCTCTAATACCTGCCGAGCATTAAATATAAAGGCAAGTACGTATATCAAGACAGGGTTGGATGAGTTAGTATGGTGGTGATGGAACTAGTTGCTGGAGCGATAAACTGGGATACAACTGTATTCGTCGATTCATTTCCAAAGGCTGGTGAGGAGGTAAGGGCAAGGAAGGTTATAAGTGTAGCAGGTGGCAAGGGTGCAAATACTGCAGTTGCATCTGCTAGGATACTTGGCAAGGATAAGGTTGGGCTCATAGGTGCTCTAGGCAATGACAGGATAGCAGATGAGCAGATAAGGATACTGGAGGATGAGGAGGGTGTAGATACATCATACATAAAGAGGTTTGATCATCCTTCAGGGCAGGCGTACATACTTGTTGATGGCAAGGGTGAGAATATGATACTTACATACAAGGTTGTGAATGATATGCTCAAGCCAGAGATTCTTGATGAGAGTGTATTCAAGGAGGCTATAGATGAGGCAAGGGCAGTTGTAGTTATAGACCCTCCACTGGATTTTGCCTTGAGTCTTATAGAGCATGCTAGGGGGGTTGATGATGGAATGAGCAAGAGGATCATATGGGCACCAGCACTCCTAGCCAGATCTGGTATAGATGCGTTAAGGGATGGTATAAGCAAGGTAGACTATCTACTCATGAATGAGTCTGAATGCCTACTCTTATCAAATGCAAGTGATGTCATGCAAGGGTTCAAGGCACTTGCAAGACTGGATAAGAGGATGATACTGACTAGAGGCTCTGAGGGTTGCCTCTTCTACTGGAATGGCAAGATAGCATCCATACCAAGTATAGATCTGAATGCTATAGGGCTCAAGGTTGTAAGTACTGTTGGTGCTGGAGATGCCCTCCTTGGTGCCTTTACAGCATTACTACTGAAGGGTTATGGGGAGTTGGAAGCACTCTTCATGGCAAACCTTGCTGCTGCACTCAAGGTTGCTAGAGAGGAGACTAGAGCAAGTCCATACTATGATGAGTTGCTGAGATACGTTAAGGATGAGAGGGTTGAGAGATTCTACACAGGTATAAAGGTTCTATAGAGATGGTATAGAGATGGTATAGATAGACCATCATCCCTCATCTATATATAAAAAGATTATAAATAAATATATCACCTTAGACCATTCAGGATAAAGTCCATGAACCTATCTGCTTTTACATCGTAGCATATGCTAACATTCCCATCATCCCTGTACTCTGTTATACACATGCCCTTCTTCTTCCTAGTAGTCTCTACCCTTACCCTTGCCCTCTTCATAGCAAAGATCTCAGGCTCTAGGAGTGCTGCAAGTGCAAATACATCATGTAGGTTGAAGCATGAGTGCCTTGATACAGGGTTCTTGAGTATCCTTGCTGCAAGGGTAGCAGAACCGCTCCCTATAGACTCGATCCTCTTAAGCATAAGATGGTCTACGCTGCAGTCATTGCGTGATGTCAACTCAAGCCCACATGCAACAATGCTAAGATCAGAGCCCATCACCTTATCTGCTGCTACAGCATCCGTGTAGAAGTTGAACTCTGCATACCTTGTAACATTACCCTCAGCAGCATCAAGATCATAGGCTCCGCCCATGACGTATACCTTGCCTATATACCTCTTCACATCACTATGCTCATCAAGCAGTGCTGCTATGTTAGTTAACGGTGCAGTGCAGAGGAGTGTAACCTCTTTGTCCCTGTAGGATGCAAGGATGCTGGCAAGTTCCCCTACTGGATTACTGCTGCTATGCATTGCTAATCTAACTGCTCCTCCTGCACCAATCATAGAGTCTCCAAGCCCATCCATGCCATGCACCTCTACAGCATGGCTTGACCTCCTGTAACCCTTCTTACTCAGACCCTGTATGACCTTCGTACTCTTGTCCAGAGCATTGCATATCCTAAGTGCGTTAACTGCCCCCGTCCTAGCACTAACGTTACCAGATACCGTGCTCAGTGCAACTATCTCTATATCAGCATTATTCAATGCAAGTATGAGCGCTATTGCATCATCAACCCCTGGGTCCATATCAAGCAGTACCTTCATCTGCATACCTCCTCCATTTCATTCATCCATCCATTTATTCATTCATCAACCCATCTTTCGTTCTTTACTTTCCATTCACCAATGCTAATGCTCTACCTTTTATACAAGATGACCTTTACTTATACCAGTCATGTGTTGTTATATGTGCTAGTGGTGAGGTAAGGCAAATGGACTATACATTCCTGCTCATGGTCATTGCTGTATCATCCTCTGGAGTACTATCCCCAGGACCACTCTTCCTCATAAACCTGCACTATGCAAAGAGGTATGGGCATCTATCAGGTTTGTTGTGTGCTAGTGGTCATGCAGTGGTAGAGTTGCCATTAGTTCTAGCCATAGCAGTAGGCATGCTTAGCATAGATTACATAGATCAGTTAAGATGGCTCATAGGCTTGGTTGGTGGTATAGCACTCATAGTATTTGCTACCATGCAGTTATACACACTTACCACTACTACAAGCACATCCAGTAGCAGTAACAACGTTAGTAGTAGTAGAGTATTCAGGATATCAACAACATTGCATGGTTCACTCCTTGCTGGTATAGCATTCTCAGCCCTCAACCCATTCTTCATAGCATGGTGGCTTACTGTTGGGATGAAGATGATAACCGATGCATACTATATGGCATCCATGAATGGAGTGCTCCTAATGTTCATAGCCCATATATGGATGGATTATGCATGGCTTGCTGGTACAGCATACATGGCAAAGAAAGGCATGGATAGGATTGCTAGACTTCATTATAATGCAAGGCTACTCTACAGGTTACTCTACATAGCGCTCTATTCTGTACTGGTGTATATAGGGATAGGCTTCATAGTATCATCGCTCTGAGACATCTATTTTTATAAATGGCTATATACCATATTACTATATGCTAGGGCCCAAGGGGTTGAGGAGCGAGCATCTTCTCAAGATGAAGGAGTTGTTCGACTCCATCATCTCCAGTGCAGGTAAGGATCCAGAAGACTTCTACCAGTACTGGAAGAAGGAGGCTGAGAATATATACATGCAAGTTGCAGACCTGCCAACAGATGAAGCGTTCGAGAAGGCTATGAGGATGATAGAGACCTCTGCAAGGTTCGAACTGGTAAGGAGGGATGTTGTACGCAACCTTCTTGGCTAACTAGTAAGTATATGGCATACACAATACCTGGTTAGTACCTGTATCCCTTGATACCTATTGCTATCCCATCCCGTACAGGGAGCACCAATGCATCCATGCTACTTATAAGCATGGAGTTGAACCTTGCTATAGCCTTACCTTCTCTACTATCATCCTTCAGTACCTCCCCATGCCATAACGCATTATCTGCTATGAGTAGCCCGTTCTTACTCAGCCTTGGATAGCACAACTCAAAGTACCTAGGGTAGTTATCCTTGCTATCATCTATGAAGATTAGGTTGAACCTTCCCTTGAGCCTTGGTATCACATCTAGAGCATCCCCAGTTATAACCTCTACAGTATCATCTAGGTTAGCAGTATGTATGTTTGCCCTAGCCTCATCTGCCCTTGCAGGATCTATCTCTATGCTTGTTACTCTACCCTTAACCTTCCTTGCTGCTAACCCAAGCCATATGGTAGAGTAGCCTACAGCAGTACCTATCTCCAGTATCCTTCTACCCCTTATTGCAAGTACAAGGAGGAAGAGTAGCCTACCTATAAGTGGACCAACTATCGGTATATCTCTCTGCCTAGCATCATCCTCTATGCTTGGGAGTATGCTTGGGCTCTTTGATAGTATGCTATGTACATACTCTACAATCCTCTCATCGTGCATATGCCATATGCTTGGCATCCTAACCAACATTAAGCAGCATTAAGTATTAAAAGTTTAGATCCTCCATCATATCAGCGTAGTTATCTGCAACCTTCTCAACCAACTGCTCCCTATACCTTGCAAGTACACCTGCTATTAGATGCTTGTTTCTTAACACATACTTGTAGTCATACTTATCTACAAGCCCCTTCTCGATTAGCCTCTTCATATGCCAGAAGATGGTCGATGGTGCCTTGCCAAGCATGAATGCAAGTTCATCAAGAGTTGATGAACCATCATTCTCAAGCATATAGGAGATGATCCTCCTTGCAGTTGGTATCCTAAGCATGCCAAGTATGTTAGCCTCATCCTGCTCAACATCACTTGCATAATACCTTGTCATTCCTCCATCTCTATCTATCCTTATCATCTGATCAGCCTCCAACCTGTAGAGATGGTATGATAACACCCCATTTGTTAACCCTAGGATTCTAAGCAGTTCCCTATACCTTATCCCAGGATTCCTGTTTATGCACTCAAGTATCGTATTCCTTATATTGCTCATCCTTCCTATACTCACCTCAACTCAGCCCATCTTCATAACCCCAGTCATGAAGAGCACAAGCATGGCAAGTATGAGCATGTGTGCCAACTCTACATTTATTATTGGGAGCAGGAGTGCTGGTACATTCCCTGTTGCTGTAAGGAAGTTCACAAACTCTGCAACTGCAAGCATTGAGAGTGCAAGCATCATGAAGAGTAGCCTTCTGCTCCTCCCCCTATGGTATGATAGTGCAGATACTATCACAAGGAATATGGATACCATGAACGCTATCATGTGTAGGTAGATATGGTATATCATAGACTCATGGGTTATGTGAGGTAGTACAAGTGGGAGGGAGAAGACCGCTATTGCAGCAAGTATGAGCAGTGTCATAACATTCTTATCTGCAAAGGCCATCCTCTGCATATGTATTATTACAGGCTAGGTATATAATTAATTATTGGTACAATGATAGAATGACAGCATTTTAAAATGATGTTATAAAAAGAATGGATAGGGTTGTTGTTATTACCTTTCTCTTCTAACCCTCCTTGCTACCACAAGTATACCTGCCATCGCTGCAAGTGCGCTTAGAGATGCTATCTGGAGTATCGGTATACTGCTTGAATACTGTTGTAGTTGCTCCTGTTGTTGTTGCTGCTGCATGCTACTTGTACTACTACTACTTAACACTACATCCTTCTCTGCTATTGTATATGATGCATTGGTTATGCTTCCTGTTGCATCTGTACTAGTATAATCCTATAACTGGAGCGTTCTGGCAGAACTTCTGGGTATCCTTCCAGGTAGTGCCAGAGAGCATGATTGGTGCACTTGCAATAGGTGGTGTTATGGCAGCAACATTCATGACGTACATGAAGGCTAGTAAGAAGAAGCAAGGCAAGTAAATCACAAATTAATTATTATTTTATTTATTTATGATAGCACTGGTATGCTCATAGTTGCAAATGCATACTCTCCATCATCCTCCTTCTTAGATACCTTCCTGTACCTATCATCGTAGTACTCATAATCCCTTACTCCAGATACATGCTCAGTCCATAGATCATGTATGGCATCGTTGTACCTCTTCGCTATACCCTTCCTCCTACCAACCTCATGCAAGATTATATGAGATACCTTGGTACAGTTGTTAACAGCAAAGAACCTCTTCCTATCCATAGCATGTGAGTCTGAGCCTGAATCCAAATGATAATCAAGCCAGTGCACTAAACCAAAGTTGTCTGTGTAGTAACCAGCACTACAGTCAGAGATCAATGGTCTAAAGTATGCTAGGTAGATATGGTAGTTATCCTTCCCTTTACTCCTATGATGCATTATGAGATCGCTCAACCCAAACCTAAGCCTCCTGAACGGGCTCTTCTCTACAGCAAGCACATCAACCTCAACATCATAATGGAACCCAAAATTCTTGTTCAACCACAAGGCAAAGAACTTGCCCATCTCCTCAATATATGGTAGATCATTCTTCACTCTAGAGTCTAACTCCTCATGCTTAACAACGTATATGAGGCGTAGGATCATAACAATCAGTGAAGATCATCTCATTAAATCAATAATAATAACCTACCTTAAGAAGCATCAGAAAGATGAAATATGCTATAACATAAACATAAAAAAGATAGAAGCAGGCAGCTAGCCTTACTTCCTGCTTATATCTATCTCTATAGTGGATACGTTCCTTACCTTGCCGTTCTGGCTCTGCATCTGCTCTGATCCAAGCCTCACATCGCTTATCTTGTAGCCTAAAGAGTTCATCCTCTTCACGATTATCTGTGCAACATCTATTGCCCTGGCGATGCTGAGCCCCCTAGCCTTTATGGTTACTGTTGGCTCATTTGCCAACTGAACTAGGGTGGCTGTCACATACGTCATCAATGGTTTCTTGCCTATGAAGATCTCGTTTGCTGCCTTGCGTTGTGCCTGTGTGCTCTGCGTCTCAGCCATACCCTCTTAAGGGATCATACCTGTATAAATAGTTTGATATACATGCAATCTATACCGTTCTGTCGCTAATAATCTGCTGAAGTATCCTTACTATGGAATCATGGGATGGATTATCCATTATCTTGCTCTTAAGATCCTCATCCTCAACCTCGTAGCAGTTGAGCATACCATCATCATCCTTTATGAAGAGGAGTACTCTACCGTTGAAGATGCAAGGGTATATATGCTCAACCTCCATCATCTCAATCCTTATGGTTATCCTACCATCATCATCATTGACTGTGATGACATCCTTCTCATAACTACCCATGCTTATAGTATGTATGTAAGGTCTTAATAATATGTATATGATGGTACAGGGTTATACTCAATGTATGAGTATTAGTAGTAGTAGGGGCAAGAGTAGGATAGTAATGCATGTTGATCTAGACTACTTCTATGCTCAATGTGAGGAGTTGAGGAGGAATGATCTGAAGGATAGGCCTGTTGTTGTATGCGTATACTCTGCTAGGGGAGGAGATAGTGGAGCAGTTAGTACTTGCAACTACAAGGCTAGGGCATATGGTGTAAAGGCAGGAATGCCTATAGTGCAAGCAAAGAGACTACTAAGGGAGCAGGATGCTGTATTCCTTCCAGTCGATGAGCAGTACTATACAAGTGTATCAGATATGGTTATGGCTATACTTAGAGCCAATGCAGATGCATTTGAGCAGGTTAGCATAGATGAGGCTTACATGGATGTTAGCATGAGATGCAAGGATTTTGATGATGCTACCAGACTTGCCTCAAGGTTGAAGGATGAGGTAAGGACTAGTGTAGGACTGACATGCTCAATAGGAATAGGGATGAACAAGTTAATAGCAAAGATGGCATCTGACTACAGGAAGCCAGATGGACTTACAGTAGTTAGACCAGAGGATGCTAAGGACTTCATAAGCAGGATGAGTGTTGGTAAACTGCTATGGGTTGGGAAGAAGACAGAGGCTACGCTAAACTCCATGGGTATATACACAGTAGCAGATCTTGCCAAAGTAAGCATAGATACGCTCATCAAGGAGTTTGGGAGGAAGATGGGTATATACCTGTACAACGCATCCAGAGGCATAGATGAGGAGCCAGTCAAGGAGAGTGCTATGGCAAAGCAGATAAGCAGAATAACAACGCTCAAGAGGAACACTAGTGCAATTGAGGATATGCTTGATGATCTTAATACTTTGAGCATGGATGTGCACAAGAGCCTAGTTGAGCAAGGACTACTCTTCAGATCTGTAGGCATAATGCTTGTCTATGAGGATCTGAGCATGAGAAGCAGAGCAAGGATGCTCAAGCACTACTCAAATAGCATGGATGATATTGCTAGATATGCAAGGGTATTGCTTGAGGAGGCATTGGAAGAGAGTAGCAAGCCTGTAAGGCGTCTAGGTGTAAAGGTCTCAGATCTGGTTAGTGTTAAGGGCCAAGAAACACTACAGAGGTTCATGTAACGGTAACATAATAGCAATATACAACTCGTGAGGTGGGATTTTGGGTTATCTCTCTGTTATACCCATCCTACCTACTCTCGCTTGGCATACCCTTGTCCATCCTCTTGAGCCTCTTACTCTCAACGTACATTATGAGCATAAGGTAACCAGCAAGCCATGGTAGGAACATTATCTCCCCTGCTATTGAGTGGAATGACTCGAATGCATTAACATCAGCACTAACGGTAAGAACGTATATGGATAGGGCAAGTATCCTCATCGTGTTCACGAATACTGTACCAGCAACACCTATGGCAAAGTACATAGCCTTCCTCCTACTAGGCTTTATATTCATCTTGAGTAGGAATGCTAGCATGACTAGAGAGTATATGATGATGCTATGCACTCCTGCTGATGGCCAGAAGACCTGGAGGGCCATGGAGCCCTTGCTCCCATTCAGGAAGAGCATGTTGCTCCTTGCTGTAGCACTCCCTATATCAAGAGTATTTATTATCCAGGCATCGAACTGGAGTAGATAAGGCACTATGAACTGTAATGGGCCTAGGGTGTTGTATGGGAAGAACGCATCCAACGAGAGTATTATTGCACTCCCAAGCAGGTATATTGGGCTTGCAGGTGCTATCCTTAGCCATCTCCTCCCATATATAATGCTTAATGCTGAAACCATGAATGATCCTAGCACTATATAATCCCACATCCATGCCCAACTATCCTTAAGTCTAACACCATACTGTGATGCAGAGTCCATTATAACCTGCCTATACCCGTTCTCTACTAGCGTGAAGTATGCCATGCATGCAACTGCCAGCATAGATGCTAGGTATAGCCTATTCCTTGATACAGCATATCTTATCCCTGCTATCTCTGCAACTATGAATGCTAGAGCAAATAGGAAGCCTCCCCTACCCTCATTCCAGCCCATCTGGAATGTATCTGGTGCTATTGCAAGGGTGTAGAGTACAGGTGAGGCAAGGAGTATGAGTATTGGTAGATAACCTTTCTCCAAACCCTTGCCCTCTAGAGTCTCTTTCATGCCTTGATTACTATAAATAATCTTACTCTCTATTAAATCTGTTTAGATTAGTTATGAGGTTATCGTTCGTTGCTGCTGTATGTAATCAGATAGCCTCATCTGTGTCTTGACTTTAAGCATACTGCTCTCCCTAGCCCATTCCTCCAATGGTATCTTAAGCATGCTCATAGCATATTTAATAGCATCATCCATCCTTGTGAACCTTGCTGCCTTGCCTTTAAGCATTGCCCTAACATGCTCTCTAACGAACCATACACCAACTGGTATGTTGAACCCTGGGTATATCTCTCTTAGCATGAGAACCCTTGCCTGCCTCTTAATAGATGCTAGATGCTCAGCAACTGCAAGCCTGGCAGAATAGTAGCATCCTCCAACCATAGCATAACCCTTCCTCCCTCTATAGTATTCATGATCCCCTATCATCTCATACCTACTCCCACAAACATTCCATGTGGTGCTTGGGAACCATGCCTCTATCCACTCAAACTCCCATTTACCTGGCAATAGTATGCATATGAACCTGTTCATGCTAACATCTCTAGAGTATACCATGTACTCATCTATGCTAGGCTCATGCTTGATATGTTCAATCAGTGCTTTAGAGATTGTATCATCAACGGCAGTTATGCTCCACCTTGTTGGTACAAACCTCCTTCTACGCTTATAGCCTAGGCATCCAGCACTCAATGCCCTTACTA
>JACAFJ010000036.1 GCA_013538675.1 Candidatus Nitrosocaldus tengchongensis
GGTATTCCACTGGCACAACGATACATACGATCTTGCAGATAATGCTGTGAGACTTGCATACTCTAACCATTACCCTAATCAGGCATTCATGCTTGGCAATGCTATAGGCATCCAGTTCCATGTAGAGGTTGATGAGCAGATGGTAGAGGAATGGGCTGAGGAGTATAGCAGAGAGATGGATGGGATGGGTATAAGCATGGATATACTGATGAAGGATGCAAAGCATAGAGCAGGGATGCTTGAGCATACAGCAAACATACTCTACAGGAACTTCAGGAGTATGATAAGTTTATATAAAAATGCTGGCAAGTGAAGGCATTGATGAGCATGAGTGTAGAGCAGGTACTCAAGGAGACGATGGCAAACAAGCATAAGGTGATAACTGAGGAGCAGGCTAAGCAGATACTAACCTCTTATGGCATAAAGGTCCCAGCATACGCTCTAGTTAAGAGTGCAGATGAGGCTGTACAAGAGGCAAGGAGGATAGGCTTCCCTCTGGTCATGAAGGTTGTCTCTCCAGAGATACTGCACAAGACAGATGTTGGAGGGGTAAGGGTTGGGGTAAGGAGTGAGCAGGAGGTTAGGGATGCATTCAACGATATGTATGGAAGGTTAGCATCAAGGTACGAAGTTAAAGGCATACTCCTTGAGAAGATGATGCCACAGGGAGTAGAGATGATAGTTGGATTGCAGTATGATGAGCAGTTTGGACCAGTGATAATGCTTGGGCTTGGAGGTATATTCACTGAGGTGTTCAGGGATGTATCATTCAGGATGCTCCCAATAAGTAAGGATGATGCATTAGCAATGATAGAGGAGTTGAATGGCAAGAAGGTACTTGAAGGGTTCAGAGGCTCAAAGCCAATAGACAAGAACATGCTTGCTGAGGCTCTAGTCAACATAGGAAGATTGGGCATGGATATAGCAGCGTACTACGATAGCATAGACTTCAACCCAATAGTACTTTACCCAGATGATTATGCTGTGCTAGATGCAAAGATGATACTTAGGGAGAAGCCACTGGATAATCCAATCTCAAATGCAGAGCCAAACATAAGGCACATGGAGAAGTTCTTCTACCCCAAGTCTATAGCAGTTGTTGGAGCATCAGCAACCCCAGGCAAAGTTGGTTACTCAGTACTTGATAGCCTAGCGATGCATGAGTACAAGGGCGAGGTATACCCCATAAACCCAACAAGGGATCAGATAATGGGGATTAAAGCATACAAGTCTCTAGAGGATATTGGCAAGCCCGTAGACCTTGTAGTTGTTGTGGTTGATGTGCTTCAGACTCCAGCAATAATGGAGCAGGCAGCAAAACTAGGGATACATAACATCCTCATCATCTCTGGAGGAGGCAAGGAGTTGGGAGGGGAGAGGGCAGAGGCCGAGCGTAAGATAAAGGAACTTGCTGATAAGTATGATATGCGTGTCATAGGACCAAACTGTATAGGGATGTTCAATGCAGAGAATAGGCTTGATGCTGCATTCCAAGGTCATGTAAGGATGATAAGACCACCATTGGGCTCTGTATCCTTCCTAACCCAGAGCGGTACAATAGGCATCTCATTCATGGAGAGTGCTGAATCGTTTGGGATGAGTAAGATGATAAGTTATGGCAACAGGGCTGATGTGGATGAGGCTGATATGATATGGTATCTAGCAAATGACCCAAACACCAAGGTTATAGGACTGTATGTTGAGGGCTTTGGCGATGGTAGGAAGTTCGTTAACACAGCAAAACGTGTGATAAGGGAGAAGGGTAAGCCAATAGTGATATGGAAGAGTGGTAGAACCAAGAGGGGTGCAAAGCAGGCAGTATCCCATACAGGCTCAATGGGAGGGAGTTATGAAGTGGTCAAGGGAGCATTGAAGCAGGCTGGTGTTATACTGGTCGATGGTTATCAGGAGCTTGTAGGAACATTGAAGGCTCTTGCATGGCAGCCAGCAGCAAAGGGTAACAGGGTAGCACTTGTATCTAATGGCATAGGTCCTGTGATCTCTGCAGTTGATCACTTTGAGAGGCTAGGGCTAGAGGTTGCTCAGATAACAGATGAAACGCTCAAGGCATTCAAGGAGCATTATCCTCCAACATTCGTTATAGGCAACCCAATGGATGTTACAGGTTCAGCAACATCTAGCGATTACAAGTTTGCTATAGAGCGTTTCATGGATGATCCCAATGTGGATATAATAATGCCTTGGTTCGTCTTCCAAGATGATCCATTGGATGAGAATATAGTGCAGGTTCTTGCAGAACTTAACAGGATGAGGAGGAAGCCTATACTTGCTGGTGCAATAGGAGGACCATATACAGCAAAGATGGTCAGAGATATAGAGAAGGCTGGAATCCCTGTGTACAATGAGATACTCCCATGGGTCAAGGCTGCAAGTGCACTAGCAGAGTGGGGAAGGGCAAGTAGCAGATAAGTACTATTATTTTTCTTCATTATCTGCCTTATATGATTTTATAGAGTTATTTTTAGCCTTCTTTCTACATAAAAGGTTTAATATGATGAGTAAATGGAAAAAGAGACTTGTCCAGAACTATACCGCCTAGTCTAGTAGATCTAATAAATAATAATAATTGCCTTTACATCTTGCTTATTACACTACAAGTTAGGTATATTATATAGTATGTATAACCATCATCCATGGATGATTCAAGGTATGAGATGCTCCTGCAGAGGCTATACAGCAGGATCCCAGCAAGGAGCAGCAAAGGTGCATTCAGGCTCGAGATACCACAGCCAGATGTCGTATGGTCTGGTAATAGAACCATCTTAAGGAACTTTGATGACTATCCAAAGATACTTCGAAGGGATCCAGAGAAGTTACTACTCTTCCTAGCAAAGGAGATAGGATCATCAGCAAATATAGTGAATGAGAAGGCATTCTTCGTTGGTAAATGGGAGTCATCCATATTCCAGTCACTACTACAAAGATACATCAAAGAGTACGTTATATGCCCTGTATGCAACTCACCAGATACAAGGGTTGAGAAGGTTAAGAGGCTTGTATTCCTTACCTGTGAAGCATGCGGTGCAAGGTCACCAATAAAGGGCAAGTTCGTCTAGTTAGTCTATTGATGAATGATTATGTACTACTCTAGAAGCATGCAGTACCAAGGCTCGCTGATGATAAATATATGTGATGAGGAACTCATAGGGAGTAGTATAAGGGAGGGTAATCTAGAGGTTGAGATAAGCAGGGATTACTTTCATGAACGTATAGGGGAGGAGGATGCCATAGCACTGCTCAGATCATGCTCGATAGCAAACCTTGTTGGTAAGAGGATAGTATCAAAAGCACTTGAGTTAAGGCTAGCATCACCTCATAGCGTCAGATATATAGCAGGTGTACCATTCCTGATGCTCTTCAAGTTCGTGCACAGTTACTAGCAAACAAAATGCAAAACTAGAAATAGATTATTGTAAGTATAATATGCATGGGTAAGAGGAAGGTACTGAGTGAGGCTGAGTTAAAGGAACTAGTGTTACCAGCAGAGGGAGAGATATTGGGTAGAGTGATAAAGATGCTTGGGAGCGATCATGTACTTGTAAAGTGTGTTGATAACAAGAACAGGATAGCAAGGATAAGGGGTAAGTTGAAGAGGAAGATATGGGTTAGGGATAACGATGTTGTGCTAGTAGCACCATGGGAGTTCAAGAGCGATGAGAGAGGAGATATAGTGTGGAGGTACACCCTTGCACAGGTTGACTGGTTAAAGGCAAATGGTTACCTTCCACAGGATTTTTAGATAGCTTAGAGCATGCATGGGATGTTATGTTAATCATAATACCATCCATATTCTAGCACAGTCCTATCAGGTGTATGCTCATGAGTCATTATAGCGATGATGGCAAGGAGGAGGAGAGGATAGATAAGAGAGTGTTAAGGGAACTCATCAGGATAGACAGGGAGCAGAGGGTTAGGGAGAAGGATGAGTCTCTAGTGAAGGTCAAGGAGGAGGTCTTTGATTACAGTACAATGCTAACACTCTATAGCATGATGAACTCTGGCTACCTTGCCTATCTTAATGGTGTAGTAGCAAGTGGGAAGGAGTCTAGAGTGTACTGGGGAGTAGCAGAGGATGGGAGCAGTGTAGCAGTTAAGATCTATCTCGTTGCTACAGCAGAGTTCAGGCATAGGCTACAGTACATAGTTGGAGACCCTAGGTTCAAGAGGGTTAAGAGAGGGATGCGTAACATAGTTATACTTTGGGCAAGGAAGGAGTTCAAGAACCTTAGCAGGGCATACTCAAACAGTGTTAGTGTACCAAAGCCAATATACGTTAAGGGCAATGTACTGCTGATGGAGTTCATAGGCAGCAACGGTGTTCCAGCACCTACACTCAACCAGTGCACTGTAGACAAGGAGCAGTATGAGCAGGTTATAGACAACATCATCAGGCTTTATAATGATGCTAGACTAGTTCATGCTGATCTCTCAGAGTTCAACATATTCCTTCACAATGCTAGGATAGTTATATTCGATTTTGGTTCTGCAGTAGATGTGAAGCATCCTAACGCTCGTGAGTTCCTTCTAAGGGATCTAAGGAATGTGAATAGGTTCTTCAGCAAGCGGGGAGTCGAGGTTCATGATATAAATTATCTAATGAGCATGATAAGGGATGATGGAGTTCAAGCAGGCAGTGAAGATCCCAAGGGATAGGATAGGCGTACTGATAGGCAGGGATGGCAATGTTAAAACTATGGTTGAGCAGTCATGCAATGTTAAACTCTACATAGATAGTGAGGATGGTAGTGTAACAATAACAGCGGCAATGAGTAAGAATGCAGAGAGCAGTGGAGGTAGCATAATAGACGTTAGGGTATTCAAGGCTGTGGAGTTCGTAACAGCAGTGGCGAGAGGGTTCTCACCTGAACGTGCCATGAGGTTACTAAGGGAGGAAGAGTGCACGATAACCGTTATAGATCTGAAGGATCATGTTGGGAGGTCACCAAATGCAATACAGAGGATTAAGGGCAGGCTCATAGGCTCAAGTGGGAAGGCTAGAAGACTCATAGAGGAGTTAACAGGGGCATACATCTCAGTCTATGGACACTACGTTGCTATAATAGGTAAGGCTGAAGAGGTTCGGCTTGCAAGCGAGGCTGTTATGATGCTTATAAATGGCAGTATGCACTCAACTGTGTACAACATGCTCCAGAAGGCTAGAAGAAGGGCAAAGATAGAGAGGCTCAAGCTCTGGGAGGATGAGAGCATTGCTAGTGGTGATTGAAGATGAGCACATTCGCAGAGATAAGTCCATCGGAGTTCTTCTATAGGAATAGAGATCTAGCAGGGTTTACTAACCCTACAAGGGCACTGTACATGACTGTAAGGGAGTTGGTAGAGAACTCGCTAGATGCCTGTGACTCCTCAAGCATGCTCCCTGAGATAAGCGTCTCTATAAGGGAGCATGGAGAAGCACAAGGGATGCCAGATCCAAAGCAATATACAGTTACAGTTAAGGATAATGGTCCTGCAATAGATCCAGAGCATGTACCTATAGCCTTCGGGAAAGTACTCTATGGAACAAAGTTCACGCTCAAGCAGAATAGAGGCATGTTCGGTTTAGGAGCAACTATGGCAATACTCTACGGTCAGATAACAACAAACAAGCCAGCAGTTATAAAGACTGTAAGGGATGGATATGCATACGAGTATGTTATAATGCTTGATATACAGAGGAATAAGCCTATCATACTGAATAAGAGCAGTAGAGAGTCATACAATGGGAGAGGGTTAGAGATAAGTATAACCCTGCTTGGGGACTACTCCAAGGCACAGCAGAAGGTTAGAGATTACATAGCACAGACAGCCCTTATCACTCCATATGCAGATATAATGCTTGAGGAACCAAATGGAAGTAGCATATCATTCAAGAGGATAATGGATAGGATGCCAAACCCTCCAGTTGAGGTTAAGCCTCATCCAGCAGGTATAGATGTTGAGACTCTAAGGAGGCTCATACAGAGCGAGATAGGCTCTATAACATTGCATGAGGTTAAGGATAAGTTCATCAAGGAGGTGTTAAGATCAAGCGAGAAGAGCATCGTTGATGCTGCAAGGGAGCGCTGGGATAGGCTATCTACAAGTATGAAGACTGCAGCATCACTGCTTGTTATGCTGAGTATGAGCGTTGAGGATATGGATAAGGTTAGGATAGATAGGGTAGACCCCCTTGCTAATGAGATACACTACACGGTACTGCTGGATGGCGAGTATAGGACAGTTAATATAAACGATATCGAGCCATTCAGATCCCATATACTCACCATAGCAATGGGTGATACGCTCATCTCCTTCCTCGTCAAGAACTTCCAAAGGGTAGGTTTAAGCACTGCTAAGAGGTTCCTTGCATTTGCAAACATGGATGAGGGGAAGAGGATAGGCATGCTTAGCAATGAGGAGATAGTTAGGCTTGCAGATGCCATGCATAGGTATGGTGGCTTTCTCCCTCCAGATGCAACATGCTTATCTCCAATGGGTGAGGAGGCATTAGAGGCAGGGATGAGGAGCATATTCAAGCCAGAGTTTGTAGAGGTCGTGCAGAGACCGCCAAGTGCATACTCTGGCTTCCCCTTCATAGTAGAGGCAGGTATTGCATATGGAGGGGGTATAGAGGGCAAGGGGATAAGACTCTACAGGTTTGCCAACAAGATACCTTTGCTCTATGATGAAGGAAGTGATGTTGCATGGAAGGTTATAGATGAGATAGATTGGGCAAGGTACAAGGTTAAGGCAGATGAGATGCCAATAGCAATTGTCACACATATATGCTCAACCAGGATACCGTACAAGACGGTAGGCAAGGAGTACATAGCAGATAGACCAGAGATTGAGTATGAGTTGAAGAATGCAATAAGGTTCCTTGCAAGAAGGCTATCAATACATCTGAGCAGGAAGGGGAGCATTGCAATGGCAAAGAAGAGACTTGGGCTTTACTCAAGGTATATACCGCTCTTGGCAAGATTTGCTACTGAGTTGGGTAGGGCTGAGAAGGAGCCTAGGTACAAGGCACTGCTGAGGTTAGGGGAGCAGTACGAGCAAGAGATTGTAGACATGGGTATAGGTGGTGGAGTGGTAGGAGTAGGAGATGAGGAGGGGGAGGAGGTTAATGAGCATGAAGATGTGAAGAAGAAGAAAAAGGATGCTAGGGGAATAGAGTATAATGGTGATGGTAATGAAGAGGAGAAGAGGAGGATGATGATGGTAGGGGGAGATGGCTATGGAGAGAAAGAGGAGTAAGAAGGGTAGATACAAAGCCAGAAACAAGAGCAAGGCCAAGGATAAGGGTATAAAAGATAAAGGTAGGGCTAAAGGAGATAGTAGAATAGTTGATAACAGTAATAGTCTAACGAAGAACAATAATAGGAAGAGGAGTGGTAGATCAAAGGGCATGAATGATCCTAGGTTAAAGAGGGAGGAAGAGGAGGAGAAGAGTTACAAGGGCGGGAGATTCAACAGTGTTAGTAGTAAGGATAAGAAGAGGATGATGATCATTAAGAAATACGATGATACAAGTAAAATAAAGGGTAAAGGATCTATTGTAGAGAAGAGCATGGCTACTACTAGCAGCAGGAGTAGTGCAAGCACAAAAAGAAGTAGTATCAGCATAGAATCTCAGAGAGAGAGAAAGAGCAAGGTCAAGACACTCCTAGTAGAGTTGGGCAAGAGGATATACAATGATCTCGACAATGGTGTATTCCCTGAAGTTCATATACCAAGCAGATCTGTAGCAAACATAGTCTATGATAAGAGGCTAAGGCAGTATATCCTAGGTAATGCAAGGATAGTCAGATCTGCAAAGAACATAAGGCATCTTAGATCCTTCACACAACTCATCTGGCTTGCATTCTTTGTTGACAAGTTGGTCAATGAGGGGAAGACCAGTACGCTAAGGGATGTATACTATTCAGCCCAAGCATTCAACATAGACTTTGAGGATCAGGCTGAGTCTGATCACATAATAACTGATCTTGAAGCACTGCTCTCACTTGCAAGGGAAGACTTCAACATATACCCAGAGGAGAGGAGCAGTATATTTGGAGATCTTACAATAGAGTATACTGTACCAGGGTATGAGGGGAGGAGGTTAAACCTCTCAGACCATCCAGATGGCTACCTAATAGGTCCAAGTTTAAGCAGTGCAGAGTTTGTAGATACAAGTGCAGAGATGGTCCTTGCTGTAGAGAAGGGTGGTATATTCACAAGGTTTGTGGAGGAGAATGTGCATAAGAGGTTCAATGCAATAATAGTTGATACTGCTGGCCAAGCACCAAGATCAACCAGATACTTGCTCATGAGGCTCAACAGGGAACTTAACCTCCCTGTATACATCCTTACAGATGGGGATGTTTATGGGGAGCATATAGCAATGGTGATAAAGTCTGGATCAGCAAATGCAGCACACCTAAGAGAACTCACAGTACCAGATGCAAAGTGGATAGGTGTATGGGCTAGTGATATCCAGAAGTATAAACTTCCAACAGACCCAATGACTGAGCAGGATGTGAAGAGATGCCATGAGCTCAAGCAGGATCCTAGGTATCAGTCTGATATATGGAGGAGCGAACTCGAACTCTTCCTTAAGATGAGGAGGAAGAGCGAGTTGGAGGCATTCGCAAAGTATGGTTTAACGAAGATAACAGATGATTATCTACCAGAGAAGTTGGAGATGGTAAAGAGTCTATAGCAGACTGGTTGAGTGAGTAATTCCTTGCTTGGATTGTAGATTGCAGAGGATTTAAACTAGTGCCTCACCAATTAATTAGATCAACTTCTTTATCTTCAGGGTTAGTATACCATTCCTGTATCTGAACTCCGCTATACCCATATCCTCGCTCGCATCCAACTGTATGGATTTTGTGAAGTTCTGCCCTCCATTTATGTAAAGCGTCCCGTTTATGAGCCTAGCGTTGACCTCTTCCTCTGGCCCTGGTACTTCAGCAACGAATATTATCTCGCCCTCTCCCTTGATGAGGTCGTATACCCAGTCCTTATGTTGCTCCATCTTGTGCATCACAGGCTTTGCCTCCTCTACCTTGAATACCCTCCTAAGGTGCATGGTCCAGTATGCTATGAAGCCAGATGCTGCTATGAGCATTATGAACCCAGCATATCCATTATCTATCCTGGTTAGTATTGCATACATAGCGCCAAAGAAGAGCAGTGCTAGCAGTACTATTATGAACCCAGCGTTCTTATCATATGCTGGAGGCCTGTATCTGGATAATCTATGCATGTATTGAGTTTACTTTATTATATATAAAAATCTTTTACCAAAGTATATCATAGCAGATAAGCCCATGCTCATAATCATCTTATAAATAATTATATCCCTTCCGTTGCATAGTTCGTATGGGTAAGGTATCAAGGTTTGGGATATACGCAAAGGGTACCATAGTTGCATTGGTGATGGGTATACCTGCTGTAGCATCGTTCCTGATAACATGGAGGATTACTAATAGCATACTCACAGCAGTAGTAGTTAGCCTAGTTATGTATCTTATAGCCGTAGGATTCGCATTCAAGGTAGCAAAGAAGCTTGCTAAAGCATAGACAGACAAGTATCCAATTTGTATACTAACTAACTATTGATTCATCTACTACCCGTCTTCCCTTCCCTCCCATCTCTTGAACAGGTTATGCTCTATCCCAAACTGATCCAACACCTTTCCCACTATATGGTTTATAAGATCATCCATACTCTTTGGCCTATGGTAGAATCCAGGCATGGCAGGGAGTATAACTACACCCAGCCTAGCAAGTTTGAGCATATGCTCTATATGCACTGCAGTTAGAGGAGTCTCTCTTGGCACCAACACTAACCTTCTAGACTCCTTCATCGCTACCATTGCTGCCCTTGCTATGAGGGTATCATCCAAGCCCAATGATATACTTGCTAGAGTCTTCATGCTACATGGGATGATTACAGTACCATCCAACTTGAATGACCCACTAGATGGCTTTGCTGCTAGATCATCATTGTTGTACGTGTAATCCGCTAGAGTCTTCACACCATCAACATTGAAGTCAGTCTCAAGCCTTACGCACTCTTCAGCCCATTTGCTCATTATAAGATGGGTCTCAATATTAAGAGCCTTCAGTGCTTCAAGTAGCCTTATCCCGTATACTACACCAGAACCTCCACTCATACATACAAGTATGCGCATGGTTATACTCTGCATGCTCCTGCTTTATTCATTTGCCCCATTAGCCTAGTCTAGAGGTTAACCTTTATAATCAGGTTAGGTTAGGTAGCATAGATATAGTATGGTATCCATGGAGGAGGTAGAGGATGCTCTTGCTAGAGAGTTGATGATAAGCATAGGTGTGATCAAGGTCTACATGCTACTCTTGAGGAAGGGCATGCTTAATGCTAGAGAGGTTGCAGATGAATTGGATATGGATGAGGGTAAGGTTAAGGATGCACTATCCAACCTTGTAAGGGATGGTGCATGCATAGAGATCAACGGAAGGTATGAGGCACTTAACCCTAGATTTGCAGTAACAAACATGTACAGGATGCTATGCTTAAGGATGAATAGAGAGGTTAAGAGGAATGAGAGGATAGATGGTATAGCAAGCATACTTGCAAAGATTTACGATGATGCAAGGAGGTGAGTTTTATGGATGATAAATGTATGCATAGCAATGTATACTATGGCGTGGTTAACATAAAGCATAGGAACAGGATAATTGGGGCAATAGATGTGTGGAGATGCGTTAGATGCAAGAGGTTATTTGCTGAGGAGAAGAGGCTTGGCATACTAGATATATCATCAGAGGTAGGGATGCCGAGTATAAGGGATGAGGAGTCATGGTTTCTGTTAACATGCAAGTTAAGGTCAGAATGGGCACTTGTGAAGGTTAGGAAGGATGGTTCTTCTACAATAGAGCATGAGTGTATAGATGGTAATGTGAAGTTACAGGTAAGGGATTTCAAGATAGATGATGACGATCATAGACTCCTTGCAATAAGCGATCTGATAAATAAGGAGGTTGAGCTTGAATGAATGTTGTTGATGGTGGTGATAACAACAATGATAATAGTGGTAGTGTTGATAGCAATAATAACAAAAGAGATGATAGAATAACAGATGCTAGAGATGAGTATGATAGATACTATGATGATCTAAAAGTTTATGTTACAAGTGTATATGCAAGTGATATAACAAGTAGGTTGAATGGCTACTTTACACTTGATGGGGAGAGGATAAGGTTCAGAGGCATAGCATTTGGTAGGATAGGGGGTCATAACATACACGTTAAGATAAGCAAGAGGGCAGAGGCGATGCTGAAGAGGATGGGCTATGATCCAGAGCATGTATTAGTTGCAGTGCAGATGAAGATGATTGAAGGAGATGTAACGATAGAAGAGCATGATACGAAAGAGTAAGTTAATTAATTAATTAGGCATCTGTATCTCCGATACATTTTATAAAGATTCTAGCTTTATCTACTCGATACTATGAGTATAAAAATCATTGGTTCAGTAATTGGTCCACTGTTATTCCTCCTTATACTTGTAGCCCCAACTCCTACTGGTCTATCTGAAGAAGGCAAGATAGTACTAGCCATAGCATCATGGATTATAGTATGGTGGATAACTGAGGCTATCTCAGTCTATGCTACAGCATTATTGCCATTGGCATTATTGCCTATAATGGGTGTATTACCATTGACTAGCGTTGCCTCTGAGTATATGCATCCAATAGTAGTGCTCCTCCTCGGCATGTTCCTCATAGCAATAAGCATAGAGAAGTCAGGTCTGCATAAGAAGATAGCGTTGATGCTCATCTCTGTATTTGGTTACTCACCAAAGAGGATAGTCTGGGGATTCATGATAGCAACTGCTCTACTCTCAATGGTTGTTCTTAGCACAACTGCAGTGCTTGTGATGCTCCCTATAGCACAAGTAATAACCAATGTAATAGCAAGATCAAATCAGGTTATGCTAGACAGGAACTTCACAGTAGCGCTTATGTTGGGCATAGCATATGCATCATCAATAGGTAGCATTGCTACATTGGTTGGTGCACCACCTAACCTGATCTTTGCTGGTATAGTGATGGATACATTTGGCTACACTATATCATTTGCAGAGTGGTCTGCTCTTGGAGCACCACTATCACTTACAATGCTAGCCATAACTGGTTTCATAATGACTAGGAGGTTGAACGATCAAGGTTCAGGCTCCTACGATACTATAAAAGAGATACTAAGGATAGAGAGCGGGAATGTTAGGTGGACTAGAAGTCAGATGATAGTACTGCTAGTACTGCTGAGCGTACTTACTCTCATGTTCACCTCTCCTTATTGGTTACCTGAATCCTCCATGATAACCAACTCTGTAATTGCAATAGCTGGAGGAGTATCGCTCTTCGTGATACCACATGGGAGGAGAGAGCGAATACTGGATTGGGCAGAGGTTGAGAAGATGCCATTTGGCATACTCTTCCTACTTGGAGGAGGGCTTGCACTATCACTCTCATTCATAAAATCTGGTCTAGCATTATGGTTGGCAGAAGCACTCTCATTTGTAAATATACTTCCATACGAGTTGGTTATAGTACTACTAGCAGCATTGATAATGTTTATATCGAACATAAAGTCCAATACAGCAACGGCAGCAGTAT
>JACAFJ010000037.1 GCA_013538675.1 Candidatus Nitrosocaldus tengchongensis
AGCATTGTATGAGGATGGCGAGATCAAGATATACAAGTATGATAAGCAGGATGGGGTTAAGGTTGGTGAGTGGACAGTAGTTACAAGGGATGAGTATGGTCAGGAAGAGAGGGTACGGCTTGCTCATGGGGAAGGTAAGGTTGCTGTATCACTCTACCAGAAGGGTAAGGCTAAGGTGTATGATGATGATGGGAGTATATTGGAGGAGTATATGTTAGGCTCTATACTAGGGAGCAAAATTCTGGATGTTGAGATGGATGATAGAGGCTATATCTATGCTATACTAAGCGATGGTATGGCAATAATGAGTGATGGTAAAGTTGTGAAGAGGTTATGGATCACAAATGAGTGCACCATCTACGGCTATGTTATACCACATTACAAGAGCGATGATGAGATGCATGGTCACTGGGCTACACCTGAGGTAGAATGGTACGAAGCTGTACCTACTGGCACAGACTGTAGCGATCCAGATGGCTATGGACCATTAGAGCGTGGAGATGGTCAATTCCTATATATAGGTAGCATTGCAGTAAGTGAATATGATAGGTTCTATGTGCTCGATGAGGGTAATAGAAGGATACAGGTATTCAGCAAGGATGATGGTGGTAGGTTTGTAGATAAACTGAGCTTTATCAACCCCTCAACCCCTTATCACTCAGCAGATGCTATAGTGGATATGGATGTTGATGACAAGAGGTACCTATACATAGCAACAGGCAAGAGTGTGATTGTTATAGATGCTGCTGATGATGATGAGGTTGGTAAGTTGGTTGCAGCATGGGGGAGCATATGCCATCCAGTGAATCAACAGGAAGAAGCATGCTCATACCCACTCTCCCTGCTACATAAAGATCCATACGTGCACATAGTTGGTATGGATGTGGATCATGATGATGGTCATGTATACATTGTATATAACAACAATATAGTGCTTAGGTTCAGACCATCCATGTGATCAATGCAAGATGGGTGGTAGATGGATGTAACCCTTTAATTACTCTTTAATATTTATGCTGCTGGTGGTAAAGATACCCTACTACATGCAACTAGCAAGCATAAACGATCTTGCAAGGTTAGCATCTGCACTAGAGGTTGTACCATTGCCTGTTTATGCATTCAGGTTACAGAATACGGATGTGCTAGCAGTAGGTATCAACGTAGGTTTAGCAAAACCATTACTCTGCTATGTCAATGCAGAGTGCTCTGGGGAGTTCATAGCATACAGGGTGTACATGGGTGGTGAAGAGGTAAACATGGTAAATGCAGCAAGTAACCCAGCATACTCCTATGCTCCAATAATAAGGGTTAAAGAGATGCCAAGGAAGATACTCAAGGGTAGAAAGGAGATGCATACTGAGACCATAGTGATGAACGATCTTAGTAGCCTAACCAAGCTTGTGCTCTTCAGATACATGAGGGAAGAGGTTCTAACACCATTCTTCCTTATGAGGAGGCGTGGTGTAGATGGCAAGGGTAAGGGCAAAGATAAGGATAAAGATGAAGATGCATCATCCACGCCTATAATAGGCATGTTCATGAGTAGCGATGATGATGGCACTCCATACTTCTGCTATACTGTTCTTGATCATATGCCAGAGGGCAACTTTGTAAGGTACTCTAGCCAGAGCGGGGAAGGTCCAGAGTTCACAAACGATATAGATGGGCATGGATACATATACATGAAGGTTATAAGGATGAAAGATCAGCAGCAGATATGAGTGATGAATGGAGGAGGGATTACAACCAAGGTAATAAGGATCAGACTGCTAGAGAACCCATACTTGCAGCATCCACACCCACATTCTTGAAGAGACTAAGTAGATCTGTAGAGGAGCATGATGGTAGTAGGGTAGTGCTTGCATTAGACCTTGAGCCAAGCAATGCACTTGTCGATAAGGCATGCTCAATCATAGATGCTCTAGCATGCTATATATGCAGTATAAAGATCAACATGCACCTACTCCTCCCCTTAAGCATGGATGATATAAAGCATGTGAATGATTATGCACACTCGTATGGGCTACAGAGCATAGCTGATATAAAGTTGAATGATATCCCTAGCACTAACAAGGTTACCATAGACTACCTTGCTGATTCAGGTTTTGATGCACTAACGATCAACCCGATAATAGGATTAGATGCACTCAATGATACTATACATCATGCACATGGTAGAGGAGGAGTATGCATGGGTGCTATAGCACTTGTGTATATGAGCCATAAGAGCGCTGAGAGCAGTTATGGTATGCAGGTTGGAGCAGTGGTACCTGAAGGGCAGCATGCTCAAAACCCAACATCATCCACTAGCCTGTATAGGATATTCCTTGAGTGGGCTCTAACATCTAATGCTGATGGTATAGTTGTAGGTGCAACTAGGCCAGAGATGATAAGGGAGTGTAGAGCCTACATGGTAGGTAAGCATGGGTATAGGGTTACTGCTCTATTCTCACCTGGGAGCGGTGCTCAAGGAGGAGACCCATCTATAGCGTTGAAGAGTGGAGCAGACTACATAATAGTTGGTAGAAGCATACTCTATGCAGATGACCCTGTAAAGGAGGCATCTAGACTTGCCAAGATATCATCATCTTCATCTTACTCCTCATAGTGCAGAGATGAACTATCATTGCATAGTTGCATTCATACAATACTACTACCTACTAGGATGAGGAGGATGAGGAGGATAGGATGCCTCTAAGGAAGGAATCAGCATCCTTGAGTATGATCTTTGAGTTGTTATAGGTCAAGAGGTCTAGGGCATCATCAAACCTACTCCATCTATAATCGTTATGCTCATACGATAGTTTAACATCATCTTTACTGGTCTTTGCAAGATAGAATACAACCACCTTGTGCACCAACCTTCCAGCCCTCTTGTACATGTACTCAACCATCCTCCTGAACCCCTGGATGAACTCTATATCATCTATACATGTCTCCTCCCTTATCTCCCTCTTCACTGTACTCAACTCATCCTCCCCCTGCTCTATATTGCCTTTGGGGAAGTCCCAGTGTCCAGCACCGTAGTGTAGGATGAGGTATATAGGCTCTCTATCCTCTAGACGGAAGAGCACTGCCCCAGCAGATCTCTCTTCTAGCATATATTATACTGATATGATACTTTTTATATATTTTATATGCAATTAGACCATCCTAGCCTGTTCATTCACATATTTATATAGAGATATTCCATCCTGTTGCTATCCTTTACTAGTCTACTATTGAATCAGTATATGCACATATCCATCATCATCATTACAATTACACAAACAACATACATGCCTACCTACTGTCTCCTATCCCCTTTTATTTACTACCCTTTCCATTATCATCATCATCACTCCCATCATCCTTTCCTTCATCAGCATGTGTCTTACCCTTACCTGTCCTTACTTCTCCTACTGATTTCTTTATTGTATTTGCTTTTATCGATGATGCCCTCTTCTTGTAGTACTCATAGACTAGCGTTGCTGCTATCAGAGTTATAGCAAACCCAAGAAGCAATGATGAGACTAGGCTGAATGGATTCGCTTCACCCTTGATCATGAGTATCAACTGCTGCACTGGTATGTAGAAGAGCCCTAGCACAACCAACCTTAATGCATCGCTCAACACCCTTATATTGCTCCTGAATAGATCGCTCAAGAGTTTGCCTCCAAATATCACACCTATACCTATCCAGAGCAAGGGGAGCATGTTGATGAGGAATGCTGTGATTATATCCTTGTTCAGTACTATGCTTAATGCATCATGTCCTCCAAGCATGTTCTGCACATTAACGTATCCAGTCTCTATAGATGCTATGATGATTATTATACCTGCTATTATGGAGAATATTCTAACGAAGCTGGATGGGGTTGTGCTCTTTGTTATGCTCAGTAATGTTCTATCAACATCGAATGCCCTAACAAGGAATATTGCTCCCAATATTATTGAGAGTACTGGCAGTGCATAATCTGCAAGGTTGAGCACTATAGAGAGCCCTCCTGCTACTAGAAGTGCACCAGGTATGCCTAGGAAGAACTTTGAGTACTTAGGATCATATATAAGTGATCTAAGGTATCTACCAAGCAATGCGTATGAGTACTCTACACTCCTGCTATGCTTTATAACAACTCTCTGCACTGATATAACTGGCACTATACCCTGTATCACTGGTAGCACTGACTCATCATCTGCACCATCTGATACCATGACTACAGCATCAGCACTGAACCTCTTCAGCACGCTATGCAGTTGGCTTACTATCCTCTCATCAGCCTCAACGCCTCTCTTGTATGATCCTGAGAGCAGTGCTATCTCACTCCTGTAACCTTTGCTTACCAACTCTTCATACACCTTCACTGCAGCAAATATAGCGTTTGAATCTGCATCCTCTGGGTCCTCCATTGCAAGCCTTACCCCAGCGTTTATGCATTCATCCCTGCCTAGTACAGGTGTACCTACACCTGCTTTAGAGCCTATATCATCATCCCTATCTATGCAGAGTACTAGTATGCTCTTACCTTCTCTCCCTCTTCCTTCTCTCTCTCCTTCCTCTACACCTTCCCTCTCCCTACTTATCATCTACTATATTGATGGTAAAGGAGGCAAAGAGATATAACCATTATGGGGATATGATATGAGAGATGAAGGTTGTAGATGACAATGATAATAATAATAATGATGATGCTAGCAATGAGCAGAGTGCTCCAAACTATGCTGGCAACATAATATACATACTTGCTGGGCTACCAGAGTTCCTAAGGAAGCCTATGATGAGGAATAGACTCAACGAGTTCTTTGCGCTACAGGATGAGGATAGGGTGGAGATGATAAGGAATGTTGTAGATGCTCTCCCAAGCATGGATATGAACACTGTAGCAAGGCTCTTCAAGACATGGCTTGAACTACTCTATGAGTTTGGTGATGAGGAGAGGGATGGTATATTCAGCATATATGCTAGGGTTATGGCAAGTGATGTAGGCAAGGTAGCAAGGATAGACTTTGCACCATTGCTTGATACGTTCAACTCCTTGGATGAGAGTATAAGGAGTGCAACCATAGCAAGCATAAAGCATGTACTGCAGGATATGGATGAGGAGAGGAGGAACCTGCTGTTAAAGAGCATACCAACGAACCTTCTGAGAAGAGTAGGCTTAGTCTGATCCTACTACTACTGCTGCTACTAATCTATGATATTATTGTTATTGGTATGATTGAATAATACTAGATAACCAAATCAAATTTATTATATATTATATATATACATCACTTCTTATCTGGAACCCTCTCCTCCTCCTTGCTAACATCTCTCATCCCTTGCCCTATCTGCTCAAGTCCAAAGAACATCCTTTCATACCTCTTGAGCATCTGCCTATGCTCTGGTATAGACATATCAAGCCTAAGATCGTTTATGACCATTACGCTATACCTCGTCCATTCATTCCAGCAGTTGTTACAACTTCCATAGCTCTTTGCCCTAGCATCCCTCTCTATTCTCTCGTCTATCTCGCTACCACACTTTACGCATTTGACCATATCAAGGTTTGATAGTCATGATTATTATATATTGTTACCCTTCTCCTTACCCTCAATTCAGATGCTGTCTTACAGTTTATACCCATATGTGTAGTATAGTAGCATGGCATAAGCCTTCTGACAACAAAACCATTATTAGTTTCTTCATCGATTGTAAGATATGCGTGTAAAATGCCCAAAGTGTGGCTCGATAGCTGTGCTGGAGAATAACTTCTCCCGTGTGAGGTGTGATAAATGCATGTTGGATGTAACCTATGGGGAGTATGTTAAGATACTAGCCTATACCGATCCAAGGTACAGAGATGTGCTCAACGACTATAAGTTGTAGTACCATCTAAAGTAAGTATTATGATGTAGTATAATAATATGAAGGGGAATAGAATGGGATGAGATGCATGAGAGAAGCAAGTATGAAGAACTACAGATATAGATGTATGGATTGATAAATGAATGAACCAATGGGTGTTGAATAACAGATGGTGGAAGTAACGATCACTGCTACGGTAGCAGGTGTATCGATCTACCTTCTAGGGATGCTCTTAGGCATAACCATAGGTTTGCTTACATACAGAGGTTTTAACATAACCAAGAGCCCTACAATGCTAAGACTATCCATAGCATTCATATCCATAGGCTTAGGCTTCATGGTCAGTGCTATAGACATCTACTACTCTGCTGGTTCCTTCAGCATGGTATCAACAGCATTAGATGCTGTAGGCTATGCCTTCATTGCACTAGCATATAGTGTGCAGAAGGGGTTCAAGTACATGGTGCCATTACTAATCTTGCTTACATTCGCTATCTATCCATTCTTCACAATCCCTGGCAACTCACTTGAGTATGTTACAAAGGCAATAGCGTTCATGCTCATAGTGTATGGTTCAACTCAAGGCATGGTACTATCTCTAGCAAGTAAGAAGGCTAGTTCACTCATTATAGTATCAGGTATAAGCCTTCTAGCAATAGCAGAGTTCATAGACTGGTATAGTATGATATTTCATAATTCGTTATATAACTATCTTGCAAGTATAATCAAGGTCTCTGGCATATCTGCCATACTCATAACCATATACATGCTCATCAAGAGGATGGTGAGGATCAATGCATAACAATTATGATAAGATCATAATTCAGGCTAACTACTACTATAGCATAGATTGTACCATTTATCTACTAATAATATTATAATATTATTATTAGTAGAAAGTAAATATAAAAATAGTTAGTAAGAGATTTAGTACTCCTCCTCTCCCTCTTCCTCATACTCATAATCTTCTTCTTCAAAATCCTCTTCAAAATCCTCCTCGAACTCTTCCTCCTCTTCCTCCATCTCCTCTTCCTCTAGCATGACTCTTTACCAGCAAGCAATCTATTAATAAGTATTTTGTTCATGCTAGATATAAGATGCTACCACTATTACTGCAATGTAATGAGCAGGGTATAGCAAAGGCTGCTACAATAGTTAGAGATGGAGGAGTTATAGCCTATCCTACAGATACAGTCTATGGGTTGGGTTGCGATCCATACAATGATGATGCTGTTGAAAGTGTGTTCAGGATAAAGGGTAGGGAAGAAGGTAAGGCAATGCCATTACTATGTGCAAGTGTTGATGATGCTATGAGGATAGCTTACATGGATGAGAGGGCATTGATACTTGCAAGGCACTTCTGGCCTGGAGCATTGACCATAGTTGCTAGGCTCAAGGATGAGAGGATATCAAGTAAGATCATCAAGGATGGGAAGGTTGGGGTAAGGGTGCCAAGGCATGAACACGCATTGAGGCTCATAAGGTTATGCAATGGTGTGCTGGTAGGTACTAGCGCTAACCCATCTGGTATTAACCCAGCAAGTGATGCAGGGCAAGTCATGGCTATGCTGAAGGGGCTAGATGCAGTACTTGACTGTGGAGCAGTGTATATAGGCAAGGCATCAACTGTGTATTATGTTGATGAGGGTAAGGTTATAAGGGAAGGGGCTATACCAAAGGAGGAGTTGGAGAGATGTCTAATGATGTATTACAGGTAGATGCTTGGATTATCGGTATCATATCATAGGAGGATAAGTAGAAGGAGGAATAGGATGAGTAAGAAAGAGTATAAGGATGATGAAGAAGAAGGGGGAGGGAGATTGTTTGGAGTGAAGAGATCGGACTTTAACATGCTGCTAACAACTTACAGGCATGGAGAGAGGGATGCTAGGGATGAGATGGTAATGCTCATGCATGAACTCTTCAAGGGAGATGAGGCTAAGGTTAGCATGATAGATGTATGGTATACAGGGGTCTCAGGCTTGCTTGTATGCAGATCAAACATAGATCCATTCAAGGTCATCAGAATGTTGAGGAGCATGGTTATGGAGGAACCATGGAGGGTAAGGTATATACTCAGACTCATTCCCATTGAGAGGGTAGTTAATACATCTGTAGAGGAGATAAGCGATGCCTGTAGTGAGCTAGCAGCAGTGAAGATAGGCAAGGATGAGAGCTTTAGAGTAACAGTTGAGAAGAGGATGATGCATACTCTTCATAACATGGATATAATAAGGGCTGTAGCCTCGAGGATAGATAGGCGTGTAGATCTTGTGAACTATGATTGGTTAGTGCTTATAGAGGTGGTAGGCAAAGTTACAGGTGTAGCAGTGCTCAAGGATGATGATCTATTCAGTAGCATCAGGATTAAACGCTCGCTAGCAGACTCATCTGTGTAGAAGGTTTGCCCTCTCTGCAAGTATACTCACAAGCCGATTGCTACTTATGCATGAGGCTAGTTCCTGCTCACTCAATCCATGTATGCTTGTTAGACGCTCATACATATGCTTATACACATACTCCTCTCCTCCAACCCCAACCCCAACTCCATCATCATCATACATCCTGATCACTCCATCCATTGCCTTCAACCTGTCCTTGAATCTCATGAGCATGTTATTGTAGTAATCTATCCTCTCTACATCCCTCTCCCCATCCTCTCTACCTCCCTTCCCATCTCCCTCCATATCACTATCATAACCATCCCCTTCATGTATCACCACAACAAGCACTGCCTTGCTCCTCCCCTTCTTCAACCCAACGCTCTCTATCGCATCTGATATCTGTCTTGTGCATGCTAACCTTAGTAACATATCAACCTCAACCCTCTTTGCTAGAAGGCATGATCTCCTCTCAGCCTCTAGTGATTGGGCAAGAACCTCTAGAAGATGTTCTAATCCAGCTATATTATCAGCATTGATTACTTGTACTATGATACCCTTATGTAACTCTTCAGCAAGAGTCCTGACACTCTTCATGAACCCCTCTGGCTCCCCTATGGAGAGATCTATGTATGTAAGTAGTGTATGATATACACGATTGTTGTTACTCAACCTTCTTCTCAACATCATGTTATAAGCATCCACCACCATGTACAACTGTGAGTATACTTACTTGATCCCCATCCCTGATCACTGCATCTAACCCTCCAAGTAATGAGGCTTCTCTCCCATTTATAACTACTATTAGGTTACTTGGATTCAGTATGTTATGGGAATCATTACTGATAGATGCTAGGAGTGTAAGTAGGTCCCTTAAAGAGATCTCACCATTAACATCCATATCCATAACTTCTCTACCTAGCAGTCTCTTCATCCCTCCAAGGAGTTTCAGCCTAATCCTAGCCATATCATAATCTTGATAACTTACTCACTCTCTTATTCTTTCATCACCTGTAGAACCGTTTGCCTCTAACTCCTTCTCCATATCCTCGCCCTCTACACCTGTACTCTGACTACTCTCCTCATCCATCTCAGCACTCTGCACTATAGTCTTATCTGCATAGGCTCTCCTCATTACATGTCTTGTTATATAGCCTGCAACCTCGTTCCTCAACTCCTTCGATCTGAATATTGCTATCTTCTCAAGCAGCTCCTTGTTGCTCTCAAAGTCAGTAGTAAACATACCATCGTATCTTTCGAGCAACTGCATGGCTATCCTCTTTATCCTATTCATATAGGTAAAGACTCAGAATGATAGTCTATTTATCTCTTTATAATGCTAGTTGTGATCTAATCAGCAAAGTTATAAATAAAGAGTATGCAAATCTGCAGTATTGTTTGCGTTGCGGTGGTCGTCTAGCATGGTCTAGGACAGCAGCCTGCCACGCTGCTGACCCGGGTTCAAATCCCGGCCACCGCATACACCATTATAAATCGAAGGCTTATAAGGTAATTACCTTCTTCTTATTTCTTCACACTCACAAAGAACTCTCCAAGCATCTTTATCACAAGCTTAGCCTCACGTATATGTATAGCCTGTACCTTGATCAATTCCTCAACATCAACATCGTAAAGTTTAGCAACCCTCTCTGTAAGGTATAACATAAACTCTATATCCTCATCAGCCTTATCATCGTTCGTATTTGCCATATTGGCCAGTATGTAGTTCAGTATAGATGCAGCCTTGTCCAAGTTTTTATTGTTTCTGCCTCTCACAACATTTCTATTACCTCTTAACTATTTATAGTATATCCTAGACTAACTAATTAACCAACCAACCAACCAATCAATCAATCACCATTATTATACTATATAATTATTGGATCATGATCCATGCTAATGCATCATCTTCGTAACCACATCCTTCAGATACTCCCTTAGCCCAGGCTTGCTTGCATCTAAAGCAGCGAACCTTACTCTTGCTACTGGCTTGTTTATCCTTAACCTCCTTGCTATATCTGCTGGTGTAGCAAGTATTATGGCATCACAATCAACAGCATTAAGGGTATGCTCAAGTTCAAGCATCTGCTCCTTGCTGTAGCCCATAGCTGGTATAACATTGCCTATCCATGGATACCTGCTATACACATCCCTTATCGAGCCTACAGCATATGCCCTTGGATCTACTATGCTACAGTTCAATGCTTTAGCAATGTATGAGCCTGCAGCCTCACGCATCTCCCCATGTGTTATGCTTGGCGCATCCTCAACTATGACAACCCTCTTTCCTTTAACTCTCTCTGGCTCATCAACATACGCCTCAGACCTTACAGGGAAGATACTTGCATCTGGGTTTACAGCATTGCACCTCTCAATTATGCCCTTAACTATAGAGTCATCAACCAGGTTGATCTTGTTTATAACTATGGTATCTGCTGCCCTAAGATTCGCTTCTCCAGGATGGTAGAGTAGTTCATGTCCTGCTCTAGTAGCATCTGTAACAACTATTGTGTGATCTGCTCTATAGAATGGCATATCGTTGTTTCCTCCATCCCATAATATGATATCGCCATGCTTCTCAGCCTCCTCAAGCACTCTAGCATAATCTACACCAGCAAGTACTTCATACCCATTCTCTATATGCACTATATACTCTTCCTCCTCCTCTAGAGTAAGTTCATACCTTGCAAGATCATCCATGCTCTTGAAGTGCTGCACAGCATAGAAGTTATTGTATGGCATTGGATGCCTAACTATAACTGGCTTCAGGTTCTCTTCCCTTACAACATCTGCTACAAGCCTAGTTATGGTGCTCTTTCCTGCCCCTGTTCTTGTTGCTACTACAGCAATGACAGGCTTGTTTGCTTCAAGTTGGGTATCCCTTGATCCTAATAGAGTGAATGATGCTCCTGCTGCAAGTACCCTTGATGCTATATGCATTACATGTTCATGTGAGACATCGCTGTATGAGAAGAATACATCATCTATTCTATGCTGCTCTATCAACTCTTCAAGCATATGTTCAGGATAGATTGGTATGCCTTGAGGGTATAGAGAGCCAGCAAGTTCTGGAGGATACACTCTATTCTCTATATAGGGTATCTGTGCTGCTGTGAATGCAACTACTCTATACCTTGGGTTATCCCTGAAGAATACGTTAAAGTTATGAAAGTCTCTTCCAGCAGCACCCATGATTATGACCTTGCGAATATGCATATCTACCTACCTCTCCATACACCTGCTAAATAAACTATGCATATGCATTGAAATATTCAATAAACCATATTAGCAAGGGAAGGGAAATCATTATTATGAATAAAGATAGTGAAGCAATTATACGAAAGAACCTACCTGCATTCAAAGAATGGCGCATGAGTAAGGAATGCCAAGAGTTCATGGATGAAGCAAATATTAGGATAAAGAGATTCAGAGAACTACTCTCACCAGATAACATAGATAAGTTAGGGGAGGATGGAGTAAAGGAGATATTAACGAGTCTGTGGGCGGTTACGGACTCTCTCAGACATCGGTCTCCTCGTCGGGTAAAGAAGATATTGCAGGCATCCCAAGTAAGGGGGAGTAAAGATAAATTATTTCAGATATTTCTTGATGCAAATGGTAATGATATCAATGAGATAAGGATGAACATTAAAGAGTTGATCCATGGTAATAGACCATTAGCAGAGAGGTATGACAACTTCAGAGCAAACGTAGATGGCGGAGGTTCTACAACCATAACGGGGATACTTACATTCTACTATCCTTCAAGATACGGTTTATGGAACGAGTGGGCAAGAAAGGCTGCAGACTTGCTGAACCTGAGCAGGGAACTCTACTCTAATAAACAGCAGATCGATGGCAAAGAATATGAGCATGTGATGGATGTGTTGAAGCAGATTAAGGATATACTTGAGAAGGAAGGTCTAGGCTC
>JACAFJ010000038.1 GCA_013538675.1 Candidatus Nitrosocaldus tengchongensis
TAAGGCTTAGGTACGTTAATGGTCTGCTTGCTGGCAATGCACTAGCAGTACATGATATAGAGCATGCTCTCTTTGGCACATCCCTAGGCATGTATGTTCATGATGGTACTTTAGCGGTTAGGGGGCATAGGCACCATATGCGTGCAATCAACGAGGTCTTCAAGGCAGGTTCGATAAAGGCTATGGTTGAGAGTGGTAGGTTAAAGAAGGGTATAATGTACGAGTGCATAAGGAATAACGTGCCCTATGTGCTAATAGGCTCACCAAGGGATGATGGTCCAATACCAGATGTTGTTACAGATGTTGTTCAAGGCTGGAGGATGTACAGGGAAGTGCTTAGAGGAGCAGATATGGTTCTAATGCTTAGCACTATGCTCCATAGCATTGCAGTAGGGAATATGCTCCCTTCACATGTCAAGGTTGTTATAGTTGATATAAACCATGCAGTAGTTACAAAGTTGATGGATAGAGGTACATGGCAGGCTGTAGGTATAGTCTCTGATGTTGGTGTATTCCTTCCCACACTCCTTGAGAATATAACTATGTTTGAAGGTAGCCATGATAGGTGATTACCTTCAATTCATCTACTCGCCATCTATCAATCTATCCATCCACTCATCAACCATTATCCAATCCAAGCAGTAGATCATTTTGTTTGTTAACATTCGTTCATTGCAATACCATATTATAATTGTCTTCATGTACGTTTATCCATAATAACTCGTATACCAGCTATATATATCCATTTTTATACAAAAAATGTTATATTTTTCTATTAACTGAGCTAAATTCATGAATATATGTCACTGTGATATGTATGGAGATGGGATGTGTGAATGTGGATACTGTATCGGTGATGGGTGATAGTCATGAGTGAACCTCTCTATACATTCTCAATAGTAAGGACAATGTCTGCAGGGGCAGTTGCTGGATTCATAGCAAGTTGGTACGTTACCGTACTCCTGATAGCAAGTGAGTATGAGATAGGCTTCCCCATAGGCACGTTCTACGCTGTAGTAGGAGAGATTATGGGGTTTAGGGGCGTAGATGCACTCTATGCAGGTTTGGTAATGCATGTTAGCATCAGCACTATAGTTGGTGCATCATCAGCACTCTTGCTAGTTACGATACTTAGACATTGGAGGCTAAGGGGTAAGATATGCATAGTCTGTTCATACAGGGCTGCTGGAGTAGGACTCATAATAGGCTTCATAGTATGGCTTGTACTCTTCCTGCCAGTAACCTTTCTTGTAGTGGAACCCTCTCTAGCATTTAAGGCTGCTACGGATGTCAGCATGCTATACTCAATGCAAGTATCTGCCAGCGCACTCTTGGGCATGGTCTGGGTAATAACGATAAGTGCACTGCCCTATCACCTTGGCTATGGTGCAACCCTAGGCTATCTCATGAGTAAGTTGGTTAAGCGTATAGCCATCGCTAGTAGCAAGAATATTTAAATATCTAGTTAGGTTTGACTAATTAGGTGTGACTAACTAATGCAGAGTAGGCAGAGCGGCGAGGATATGGTAGAGCATCTACTCATGCAAGTATTGCAGATACTAGGTATAGATGGATATAGCAGGTATAGTACGATCATCTCAAAGGCCTTAGAGTTGTACATGGAGTTCAGTAGCAGGTATAGGATTAAGAGCAGGAGGATCATGGCATACACAGCAATATATGTAGCGCTTAGGCTTGAAGGGTATGCAATGACCGTTAATGCATTTGCAGATAAGGTAGGGGTTGATGCTAAAAGGCTAGCATCATGTTATAGAGCAGTACAGAGGGTACTAGGTTTAACTATACCAAACCCAGCACTACATGCATACATAGATGAACTTGTAAGATGGATAGAGTATGGTGTAAATGATAGGTACGGTAATAACAATGTTGATACTGTAAGATTGAAGGCTGAGGCATGCAGGTTAGCAGATGATGTAGTAAGGAGCATTATGAATGGCAAGGGCGTAAACCCTGTTGGAGTTGCTGCTGCCATACTTTATCTCTCACTAGTTGATGGCGAGAGGAGGGCTGTGAGCATTAAGGATTTAGCAAGTATCTCAGGCGTAAGCATGGCTACTATTTCGAAGAGGGTAGAGGAGTTGAGGCCGTTCCTGAAGGTGTGTTTAACAATAGAATAGGTAGAAGGGCTAATAGTAGCGTAGTAGCAGCAGCATGAGATATACATACAAGAAGAACTACATTACCAAGTAAGGAATAAGTTAGGCTCCAACTATTCTTGATTTAAAATAAGGTAGGGTAAGAGCATGGCTAAAATAATAGTCATAGAGATTGGAAAATCTATAGTCGGCGCTGTTATAAAGCACCTAGGTAGGCCATATGCTGTAGTCAGTTACCCTAGAGAGGTTCATATAAGCGAGTTCAAGAAGATAGTTAAGGAAGCGTACCAGAAGATAAACGATGCTCTATCCTCTGATGAGAGTGACAGTGAGGAGGTATGGCTCATACTCTCTGGTCCATTGGCATTGATATTCCAACTAGGTCAGATAATAGGTAGTGATATGGGTAATGTGAAGGTACTCCAGTACTACAATGGTGAGTACCATATAGTACCTTCAATAAGCAGGGATGAATTAAAGTAAGAAGTGTGTATATAGGTATAGGCATGCCTAGGTAGGTATATAATACCATCTTCAACCAACCAATCAATCAACCAACAATAGAAAGAATTAATAGATTATTCATAGCATGCTATTGCATTGAGTAAGGAGGAGTTACTGGCAAGGTTCTCATCAGAGTCAGATAGGTACTATAGGGTATCACTCTTCGATGCTATTGGGTTCAAGAGGCAGCAATGTAGTATCTGTAAGGGCAACTTCTGGGCTCTCAATGCTAGGGAGAGGTGCCCAAACTGCGAACCATATGGGTTCATAGGCAACCCTCCAACCAGCAAGAGGTTAGACTACATAGAGACTTGGAAGGCAGTAGAAGGGTTCTTCATCAAGAATGGGCATACATCTGTTAAGCGCTATCCTGTAGTCTGCAGATGGAGGGATGATCTCTTCTTCACAGTAGCATCCATAGTTGACTTTCAGCGTGTCATAGGTGGCAAGGTTGTATTCGAGTTACCTGCAAACCCATTGATAGTCCCTCAGATGTGCTTAAGGTTCAACGATATAGAGAATGTTGGTAGGACTGGGAAGCACTACACCTCATTCTGCATGATAGGGCAGCACAGCATTGCTGATGCTGATAATGGGTATTGGAAGGATAGATGTATAGAACTAGATTATAAGATGCTTACTGATGTTCTAGGCATAAGGGAGGATGAGATTGTATTCGTTGAGGATGTATGGCTTGGCTATGGCGCATTTGGATACTCCCTAGAGTACTATGTTAGAGGTCTAGAGTTGGGTAATGCTGTATTCACAGAGTTCGAAGGGAACCCAAAGGATTACAGGATTATGAAGGAGAGGGTTGTTGATATGGGTGCTGGGCTCGAGAGGTTCTCATGGGTTACGATGGGCACACCAACGAGTTATGACTGCACATTCGGTCCAGTTGTGAAGCATATGATCGATAGGTTTGGTGTAGAGTACGATCCAGAGTTACTAGGAGGTTACTTCAAGATAGTCTCTAGTAGCAGTAGTAGTAGCGGTAGTAACTCTATAGATAAGGATGCTATAGCAAAGATGCTAAGCATAGATACTGATAGGCTTGAGAGGATCATACTGCCACTAGAGGTTATATATGCTACGGTTGATCATGCAAGGACACTAACATTTGCTATAGCGGATGGTGCACTGCCTAGCAATACTGGGGGAGGCTATAACCTTAGAGTAGTGCTAAGAAGAGCCTTGACAATGCTAAGAAGGCTAGGATGGAGTATAAGGCTTGATGAGATAGCTGATATGCACATAGACTATCTAGCCTCGATGTATCCAGAGTTGAGTGAGCAGAGGGAGAGTGTTAGAACCATACTTGGGGTTGAGAGCAGTAGGTATGCAGATGCGATAGAGAGGATGAAGGGTATAGCAAAGAGATTATCTGGGAAGAGGTTAAGCAACGATGATCTCATCAAGCTTTATGAGTCAGATGGGATAACACCTGACTTCCTGAAGGAGCATGGTATGATAGATAGGGTGCCAGAGAACTTCTACACCATGCTTGCTGAGAGGCATAATGAGAAGCCTTTAGTAGAGGAGCCTAAACCAATAATGGATGTTAGCAGTATAGAGCCTACAAGGCTGCTCTTCTATGAGGATCAGTACATGCTAGAGTTCTCTGCTAGAGTTGTGAAGGTTAAGATGCCCTACATCATACTAGATAGAACAGCATTCTATGCTAGGGCTGGAGGGCAGGAGCCAGACCATGGATACATAAATGAGGCTAGAGTGATAGATGTGATAAAGCAGGGGGATGTTATACTTCACAAGATAGAGGATGCTGAGATAAGCTTCAAGGAGAGCGATACTGTAAGATGCAGGGTAGATGGTGAAAGGAGAGGGTTGATAATGAGGCACCATACTGCTACCCATATCATAAATGCAGCATCCAGAAGGGCTCTAGGCCCATGGGTATGGCAGCACTCTGCATTCAAGGATGAGCATTATGCTAGGCTTGATATAACACATCACTCACCATTGAGTAGAGATGAGGTGAAGAGGATAGAGGAGCATGCAAATGATATAATCCTTGCTAATCTACCAATAGAGGTTGATGTCATGGATAGGGGTATGGCTGAGCAACTCTATGGCTTCAGGATATACCAAGGTGGTTATGTACCAAACAAGAGTATAAGGATAGTAAAGATAAAGGACTGGGATATAGAGGCATGTGGAGGCACGCACTGTGAGAGGAGTGGAGAAGTAGGCATGATAAAGATAACCAAGGCGGAGAGGATACAGGATGGTATAGTTAGGCTTGAGTTCGTAGCAGGCAAGGCAGCGCTAAGATATGCACAGATGCAGGATGCTCAGATATCCTCTATAGCAGAGATGCTAGGCTCAAGTAGGGAGAAGGTTGTAGAGACTCTAGCAAGGAAGGTTGAGGAGGCTGATGATGCAAGGAGAAGGCTTAGACTCATGGTAAGAAGGATTGCAGATGATATGGCTAAGAGTATAGTAAGTAATGCAAAGATAATAGCAACAGTAGTAGAGGATGGAAACAGGAGGGAGGAGTTCAAGCTTTATGCTATATATGATGATACGTTGGATGAGGAGTACCATATAGCTGTAGGGGAGAAGGCAATAGATATCGAACCAAGGCTCATATACTGCGCACTTGTAGACAAGGGTAAGAACATAAGGGTCATAGTATTCTCTGGTTCATCAGCAAGGAAGAGGTTCAAAGCAAGCATGATAGCGAAGGGTATAGCATCCATCCTTGGTGGTTCTGCTGGTGGTGATGATAGGTTTGCACAGGGAGGAGGTCAGCATAGAGATATCAAGTATGATGCACTTGCTATGATGATTGAAGGTATAATCAAAGGCAAAGGAATGGATAATAAGTCATAATATAATGTAATACAATGGAATGAATGAAGGGTGCACTCATACATGTCCATAGACTGGCAAAGTATACAGAGGAAGTGGATCAATGCTTGGGATGAGTCAAGGATATTCGAGAGTGATCCTATAGATGGTAAACCAAAGTACTTCATAACTGTAGCATATCCTTACCCAAACTCACCCCAGCATATAGGGCATGGGAGAACCTATACACTTGCTGATGTGCATGCTAGATACATGCGCATGAAGGGTTATAATGTGCTCTTCCCCATGGGCTTCCACTACACTGGCACACCAATACTTGCCATGTCAAAACGTATAGCAGAGCAGGATAGAGAGTTGATAGAGACGTTTGTGAACCTTTACGGTGTTAAACCAGAGTACATAGAGCAGTTCAAGGATCCAGTGAATATAGCAAGGTACTTCCATGCTGAGATAAAGGAGGGGATGAGGGAGATGGGCTATTCCATAGACTGGAGGCGGGAGTTCACCACCATAGACCTTTTATATAACAGGTTCATAGAATGGCAGTTCAAGAGACTCAAGGATAAAGGGCTCATCTCTCAAGGTTCACATCCAGTTGGATGGTGTCCTAGGGATCAGAGCCCAGTGAGCCAGCATGATACCCTTGGCGATGTTGAGCCAGAGTTTGTAGAGTATCTCTTGATAAAGTTCATCCTTCGTGATGGTAGCGACGAAATTGAAGAAGGGCTATTGTTACCTGCTGCTACTCTCAGGGCAGAGACTATCTTTGGTGTTACCAATATATGGCTCAACCCTGATGTGGATTATGTTATTGCTGTAGTGGATGGAGAGAGATGGCTTGTAAGCATGAATGCTGCAGAGAGGCTCTCCTATCTCAACAGGCATGTTGATGTTGAGAGGATCATCAAAGGTAGGGAACTTGTAGGGAGGAGGGTCATTGTACCCTTGCTCAATAGAGATGTACCAATACTACCAGCAAGGTTTGTAGATCCAAGTAATGGTACTGGAGTTGTTATGTCTGTACCAGCACATGCACCATATGACTATCAAGCATTGAAGGAGATCAAGGATGGTATTGAGAGCGGTGTTTACTACTGCCATTATGATGGTATCCTCAAGAAGGATATACTCAATGGTGTAGAGCCTATAGTGATGATAGAGAGCGAGTACTCAAAGGATGGTATACCTTCAGAGGTGGTAATAAGACGCTATAGTATATCTAGTCAAGATGATCCAAGGCTAAATGATGCTACAAATGAACTCTATACACATGAGTTCTACAAGGGCAGGATATCATCTGATTCTAGAGTAGCGATGAACTACTCTGGCATGAGCGTGAAGGATGCTAGGGAGAGGGTTAGGGAGGATATGCTCAAGGAGAACCTTGCAGATACAATGCTTGATCTAGCAAAGCCAGTGAGATGCAGATGTGGTGCAGAGTGTGTAGTTAAGATACTCAGGGATCAGTGGTTCATAAACTACTCAGATAGGGAGTGGAAGAGGCTAGCACACCAATGCCTTGATAGCATGCAGGTACTGCCAGAGGAGATAAGGGATGAGTTCAGATATGTCATAGACTGGCTAAGGGAGAGGGCATGCGCTAGGAGATCAGGACTAGGTACTAGGCTACCATGGGAGGAGAGTTGGATAATAGAGTCGCTCTCAGACTCTGTAATATACATGGCATACTATGTAATAGCAAAGTATGCTAGGCAACTCCCTACTAGTAGTAGCATGGATGAGGGGTTCTTCGATTACGTTCTCTTGGGCATTGGAGATTCTTCAAGCATTGCAGAGTCATGCAAGATAAGCAAGGATCTTCTTGAGCAGGTAAGGCAGGAGTTCCTCTACTACTACCCTGTAGATAGCAGGCACTCTGGAAGGGATCTCGTTCCAAACCACCTCACATTCTTCATATTCAACCACGTTGCTATATTCCCTCAAGAGTTATGGCCTAGGCAGATTGTAGTTAATGGTAGTGTACTAATGGATGGCAAGAAGATGAGCAAGTCCCTAGGCAATATAGTGCCATTGCGCAAGGCCATAAGAGAGTATGGGAGCGATGCTATAAGGGCTTCCTTGCTTATATCTGCTGAGTTACTTCAGGATGCTGACTTTACACTTGATATGCTTAAGAGCATAAAGGAGAAGGTTGAGAGACTCTACAACGCATGCATGCAATTTGCTAACGTTGCTAGTAGAGGTGAGAGCAATACACATCCATACAATAAGATGGGCGAGGAGAATAGAGAAGAGCATGAACATGAATACGTGTATGAGAAGCAGGAGGATCTATGGCTCATGAGCAGGCTCCAGCATATGGTAAAGAGTACAACTGAGGCAATGGATAGATTAAGGGTGAGGGAGGCATTGAACAACCTTCTCTACATCATGGATCAGGATATGCAGTGGTACCTCAAGAGGGCAAGGAGCAAGGGTAGAGGCGATGGTGATATAGCATGTGCAATCCTACAATTCCTTAATGCTAGAGTAAGGATGCTCTCTCCATTCATACCATTCATATGCGAGGAGATGTGGAGTATACTTGGTGGCAAGGGCTTTGTGTCCATGGCTGAGTGGCCTAAAGTTGCTCCATCCATGATCAATAACATTGTAGATGAGGGTGAATCCCTAATAATGAATGTGATAGAGGATGTAGAGAAGATAATCAAGGTTATCAGTATGAAGCCAAGCAAGATAACTATACATGTAGCAGGAGCATGGAAGTGGGAACTCTATCTGAGGATATTGGGGATTGTCAATGAAGGTGTAACAAAGTATGGCGATGTTATGCGTATGCTTGTGAAGAGCATTGGTTCAAGATCAGGTTCAGGATCAGGATCAGATCACCATCATGATGATAATAATAATAATGATGATGCAGTAGCAGGTTATGCAAAGAGCAAGCCAGAGATTGTGAAGAGGATGATGGATAGCATACTCTCAACACCTCCAGAGTCTAGGTTGAGGAGGGCAAGTATAGGAATGTTGGATGAGGTTAGAGTACTTTGTGATGCAATACCACTCCTAGAGAAGGAGTACAACTGTAAAGTAGAGGTTATGGTAGAGGATAATAGTAGCAGTGCAAAGAAGGTTGCACTACCATATAAGCCAGCAATATACATAACATAATATAGCATAGCATAGGCTAATAAGTAAATAATTATATTGTATAAATCTGTAGCATCCATGTGCTGAGAGAGGATAAGGATGGAAGGCATGAGTATAACAAGAGTAAGAGTAGCAGTAGTAAGGATGGGAGTAGCAGGAGCAAGGGTAAGGGTAGAGAGAAGGGCAAGTATGCATCAAGTACTGAGAATAGAAGGTTGGTATGGAACAGTATAATCTGGCCACTCATACTGGAGTTGAATAAGCCATGGTTCACCATAGAGGAGTACCATGCCAAGAGGGACATGTTCTGCTCCTCTAATGATGAGATGAAGGGCAAGGTTGCTGGAGGCTTTGTATCACTCATAGTAAAGGGACTACTGTTGAAGGATAAGGATAGAGAGGTGTACAGTATACACTGGAAGTTGGTACCATACATGCGCAAGAGACTCTGGCTTGATTACGGTGAAGCGATAAGGCTTATAAGCACCAAGTAGAGTCTAAAGCAGGCAAGAAAGAAAGAAAGATAATAGAGTGCCATCATTCTATATCTGCATACGGTAGCCCCGTCGTCTAGCGGCCAAGGAGGGCTAGGCCCTTGAGTGCCAGGCTCTGGATCCCGAAAGGTTATGAATAGAATGGGAGGATGGGCTGATTGACTATTGGTTAGGAAGAGAGACCTGGTGACGGCAGTTCGAATCTGCCCGGGGCTACCACTCTTCCATACATTCTATTACTGTTACTGCTGACAAATTATTAGTTTGTATTAATATACCTCTTGAGCATATCTATAATACTCTCCCTACCAACATCGATTATGTATGGTCCGAGTCTAGGCCCGTAATCCGTGCCTATGAGGAGCATGTACAGTAACTTGAAGAAGTCTTTAGGCTCTATGCCGTGCTTCCTTGCGGTATCGAATATGCTGGACTGTATAACCTTTGCATCATCATTACTGCCTATAACCTGTATGAGATCTTCTATTGCTTTCCTCTGCTGCTCGTTCAGTGCTATAGTTCTTGCCTCTACATTCACCTCTTCTGCTTTAGACTGTTGTAACACCTCAAGAGCGTAGAGCCTTGCCTTTACTATCCTCTCCCTTAACTGTTCAGATATCTCACTACTGCTCTTAATCATACCATATGTCCTCAACCTATTTGCTACATACTCAACCTCCTTCCCTTCAATTGCTACCGATGCCAACTGTGCTAGAAGCATGTATGGTACATGCTCCCTTGCCCTGATTGGTATCCTGTTATGGTTTATATACTCGTATATACCCCTCTGCTTGATCAACTTCATAGTATCAGTAGTAGCAGGAGATAAGGAAGAGGTATCATCGATCTTCATATTAAAGTATGTATCCTCAAGCCTATCGTACTCATCCTCAAGCCTTGGTATATCCTCAACACCAACATGCCTTGTACCTGCTATCCTTTTGAAGAGCAGGAGCATGAGGGATTGTGCAGTACCATATCTAAGCCATACTTGAGGTGTGAATACATTACCAGCACTCTTGCTTATCTTCCTCCCACTCTTGTCAAGGAACATCTCATACCTTACATGAAGGGGATGGGCATAGTTCAGTATGTTATCTGCAACCCAGTCATTAACCTTAACGCTATCCATTATATCCTTGCCATATGCCTCGAACCTTATGCTTAGAGCACTCCACCTTGCAGCAAACTCAACCTTCCAACTCAACTTGCCCTCAGCCTTGAATACATCAGCCTCTCCCTTGTAACCACAGCCTTGTACATGCTCTCTACCTATTATGCTACCTTTGCACTCATAAAGTACTTTATGCTCATCCTCAACATACTCATATGCATTGGCAAGGTATATCCTCTTGCAGTTTGAGCATATAGGGAAGTATGGTAGTGCTTGTCTGAACTTCTCCTGCCCAACAAGTTCAGCAATCTTCTCGCCTATAACCTTGGCATTCCTAAGCAGTACATCTATCTCCTTGTTTAGTAACCCTTGTTTATATGCTTCATACCCACTCTGGAACCTATACCTTATGCTTAACCTGTCCAGTGCATCCATGAGCATGCTTGACATATGCATTGCATAGGATGAGTGGCATGAGAATGGATCTGGTATGTTGCATACTGGCATCGCTATATACTCCTTGAGCCACTCTGGAAGCCCATATGGAACCTTCCTTAACCCATCCATATCATCGCTATATGCTACCAACTCTGCCCTATAGCCTAGATTCTCTAGTGCAAGTTTAACACCATAAGCTCTAACAGCATCACCAAGGCTACCTATATGTGGTATGCCAGATGCTCCTAGCCCAGACTCAACCCTTATCAGCGAGAGATCTCTAGCAAGCCTCTTCTCCCTCTCTACAAGGGTATGGGCAACCTTATCTAGCCATGTACCCTTGCCTATTACTCTTTGCATCCTCTCTTCACCATCATCTACCATCCCTCTTTATATATATCTAAAAGTATATAGTCTCATAACACATGATTATCATCTTTAAAGCAAGAATCCTGTAGTATTTATAACCTTTGTTGGTATAGTTTGTCATATATTTAATAAATGCTTAAATAGTCACTCCTAGTATATGGAATATGGCAGCAACAGTTGAATACGATAGAACACTAGAAGATATCTCCAAGACCAT
>JACAFJ010000003.1 GCA_013538675.1 Candidatus Nitrosocaldus tengchongensis
GCTTGCAAATGAGAGCAGCCCTTACCTACTCCAGCATGCTGATAACCCCGTTGATTGGTATCCATGGTGTGAAGAGGCATTAAAGAGGGCTAAAGAGGAGGATAAGCCCATATTCCTAAGCATAGGGTATAGTGCATGCCATTGGTGCCATGTGATGGAGCATGAGTGCTTCGAGGATGAAGAGATAGCAAGGATAATGAATGAGCACTACATAAACATAAAGGTTGACAGGGAGGAGAGGCCAGATATAGATGATGTATATCAAAGGGTATGCCAACTTGTAACTGGTACAGGAGGATGGCCCCTTAGCGTGTTCCTAACACCAGATCTCAAGCCATTCTACGTTGGCACATACTTCCCAAAGGAGGATCGTTATGGGCTCCCAGGGTTCCCAAGGCTGCTCAAGTACCTTGCTGAACTCTACAGGAGTGATAGGGCTAAGATAAACAGGCAGGTTGAGATGATAATGAATGGTCTAAGCATGCTTGAGTTTAAACCAAAAGCAGTAGAGGGTATGGATCTAACCCTGCTTGATGAGGCTGCTCTACACCTACTGGATGATGCTGATATGGTCAATGGTGGCTTTGGTAGTGCGCCAAAGTTCCCAAACACAATGAACCTAATGTTCCTCCTTAGATACTACAGGATGAAGGGTATAAGCAGGTTCCTCAACTTTGTGCTATTCACACTCAACAAGATGGCAGATGGGGGTATACATGACCATATAGGGGGAGGGTTCCATAGGTATGCTGTAGATGCTAGATGGATGGTTCCTCACTTTGAGAAGATGCTTTACGACAATGCCTTGCTAGCAGTACTGTATGCTGAGGCTTATCAGATAAGCAGGGATGATAGATACTTGGAGGTTATGAAGGGCATACTGGATTACATGCTTAGAGAGATGCTCAGCAGTAAGAATGGATTCTGCTCATCGCAGGATGCAGACTCTGAGAGTGAGGAAGGCAAGTACTACACATGGAGCATGGATGAGGTTAGAAGGTTGATAGGCGATGGTGAGCATACTGAGATCTTCTGTGCATACTATGGGATGAGTGAGCAGGGTAACTTTGAGGGCAAAAACATCCTTCATGTAAACATGGACATCGATGCCCTAGCATCAAGATTTGGCAAGGACAGAGATGAGTTGAGTGCTATAATAGAGAGGTGTAAAATGCTTCTATTCAATGCTAGAGCATCGAGGGTAAAGCCAGCAAGGGATGATAAGATCATACTTGCATGGAACGCACTTGCTATCTCTGCAATGGTTAAGGGATACAAGGTATCTGGTGATGATAGGTACCTTGATGCTGCCATGAAGGCAGTAAAGATGATAGAGGCTAATATGGCTAAAGGCTCTAGACTTAAGAGGATATACAAGGATGGTGTAGCAAAGATAGATGCTTACCTTGATGATTACTCATCATACATAAATGCACTCCTAGACCTCTTTGAAGTAGACTCAAGGAGCATATACCTAGAGAGGGCAATAGCATATACAGAGCATATGCTTCAGCACTTCTGGGATTCTAGCAATGATCTCTACTACACATCCGATGAGCATGAGCAGTTGATAGTAAGGGGCAAGAATCCTTATGATCTTTCAACACCATCAGGCAACTCGATGGCTGCTCTAGCACTCATCAGACTCTACCATTACACCCATAAGGAGGAGTACGTCTCAAAGGCAGAGAGTATACTTAAAGCATACGCACTCCATGCAGCAGAGAACCCATTCACATATGGAAATATGCTCAACGTACTCTACCTTTACCTTAAGAAACCAATAGAGGTTACTGTGATAGATGCTAGTAGGGATGGAAGAGAGTTATGGAAGGAGTTCATGCCAGAGTGTATAGTAGTTACCATCAGCAAGGATGATCTTGATAGGCTTGAGAGCATACCATTCTTCTCTGGCAAAGTATCGATAGAGGGCAAGGGTTTGACAGCATACGTATGCAAGGAGTTCAGATGCTCCCTACCATTGCATAGCGTTGAGGAGGTGAGGCGACATATTCTGGAGGAGACATAGATGCGAGCAGTGTGGCAAGGCATTTACGAAGGTAGAGGAGCTCATGCAACATGTACAGGTTGTGCATAACAGCAATACACCATACTGGTGCGTTGAGTGCAACCTAGGCTTCAGCGATGGGAACGAGTTGAGGGAGCATGCAAAGAGATACCATACATACAGGAGGAAGTGAGATGTAGATGATCATCACTTATTGTTAATACCATCCATCTCAACATACGTTAGCCACTTGCTGAACCTCTCATCCCTGCCTCTAACAACATCCTCGTATATGCCCTTAAGCCTCTTCGTAACAACCCCTACATTACCATCCCCAACCTTCCTGTTATCTATCATGACTATAGGCTTTATCCCTGCTGCTGTGCCAGTTAGAAATGCCTCATCTGCAAGGTAAAGTTCATCCCTGCTTATGCTCCTAACCTCATAGATCATACCCTCATACCTTGCTATCTGGAGCACTGTATCCCTTGTTATCCCTGCTAGTGCACCATCTGTAGTTGGAGGTGTAGAGAGCACACCATCTCTGACTATGAATACATTCTCTGCACTTGCCTCAGCAACCATACCATTTATGTTAAGCATTATAGCCTCATCAAATCCATTCTTGAGTGCCTCTATCCTTGCTAGAGCAGAGTTTGCATAGTTTGCTGTTGCCTTTGCACCAACTGGCATGGTTCTAGCATCTATCCTCCTCCATGAAGAGACCATACACCTTATCCCTTGCTCACTACTCAAGTACTCATCCCACTGCCATACTGCTATAGCAACATCAACCTTGTTTGGTAATGGATTGACTCCCATCTTGCCGTATGAGTAGTATGCTATTGGCCTTATGTAGCAACTCCTCAACCCATTTGCCTTTACAGTCTCTATAACTGCATCAATCATCTCATCAAAACCATACCTTAAATCCATGAGGTATATCTTTGCGCTAGAGAAGAACCTCTTTATATGATCATTCAACCTGAATATGAATGCACCATTGCTAGTGCCAGAGTCATAGCATCTTATACCTTCAAATATACCAGTTGCATAATGCAAGGCATGTGTTAGAAGATGTATCTTAGCATCATCAGCATCAACAAGCCTACCATTCATCCATATCTTCATTCCCTTATCTAGCACAACTATGCTATCATGCTAGATAAAATAAACTTTAGTCTGTAGCAACTGTAGAGTACATAGCCCTTTTTGCATGTATTGCCCTTACAGCATCATCAACATTGCTGCCAGAGTCCTCAACCACTATGACTATCCTCGATGTCTCCTCTTGCGCATCCATGTTTAGTATGTTTATCCCATGCTCTCCTACAGTACTGCTAGCCATTGCAGCAACATTTGGAACCCTCCACATCTCATCCCCTATCAAGGTTATTACACCTCTACCATAGACTATCGATGCGTTGCTATCATATGCCCTTATATGCCTCTCATACCGCTTCGCAAACTCTGCATCTAGGAAGAGTAGCCTAGCATACTCTTCATGGTCCTTCACATATGGGCTCAACTGCACAAACTCATTATACCTTCTATCCTTGAGTAGGTGCACCTTGAGATGCCATGCCATATCGCTCTGCATCCTGAGCATACAGCACCTCTTCCTCCCTGTAACTATCTTTATTGGGTTACCTTCATTGCTCTCTGGATGCCTTACTATCCTTGTGTAATCCTCTGGCTTATTCATGTTGGTAACCCTTATCTCCACATCTATACCAGCATCCTCTATATCCTTGATCGCTATAGGGTCAAGTATCTTCATGCCGAACATGCCAGCAAGTTCAGCTTCGTTGTATGATAGTATTGGTACATGCTCCAATCCATCCTTAACAACCTTGGGATCAGCACTAAGCACTGAACTATCCTTCTCAAAGCTTAAGGTTATGGGATAGACATCATGCAGCAGTATTGCAAGATCTGCTGCTGTCCTGTCAGATCCTCCTCGCTCATATGTAGTCTCTAACCCATCCATGGTCTTGCCTATGAATCCTCCTATGCATACAACATCATACTCCTTGAGCATATCCTTCAGAGCATTGCTACTACTCCTACTTGCATCTAACAGGAAGTTTGCTGCCTCAAAGTTATCATCTGTAATTATAGGCCAATCAGCGAACTCTATGTTGCATGCTTTAAGCCCTGAACTCTTCATGATATGGTGCATTGCATCTGCCATAACAAGTTCCCCGCTATATGCTAATGCTCTAGCCCTTGTCACATCAACGAACCTTCTGTACTCTGCTGCCTGCTTCAATGCTATTATAACATGCTTATAAAACCTATCTAGCATCTGGAGGAACTCTAGCCTGTTCTGCTCATCCATATACTTGCCTGCTATATGCTCATACACACTCCTGAACACATCTATATCAACTGGCTCTGATGAGGCGTAACTCCTGCCTATCTCTATTGCAATATCTGTGAGTGATCTTGCCTTGCCATTGTATGCTGTGAACGGGGCAGAGAATACTGCAACTACCTTGTCATGCTCAGCAAGCATCCCCTTAATCCTCTTCAGTACAAGTGGTACATTGCCTCCATCTATGCCTAGTGTGTTGCCTCCAAACTTGGCTATCGCTAATTTAGTCATAGGCTAGGTAAGATGAGCCATCTAATAAAATTATAACTCCGCATCTAATCGGTAATATATACCCTAGATTGGTTTATAAGCAGTATACAGGTTAAGGCATCTGTATGGATGATAATAATAATAAGTTGGTGCTAGATACCAGTATAATAATAGATGGAAAGGTAAGCAGGATGCTTGAGGATGGCGGGTTGAGTGTTTACGAGCTTATAATACCAATCGCTGTGCTGGATGAGCTACAAGCTCAGGCATCTCTAAGCAGAGAACAAGGGTTCATAGGCTTGAATGAGGTTAAGAGGATAAGGGAGCTATGCTCAAGCAAGGGAATAATGTTAAGGTTTGAGGGTGATAGGCCAAGCATGGATGATATCAAGTTGGCTAGGCATGGGAGGATAGATGCGCTGATAAAGGATGTTGCAAAGAAGGAAGGAGCGATACTTGTAACTGCAGATTATGTTCAAGCACTGGTAGCAGAGGCTGAAGGCATCAAGGTGAGGTATATACGCAAGGATGTAAAGAGAGACCTCTCATTCGAGAGGTACATAGATGAGCAGACTATGAGCCTGCATATGATGGAGGATGTGAGCATATTTGCAAAGAAGGGTAAGCCTGGCACATTTGAGTTGGTTAAGGTTAGAGAGGATCCATGTACGCATGCAGAGTTGATGAACATGATAAGGGAGATATCAGATGCAGCAAGGTTAACCCCTGGAGCAAATGAGATAAGCATGAATGGTGCAACTGTAATCCAGTTGGGGAACTACAGGATAGCCATAACTAGACCACCATTCTCAGATAAACTTGAGATAACTATAGTTAGGCCAACTGTAAGGCTAACGCTGGATGATTACAGGGTATCGAAGAGGCTGATGGAGAGGCTCAAGAGCAAGGCTGAAGGCATACTGATAGCAGGACCCCCAGGCTCTGGTAAGAGCACATTAGCAAGTAGCCTAGCAGAGTTCTACATGCAACAAGGCAAGATAGTGAAGACCTTCGAGTCCCCACGGGATCTGCAGGTTAGCGATGCAGTAACACAGTATGCGCCGTTGGAGGGGAGCTTCAAGAAGGCTGCAGAGATACTCTTGCTTGTAAGACCAGACTACACCATATTCGATGAGGTTAGGAAGAGCGAGGACTTTGAGGTCTTTGCAGATATGCGCCTTGCAGGGGTAGGGATGGTTGGTGTTGTACATGCGTCAAGTCCATTGGATGCCATACAGAGGTTCATAGGCAGGGTTGAGTTGGGCATGATACCCCATATACTTGACACAATAATATTCGTTAATGCTGGAGCGATAGTTAAGGTGTATGAGTTGAACCTAACTGTTAGGGTACCAACAGGCATGGTTGAGCAGGATCTAGCAAGGCCAGTTATAGAGGTTAGGGACTTTGAGACTGGTAGGTTAGAGTATGAGATATACACATTTGGTGAGGAGAATGTCATAGTGCCAGTAAATGCAGAGAGCAGTGATGATGGCATAAAGAGGCTTGCTGAAGAGAGGATACTTGAGGTTGTAAGGAGATTCGATAAGGGCGCTGAGGTGAAGATCACTGGTAGTAATAGTGCGCTTGTTAGGGTAGATCGTTCAGCAATACCACTGTTAATAGGCAAGAGTGGCTCTACAGTAAAGGAGCTTGAGAGGATTCTTGGCATAAGCATAGATGTTGAGCCAAGGATGAGGTCCATGGGAGAGAGTGTAAAGTTTGATATAAGCGAACAGGGTAATTCATTCTACATAACGTTTGAGGATGGAGTTGCAAATAAGAGTGTGGATGTATATGTTGATGATCAATACCTATTCTCTGCAATGGTTGGAAAAAAGTCTAGGATAAAGGTATCTAAGAACTCTGATATGGGTAAGAGGCTGCTACAAGCACTTCTTACCAATAGTAAGATAAGCGTGTTGGTAGCACAGAAGAGGTAAGCGTGTAAGTTAGGTTAAGGAGAAAGAGCAGAAAAGGGGAGGAGGAAGGAGAGGAGTATAGGAGGAGGAAGAGATAACATTATATCAGATGACATCATAACTATCTGTATGAGTGAGATGCTTAGTGATGGTTCAGCACTTATAATAGTTGATATGCAGAATGACTTCATGCCAGGAGGCTCTCTACCAGTACCAGATGCAGATAAGATCATACCTGTAATAAACAAGTATATAGAGATATTCACTACCAAAGGACTACCAATATTTGCAAGTAGGGACTGGCATCCTCCAAACCACATATCGTTCAAGCAAAGGGGAGGGATATGGCCTGTGCACTGTGTTAGAGACACATTAGGTGCAAAGTTCCATCCAGATCTTAAACTTCCTAGAAGTGCTATGGTGATATCGAAGGCAACTGATCCAAACAGGGAAGCATACTCAGCGTTCGATAGAACTGAACTTGCTGATAGGTTGAGGGAGAAGAATATCAAGAGGGTGTTTATAGCAGGGGTTGCAACAGACTATTGTGTAAAGAATACAGCGCTGGATGCACTTGATCATGGGTTTGAAGTTATCCTACTTGAGGATGCTACAAAAGGGCTGGCAAACGGTGCACCTGCTATAGAGGAGATGAAGGCAAAGGGAGTTAAGATCATCAGGTTAGAGCAGCTCATAGCAGTGAAGAACAGATGAGAGTATACATGCACTTAGCGGATCTCAACCTCTTATTTAGGCTATTGTAAATAATGGATGATATGTTATAGAGCGCTTATCTTCCTCAGTATACTCTCATCGCTCTTTATTATCTGTATGAGTTGCTCTAACCTCCTTAACGACCTGTTATCGAAGTAATGCTCTATACCCTCAGTTATCCTATGTGCATCCTCCTCCTCTATGCCTAGCAGTAGAAGGAACTCTGTAAGTATGCTATGCCTCTCCCTTATCATCTTGGCAATCTCTAGCCCTTTATCCTTCATCCTTATCCCTCTATACTTCTCATACTCTATATAGCCTGATTCATGCAGTCTTTGCACCATCTTTGTAACGCTAGCAGAACTCACGTTGAGATAGTTGGATATATCGCTCATGCTTACATAACCTTTATGCTCTATAAGTTCGTATATAACCTCCAAGTAATCCTCCATCCTCTGGGTCCTGCCCCTTCTGCCTCTAGCCTGCTTGCTCTGTGCAGCCTTTATTGACTCAAGTCTATCCCTAGCCTTCCCCAATGCTATAATCTGCTAAACCTACTTATATACACTTTATGCATGTATGCTTATGCTCATAACAGTTGACGACTTGAAGCAGATGCTAGATGCAGATGCTCAGGATCTACTCATAGTTGATGCTAGATCATGGCATGAGTACTGCTCTGGGCATATACCTAGAGCAGTTAACATGGACCTCTTTGCATTCCACTGGACAGATACAACTGATGAGGGTATAGAGAGGTTCAACTCAAGCCTGAATATGCTGCTCAGGAGTGTTGGTATAACCTATGATAAGCATGTAATATTCTACGATGATATAACTGGAACTCTAGCTGCTAGAGGCTTATGGCTCATGCATTACATATCCCATGAGCATGCAATAGTCCTTGATGGTGGATTTAGGATGTGGAGGAGGAGAGGTTATCCAGTTGAGAAGGAGCCTACAAGACCAAGCCCTGTTAAAGAAGATTATGCATACAGGTTCGATAATGATGTGCTTGCAACATACAGATACATACTAGAGAGGATGAATAGCCACAATGTTAGGATAGTTGATGCAAGGAGCAGGGAAGAATATAATGGCATGTATGTTAGAGCATCTAGGGGAGGGCATATACCAAATGCAGTGAACATAAACTGGGAGGCTAACGTGATGCATAATGGTATAATGAAGCCTGTTGAGATGCTAAGGGAGGTATACTCTTCTATTCTGCAAAGCAATGATGAAGAGAAGGGGAAAGATGATGATATAGAGATAATCTGCTACTGCCAGGGAGGTTACAGGGCAGCCCATGCATACCTAGCATTAAAACTATTGGGCATAAAGAGGGTTAGGGTATACCTTGGCTCATGGTATGAGTGGGGGAATAGGGATGAACTCCCAGTCGAGTTATCCTGATCCTCCTCCTTATTATGCAACTATGTTGAATGGCCTTATGCCCCTTGAGTTCATGAACCCCCTTATATCCTCTATTATGGAGGATAATGGGATGATAGATCTCTGAGGATCTGCATACTCATCCATCATATAGATCCTTGTATTACTCACCCTGCTAGCATCAGCATCACCAACGATAATAGTCCATACATTAACCCTTGGATTCAGTGCATAAACCCTTCTCAGTCTTTGATTAAGTGCATACATCTCATCACCTCTAGCAATGAGTATGATTAGTGTATTATCTGGATTAGATCTCAATGCTCTCATAGATGGTATCACTAGATCAAGCATCAGATCATCATCTAGTTGGATCTTCCTCTCACTCTGTATCATGCACTCAGTAAGCAGGTAATGCATGAGTGCTGTTACTAGCCTAAGGAGGATAGCATCTTTATCCTTATCCCCATCCTTGATGCTGAGTTCTTTCATGCATGAGTGCATTACTGTTGATATTACACTCCTACTATCCCTTGCAAGACCCCTCCTCAGCTCATTCCTCCCAAGCCTCTCTATAACTGAGTAGAGTAGTGCCTTTGCATCAACACCATCAGTGCCTGAACTATTAGCCATCATCACCATATGCTCAATAACCATCCATATATTAAATTGATTCTACTAATCCAGTATTCTCATGCTTGAGCCTATGCCTATGTCATGCTCTCTCACAAATCCAGAGTTAACCTCAAGTACGTATCTTGCTCTAACATCTGGATAGTATGTGCATTGCCTTATATCCTCCTCACTATTGCCCTTGCATGGCTCTGCATCCTCAACTATGTACACCACCCTTCCAGATGAGTCTATCCAGAGTATGTCTATGTTGAACCGCATATTCATCATCCAGAATGAGTACCTACCCTCTGTGGGGAATATGAATAGCATACCTTTACTATCATCAAGCCCATCTCTATGCATAAGCCCCAATGCTCTCTTCTCATCAGTATCTGCAACCTCAACCTCCAGCATTATGCCATCTATAGTTATCCTCTTAACCTCATATTCAGGAGGTATATCAGTAGCTATATCATGGTTCTCATACATCCTGCCCCCTATACCTGTAGTCATGGATAGTAGGAGCGCTGTTATCCCATATGCCACTGCTCCCAAGCCTACTGCTATCAATACATGCTTTAACTGCAATCTAAAGGCTAATACATGCTCGCTTATATAATACTATCATGAGCATAAGCATGGATGAGTTCACTGAGCATGAGAAGGAACTACTCAAGCAGCACTTCTCCAACCCAGATAAGCCTGTATTCGTGGTAACAACACCAAGGCAGGTTGATAGAGGAGCGCTGATGTCAAGGTACAGTAGATCCAGCAAGAGTATGAGGAGGGTCTTCCTTGATGAGTTCCTCAACAACCCTAGCAGGGGAGAGGAGTTCTACGAGCGTGTGCTTGTTGAGTATGGTGATGATAGCGTTGCTGAGCTTGGACTTGTACAGGTTGGTATAGAAGGCATATCGCAGATAGCAATACAGAGCATAGAGGATAGGAGGATAGGCTTATCATACCTAGAGAAGTCAACAAGGTATGTTAGGTTTGATCAGAAGGGCATGGATGGGATGTATGCATACTATAGAGGCGAGGATGTGATGGGCTTAAGGCATTATGATTCCTACATGGAGGCATGCGAACTAGCATTCAACACGTACAGCAAGAGCATAGAGCCAATGATCAAGTACCTCAAGGAGGTTGAGCCTATACACTCAATGCGCTTTCTAGACAGCAGTATGGGTGTGGAGGTAGCATTCAACGAACTTAGGAGTAGTGATGATGTAAAGAGGGCAGAGAAGGCGTACGAGACAAGTATAAGAGCAAAGGCATTGGATATACTCAGAGCGCTACTCCCGGCATCAACCCTAACCAATGTTGGTATAGCAGGTAATGCAAGAGCATTTGAGCACTTGCTTAACATACTACTTGCATCAAGGCTCAAGGAGGAGCAGAGTATAGCAACGATGCTGTACGATGAGTTAAGAGAGTACATAGGGCCATTCATAAAGAGGGTTGGATCAAAGCATGGAGAGTCGTTCAGAGAGTATCTGAACTCAACTAGGGATGGTATTGCAAGAGTTACAGAGAAGTATCTGGAGAAGAGTGATAATGGTAGCAGGAGGAATGCTTATTCCTACGATGATGAAGTTACGCTTGTAGATTATGAGGATAACGATGCTGCAGAGGTTAAGGTTGTTGCATCCATCCTCTACGAGCATACAGGTGTGTCATACACCAACCTGCTTGAACTTGCAACTAGGATGAGGAGGGAGGAGAGGATCTCGATAATAGATGAGTATGTTAGGCATAGAGCAAATAGAAGGCATAGACCATTAAGAGCATTTGAGATCCCGTATTATACATTTGATCTATGCACTAACTTTGGTATATTCAGGGATCTGCATAGGCATAGGATACTAACGATGCAGAGGCAGATGCTTACAGTCAAGCATGGTTACTACAAGCCAATGGAGGTTATAGATGCTGGGCTTGAGAAGGAGTTCGATGAATGTATGTATAAGAGTAAGGAGGTTTATGAACTAATAGCATACAAGGAGTGCAAACCATTGGAGGCACAGTACGTTGTTAACCTAGCATATAGATACAGATACCTCATCAAGATGAACCTTAGGGAAGCTTATCACATGGTAGAGTTGAGGACATCCCCACAAGGGCATCCAGCCTATAGAAGGCTTGCACAGGAGATGTATAGAGCAATAGCAAGAGTACATCCAAACCTAGCAAAGGGCATGGTATTCGCAGATATGAGGGATTATTCATCACGTATAGATGCTGAAAAGAGAAAGTTACTGAAACTAAAGGATAAATAGGTAAGTATGAGCAATGTGTGATATATGAAGTGCCCAATATGTGGTGTGGAGCTACATATTGCTGAGAGGCATGGTATAGAGATCGATTACTACCCAAAGTGTAGAGGCATATGGCTCGATAGAGGTGAGTTAGATAAGATAATCGAGAGGGCAGAGTCAGATAGATATGGTGATAAGCGGTATAGATATGATGATGACGATGATAAGGATGAGTACAAGGATAGGGATGGAGATGATTATTATCATTACAGGAAGAAGAGATCATTCTGGGGAGAGATATTCGACTTCTGACTAACTGACTGCATGTATGTAAAAGCATCATCAGTTCATTACATTTAATCATTCATTAATCAGGAGAACCACTGCTCAAGACTGCTACTCCTCATCCTTATAGTCTCCTTCAACCTCTTTATTGCATTGCTTACCCTATCTCTAGAAAAGTTATGCTCATCGCATAGAAACCTAATCAAGCCTTGCTCATCAACAGCCTTGAACTCAATCCTTACATCTGAGCCTACAACCTCTGGCCTGAGGAATACCTCCCTTATTGCATTGTAATCTATCCTCTTCAACTCATCTCTTAGCCCTTCAACATCTATATCCTCAAGCCTACCATGCTTCTTTATCAACTGCAATGCCTTCTTTGCACCTATGCCCTTGAATCCATCTGGGTTGAAGTCAGTGCCTATTAGTATTGCAACATCAACAAGTGCCTCCCTGCTTATACCCAACTCTCTTAGCAGTTCATCAAGCTCTATAATCTCTGGGTTAACATCGATGTACACATTCTTGTTTGGTAGCTTCCTACTCCCACTTATGGTGAGGTTCCTTATCAATCTCCTTGCTCCAAATAACAGTGAATCGTAATCCTGGCTTGCAGTTGCATATGCCGATCCTATGGTGGTTAGGTGTGCTGCTGTAGCCTCGCCTTCAGATGGTGCCTCTACATACGGTATACCCATGAGTGCAAGTAGCGACTTTGCATCACTAACCATGTAATCCTTTAGCATCGATGTTGCTTGAGCATACTTCTTTGCATCCTCCAACCTACCTTCTTGAAGTGCCTCTTCATACTTTGCAAGTGCCTCCTCCTTGCTCCTCCTCCTACTCTCAAGTTCAGCATGCTTTAGTGCTGGAGGCTTACCATCAAAGACGTATACAGGCTTTATCCCAGCAGCGAGAAGGTTAATATTTCTGTAGAAGAGCCCGCTCAGATGGCTTGTAACCCTGCCATGTGCATCCATCAGTGGCTCACCTGTGTAACCTCTAATCGTTGCTAGGAACTGGTATAATGCATTGTAAGCATCTACTGCAATAACCTTCCCTGCTAAACTCTCAAGCCTTATCTCCTTAGCCTTGATCAATGGCTTCAGATCAGTGCCCATACATGATTAAGATAATTAATAGGATTTACGTATTTTGGTTGATTGACGCATTCAGCATCATACAAGGCTAGAGAGCATAGACTGATTCTAGCACTTGCATTGGCACTGTCTATAGGTGTATTAGAGGTTGTTGGAGGTATAGTAAGCAATAGCCTAGCACTGATCAGTGACTCAATACATGTATTCATGGATGCTGTAGCAATAACAGTAGCAATAGTAGCAGTAAGGCTTGCCATGAGACCTCATACACCAACTCTAACATATGGCTACCATAGGGTAGAGGTCCTTGCAGCTTTCATAAATACTGCACTTGTAGTAGCGTTATCAATAATACTGCTGTATGAAGCATATATACGATTTCTAGAGCCTAGGGTTATAGAGTGGGATTACATGCTTGTAATAGCATTTGTAGGACTTGCTGTAAACCTCATAATGCTTAGGATATTCCATCATAGGTATGAGGGGTTGAATAAGGAGGAGAAGCAAGAGAGATATGGTGTAGATGAGGAGGAGCATGGAATACTGCTGATCAAGAGCGTAAGGTTGCATATAGTAAGCGATATACTAGGCTCTCTAGCAGTTATCTCTGCAGGTGTTGTGCTAGCATTAACATCACTAAGCGTAGTAGATATTATAGCAAGTGTGATCATAGTTGGGCTCATACTCAAGGTAGCAGTGCAGATGTGCAAGAGGTGTATAATCATACTGCTTGAAGGTACCCCTGAAGGTATGGATGTTGTTACCATCATGGATGAGATCAAGTCTATAAATGGTGTGGTTGATATACATGATGTGCATGTATGGAGTATAACACCGTCCATGCCTTCAATGAGTGCACATGTTACCATTAGGAAGGATGTCAATGCAAAGGATGTGATGATGAAGATAAATGCTATACTCTCAAGGTATGGCATAAGACATACTACTATACAGATAGAAGAGGAGGAGCTGATAAGACCTGATAGGCTAGGATTAGGATCTGGATTAGGATCAGAGCATGTGCCGGGGTCGGATAGTCAGGTAGTCCGCCAGCCTCGAGATCTGGATGATGGATAGTTAGTTAGGGCTTACTGATGATGAATCAACCAATATAAGCTTCAGGATAGAGAGCTGGTGCCAGCAATGGCTCGTGGGTTCAAATCCCACCCCCGGCGCCATCATCCTAGTGCTAGTGTTAGTAGAAGTGTATTAATACCACATCCAAGTAGTACTCTGCATGCATATAGAGATAGAGTTCATAGCAAAGGGCAGTGACAAGGCTGAGATACTAGGCAAGATAGCACAACTTGCAAGGACAGCAAATGAGTTAGGGTTGAGCATAAAAGAGATAGAGTTTGAAGAGGAAGAGAAGGAGGAAGAAGAGGAATCAGATTAATTAATGTTAGCAGATGGAAGGGAGATAGATAGAAGACAGTTTTATTGACCCAACATTTATTAATGAATCTCTTTGCAAAAAGGAAGAGTAGAGTAGGTTAGATGGATATGAGGTTTGATGGCAAGGTTGTACTTGTTACTGGTAGTGGGACTGGAATAGGGCAGGCAATAGCAAAGAAGTTTGCAGAAGAGGGTGCTAATGTAATAATAATGGGTAGGAGGAGGGAGCCTCTAGAGGCAACTGCTAGGGAGTTGGAGGCTATAATGAAGAGCAGGAACAGCAGTGGCAAGGTTAGGATGTTCCCTGGTGTTGATGTTAGCAGTGTACAAGAGGTTATAGATATGTTCAATGCAATAGGCAAGGAGTTCAATGGTATAGATATCCTTGTTAACAACGCTGGTGTCTCTGGTCCTGTAAAGATTCTAGCATCACAACCATTCAAGGAGTTCAGGGAGTGTGTAAGCATCCATCTTACTGGAACATTCTGGATGAGCATAAATACTCTAAAGTATATGAACGATGATGGTAGAGTAATAACCATAGCAACGTACTTCACAGAGGAGAGGGCATACGAGCAGAGACCTTACAGGTTCAGGACCCCATACACTAGCGCTCAAGGTGCAAAGAATAGGATATCTGAAGCACTTGCATGGGAGCTTGCAGAGAAGGGTAAGAGGGTATACTTCATAGTAAGCAACCCTGGTCCAGTGCACTCAGACAGGATATACAAGACTGTTTATCCAAAGGCTGCTGCAGAGTTCATAAGGATAGGTGGCTTCCCAGGATTAAGTGCAGTTGATGTTGAGAGAATAGCTAATAGTGTTCTTCCATATGTAGGGGAGGATGATGAGATGCTGGATAAGGCTATAAACGAATTGGCTACTAGAATAGCAGAGGAACGTAGTAGTAGTGGTAGTAGTGAAGGTAGCAAACAGACTAGTGATGCTTCAAGCATAGCATCTTCAATAAGATCCTGCCTAGATAAGATAAGGGAGGTTGCAGAGAAGATCCAGAACAACACGAAGAACATGATAGTGGATGGGAACTTCCTTACACAAGAGGAGACTGCAGAGATAGTGCTCAACCTGGCAGATGTAGAAGTTAGCAGGCTTGTAAATGGTAGGATAATGCCATCCGATAGGGTATTCTACCCAGTAAAACCATTGATTGCTACATACCAACATAATAATACTACTACTGATGGTAATGGTCTTATTGATGGAAAGAGAGTGCTACTCTCAGTTGCGAGTGGTGATGATGTTACATTAAGGAGAGTTAAACATCTGATATCAAGACTCTCTAAAGCAAATGCTGTATGCACAGTGCTTACGGAGCATGATGGTATACAGTTGGAAGGTGTTGATACTCAGATACTGAATAGCATGATGGATGAGGATGAGGTTAGAAGTGCTATAAGGAGCATAAAGCCTGACATGACTATACACTTCACTGGCATCTACGATTACACTAGAGATATAACATCGCTCTCAAGGGATGAATGGGATACACTCGTTGATAGGTTCATAAACATACCAGCGCTGATCAGCAAGGAGACCCTCAATGCAATAGTTCAAGATGGAGATAAGGAACCAAGTAGGTTCAAAGGCAGTAATGGTACGATAATAATAGTTGGTCCAGATGCACCATCTGGCAAGAGGGTATCAAACCTTATCAGGGCTAGAGCAGAGGTATTCAGGGGTGCACTGAGACCATTTGCTGTAACTGCAACACAAGAACTGAGCGAGGTTCTGAACTCTAACATGCGTATATATCTTGTACTCCCTGGAAGCATAGATGGTAAGGAGCCAGATGATGAGAGGCTTTCTGATACATGCCTATACCTTGCATCAGGTAAAGCAGTCAATAGGGTTGAGGTCATATACTATCCAGATGAGGTTAGGGATAGGTTATAACTGAGTAATAATACGAGTAATAACTCTCTCATTTTATGGTGTTATCGTATCATAGATCAGCCTTGCTGCTACTCCCATGAGTGCTATTGCAACTAATCTCCTCAGAAGTATATCCCTTACCCTGCCTAGGAGCCTAGAGCCTATCTGTGCCCCCATGAACGTCCCACCAACGAGCATAACTGCCAAAGAATACTCTGGATGCCCTAGCATGACATGTGCAGCAACCCCTGATATAGAGGATAGCAGTATGATGAGGTGCACTGTAGGTACTGTAACATGCATATCCATCCTAAGTACCATGAGCATCATTGGTACAAGTATGGCTCCACCACCAACCCCAAAGAGACTTGCTATGAAGCCAGAGAGGAAGCTTACAGCATACGATACCTGCCTTGGATAGTGCTTCTCCTTCACATGGTAGTATGGGTTTATGAGCATCTGTACTGCTACCCCTGCAAGTAATAATGCAAAGTATAGTTTGAATGATGAGAGATCTAGCAGGGATGATGAGTATGCCCCAAACACTGCTCCAGGTAATGCAAATATGGCAAGCTTCAGTGCAGTAGTATAGTCTATTCTACCAGCTCTACCTTTATCTCTTCTGTCTCTATAACTACTACTTTTGTTATCATCACCAACACTGCTCTCATCTCCTTTACTACTACTGCTATTGCTACTACTCCTATTCTTACCCTTACTACCATCCTTCTGCATAGCGTATGATATGGTTGATGATGCTGATGTCGAGATCACCGTGAACATGCTTGTACCAGCGATCCTGCTAGGCTCTATACCCATGAATGCAAGTACTGGTACTACGATGAAACCACCTCCTAACCCAAGCAGGGAGCCAAGTATGCCTGCTGATACACTTACAATAGCAACTACCACTGCACTTATAACATCCATATCATACCATTCAGCCAACGGGGTAGCATATGCAGCATAATATATAAAGAAAGGGGATTTTATAAGGAAGAGGAAGAAAAAGAAGGTTGGGTTGAGTTGAGGATCATCCTAGTAGGCTTTGGAGTTGTAGGACAGAACCTAGTGAAGTTACTACTATCAAGGACTGATGATATATATGCAAGGTACGGAATGAAACCTAGGATAGTTGCTACGCTGGATAGTAAGGGAGCAGTTGTATGCCCATCTGGCCTAAACCTTCAGAGACTTCTTGAGGTTAAGCGTGTGTATGGTACTGTAGCGGCTTATGATGACAGGTATGAAGTTGGGGAACAAGAGAAGCAGTATATGGATAGCACAAGTCTGGAGGTTAGTAGTAGTGATGATGATGATTATAATAATAATAATAATAATAATAGAGTTGAGGAGATAGTAAGGAGTGTAGACGCTGAAGTACTTGTAGAGGCTACACCAACAAATCTTAAAGATGGCGAACCAGGGCTCAGCAATATAATCACTGCTATAAAGCATGGTAAGAACATAATTACAGTTAACAAAGGTCCTTTAGCGCTTGCCATGCCTTCACTACTTGAACTTGCAGAGTACAATGGAGTCATACTTAGGTTCAGTGGTACAGTTGGAGGGGGTACACCTATCCTGGAGTTTGCAAAACACTGCCTGAAAGGCGATAGAATACTCTCATTCAAGGGAATACTCAACGGCACAACAAACTACATACTGAGCATGATGGAGGAGGAAGGATTTACCTTTGATGAAGCATTGAATGATGCTAGAGGTAAGGGTTATGCAGAAGCAGACCCAAGCCTTGATATAGATGGGCTAGATGCTGCTGCAAAGTTGGTTATAATGGCAAACTGGATAATGGATCTGAAGATAACCATGAGGGATGTTAGGTTCAAGGGCATAAGGGATGTAAGCTTGAACGATATACTTGAAGCTAAGAAACATGGCAAAGTAATAAAGCTGATAGCATCATGTGATGAGAGCAGGAGGTTATCCGTTGAACCCATGCTTATAGATAAAGGTGAGCCTTTATGCGTTAATGGTACTCTTAACGCTGTTACATTCAAGTCAGAGCACTCTGGTGAACTTACCGTTATAGGTAAGGGTGCTGGAGGGATGGAGACTGCAAGTGCAATACTACGAGATCTTATAGAGGTTAGGGAGACTATGAGTATTGGTATGGGTGTAGGGTTGGGTAGGAGTTGAGGGAGTACCATCTATCCAAGAGCGATATAGATGCTGTTATGCAGAGGATAAAGGATAGATGGCCAAAGCATATAAGCATGGGTATGAAGAGGCCTAAAACATTAAGGATAATAGAGATGGATGATGGCAGTATAGATGATAACTCCATACTGGTTGGTGATGATATAATACTTGTTGTTAAAGATGGTATAATACTACCGTTCCTGAGCATGCAGTTACTTGGCTCTCTACCAAGTGTTAAAGTGGATATGGGTGCAGTTAAGCATGTATGCAATGGTGCCAGTGTTATGCGTCCTGGGATAGTAAGCATGGATGAGTTTGAGAAGGATAGCATAGTTGCTGTTAAGGATGAGAGGTATGGCAAGTGTATAGCAGTTGGTATAGCATCTGTTAGTAGTGATGATGCAAGGTCTATGAGCAAGGGTGTTATTATAGATAACAAACACTACATAGGCGATAGGTTCTGGAATGAGTGCAAAAGGAGGGGTATGCTTTAATATAAATAAGTATCTGCCATTCTACTCCATCGCTCTTAGAATCCATTGGTTGATTTATGCTTATTATGCTGTTACCAATACTATCATCCTTCCATTCTTGTTTTATGCTTTATGTATTATGCTTATAGCCACTTTGCTTAGCTTAACTTAACTCAACCGTAGAGACTCTTCCTTACAACCATTCCTGGTTATTATCAGCATATCAACACCATCGCCACTTGCAGCATCTCTTGCTACTGCCGATCTTATTGCTCTGATGGCAAGGTCTCTAGCCTCCTGCTCACTCATCTCTGGTCTGTAAGAGGCCTCTATTACGCCTATTGCCATCTCAGCCCCAGTGCCTACTGCTGCATAATCATCTGGGAGTATTGAGCCAAGTGGATCTAGTGTGTATATAGATGGCTTATCGGTATAAACATCTATGCCTCCAATTATTATCTGTGTTAGCAATGGGAAGTATCTCCTCTCGAAGAGGAGTACTGAGACCAACTTGCCTATTGAGTTTGGAGGAACCTCTCTCCTTATCTCGAATGCCTTGAGCCTTGCTATTGACTCTACCTGCCTCATGAGTATCTGCATATCAGCTACCATACCAGCACATGCTGCGCCTACCCTCTCAGTTATCTTGAATACCTTCTTGCCAGATCTACTCACAACGTAGGTTCCAAATGATACCCTCTTCTCAGCAGCAAGTACTACACCGTCAGCGAACGCTAGTCCTACAGCTGTTGCCCCTGGCATGAACTGCTCGAATGCCATACCCTTATGCACAGGCTAGGTAAATTTAGTCTTTTCTACCCTTCTGTAAAATAGTGCAAGTACAATGGCTATAAGCCCTGCTAGTATAGGAGGAGCAAAAGGAAACTCTGGTATCACTGTAACTGTAGCGTTAAGTCTCTCAATCTTACTACCATTGCTCAACTCAACCTCAACCCTCCACACCCCCTCTATGCTTGGTGCAAACTCATCCTCAACAATACCATTGCTCAGATCCCTTGTAGTATCCCTTGCTATACTACCATCTGGTCCCATCCAGATGAACCTTGCGTTACCATCACTCATGTCAGAGTGTACAATAGCCCTTATACTCTGCCCAACATCTATAATACCATCATCGTTACCATCCAAGAGTTGTAGTGATGCCGATGATCTGCCTTCATCCTTGCTAAGTTCAGTCTCTCTCATGATGATCTTGAATACTTGAACCCTATTGTTCCCAGTATCAACCACAGCAAGCATATCACCACGTGCAGCAACACCAGTTGGGAAGCTGAACTCGCCATCATCTGAGCCTTCCTTGCCGAAGTTGAAGAGGAAGTTCCCATTGCTGTCGAATACCTGTATCCTGTTGTTGAATGTATCAGCAACTATTATGTTACCAAACCCATCAACTGCAACCCCATTTGGAAACATGAACTCGCCATCATCTGAGCCTTCCTTGCCGAAGTTGAAGAGGAAGTTCCCATTGCTGTCGAATACCTGTATCCTGTTGTTCCATACATCTGCAACGATTATCCTATCCCTGCTGTCTACTGCAACACCAGTTGGGAAGCTGAACTCGCCATCGTTAGAACCTTCCTTGCCGAAGTTGAAGAGGAAGTTCCCATTGCTGTCGAATACCTGTACTCTATGCACATATGTATCAACTACTATGATCCTATCCCTGCTGTCTATTGCAACACTGATAGGGTATGTGAACTGCCCATCGTACGAACTTGCTTTGCCGAACTGTAACTTGTAGGTACCCTTGTTATCGAATACCTGGATCCTGTAGTTGTGCAGATCAGCAACCACTATATCCCCTTTGCTGTTAACTGCAACACCTGATGGATGTGTGAACCCTCCAGGATCATAACCTGGAATACCAAACTTGAAGAGGAATCTACCGTTGCTATCGAATACCTGTATCCTGTTGTTCAGGTTATCTGTAACTATTATCCTGCCATTACCATCTATAACAGCACCATATGGAGTGTTGAACATACCATCAGACTTGTTATAACCAGTTATGACCATCTGCAATTTGAGAATGTAGGATGATGATGGTGAAGAATAAGCATCAACTATTATTATTATTGGTGATGCAAGCAGTAGCAGAGGTAGTAATAGTGATAATAACATACGTATATTCATACAGCAGAGTCTCATGGTAGAATATTTAAACATAATGCATCCAATACATAACAAAAAGAAATAAGGTTTACGTACTCTCTACCTCTTTACTGGAATCTACCCTTTGCAGGGTTCTCATCCAGCGTTGGGTACCAGTTTGCGTTTGGTATTGCTATTACACCCATTCCTCCCCATGAGTCACCTAGATCAACATCTCCAGCAACTGCTATCATTGGATCGTTCTTCTCTATTGCTTCTTCAATCTTCTCAACATCTATAATTCTAAGCACTGGAGCAAACTTTGCTGTTACATATGCGTAGAGTCCTCCACCTTCCTTGTAGCCGTATGAGACGCCATGTGTGCCTGAGTATCCTGGTATTACTAATGCAACATCTGTCTTGCTTGGATCCTCATAATCCAACTTCACAACGGTTATTGCTGCCTTTGCATGGTTCTCATCATCTATAACGAAGAGTCCTCCAGAGTTTGCACTTACAACATATCTACCATCTGGGGTTATTGGGCTCTGTATTGGTGTTCCATTCACCTTAAGAACCTTCACCAATGTTGGGTTTGATGGACCTCCAACCTTCTCACCTATATCGAATATCAAGAGCCTTCCCTGTAGTAGCCTATCTTGCTCAAGCATAACGAATGCTGTTACCCAGTACCTATGCCCATTGATCTCTGGCCCAATGTATGATGCTATTGGTATACCTACACCCAACTTCTTTCCTGGGGCTGCTGGATCATCGAGTTGAGCAGGGCTTATTGGTCTGTGCATCTCCTTCCTCTGATCTAGAGAGAGTACTGCTATATGATTTGCCATGTGGTATGGTCCTGCTATCAATCCATCTGGAGTTAGCCAGAAGCCATGTGGACCAGCAAGAGGAACACTAGCCCTTATTGAGAATTCTGGCTTTATATCCTCTGCCTTAACATTTGGATCGAACATCTTGCTAGCATCGAATACCTGGAACTCAGATCCAGCATTTATACCAGTTACAACCCACTTGTTATCTGGAGTAACTGCTATGTGTGCTGGGTCCATGCCAGTTGTGATGTAGTTCTTGAATATCTCATGCTTCTCAGCATCTATAACTGTTAGGTAGTTGTCATGCCAGTTTGTCTGCACAACAAACTTGCCATCTGCTGACTCCCAGAGGTTGTGTGGATTATTCAAGCCTTGGCCTATCTTTGCTATCCTCTGCCAAGTCTGTGCATCTATAACGTTTATGCTACCTGGCCATGGCTTTGCGAACTTACCAAGCAGATTGCCTAGATACTTATCCTTCATGCTATCGAACTGTGCATCTACCCATACCTCTCCAACTCCTGGTGTTGTTGGTGGTGGTAGTATGCTAGCAGGCCTCTCCCATGGAGCTGGACCCCATATCCAGGATGCGAACTTCTGCGTTGTTATATCATTTGCTGGATCGTTATCCTGTGTTATCGCATTGTATGGTACACCAACTGAGATGACACCAACCATGTATGGATGGATTGCACATACATACACGTATACACCAGCATCTGGCTTCCATACCTGTGATCTATCTCCAGGGTTGAGTATTGCTAGGGTCTTTGCTGTATACTCCTTATCCATGTTCAACTGTAGATCGGTTATCCTTGTAACTACAGTTATTGTATGCACTGATGCTGCCTCACTGGCATCCCATTGCACTGCTGTCCCAGGCTCTATCTGGAGTGCTGATGGTACAAACCATGGAACAAACTCACTAACTACTATTGTTCTAGGCATCTCTACCTGAGGCTGAGGTAACTCTCCAGTTACTGCTCTAGCCTGATAGTAGACTGTTACTGTAGCATTAAATACTTCTCCATTTGTATTATGCAACTCTACCTGCAATGCATTATTAAATACCCATGTCCCACTCGTGCCAACTGATCTGTATATCTCAGCATCGAACTCTTTGCCAGCAAGCTCATTCTGCCCTGTAACTGCTGTACCCGCTGCAAATGTATTCTTTGGATGAAGTATGACTATATCTACATCCTTATCAGCTGTGAAGGTTAACCTTCCAGAATACACAACATTATCTTGCAACTGTAGTACCTTTACAGCTTGGTGAGCTTCATGACCAACAAGCCATGCATGAGGCTCTGATGTCAACTGCTTGGTCTCTATATAGCGCTTTATCCTTGCAGCATCAACGTTCTGAAGGCTTATTGGTGCTATTAGGAAACCAAAGACTGCTATTGCTGCTACAATTGCGCCTAATACTGCCTTGTTCATCACACAACTCTACACATAGAGAGTATATAAGATTTTTGTACCACAATACTTAAATATCTCCATAAGAAAATGGACCTTATCCTATTTATGATCAAATATATGCTAAATAATAGGTTCAATTACCCCTATACGATTACTGTAACCTATATTATAGAATCATTGTGGCTATTGGGTTATTTTATCATACCTCTTCATAACATATGCTATCTCATCTATCATATCACTAGGCATTATATGCAGACCAAGCCTATTGTATGCATTTATGCCAGCAGAACCATTTATGTATGCAGCAGATGCAGCAGCATGGAATGGCTCCATACCCTTGGCTAGTAAACCTGCCAAGAGCCCTGAGAGGATATCCCCTGTACCCCCTACAGTCATTGCACATATATGGGTTCTATTAACAGCAGCCCTAGAACCATCGGAGATCACATCTACCCATCCCTTCAGTAGCACTGTTACGTTATACTTCTCTGCCTCCCTCCTGACGTTCATAACCCTTGTATGCTCATCCACTCCAGCATCAGAACCGAAGAGCCTCTTGAACTCTCCTGCATGAGGTGTAACTATAACCCTTCTGCCATTCACTACTGGGAGTATATCAGGCAGTAGTGCACCTGCATCAAGCACTATACCACTATTGCTATTTGATTCTGTAAGGTACATTACAAGGTCCTTTAACGCATCTATCCTTGCTATACTTAAACCCATTCCTATAGCAGCGCTATCAACCCTCTTTGGTAGCATACCTTTGAGCCTGTTCACACTCCCCTTTGTTAGCCTAGCATCTGGGAGTGGTAGCACGATTAGACTTGGATTATACGCCCTCAACGCTAAAGATATCCTCTCTGGCACAGCAACGTACACTAGATCTGCTCCACTCCTGTATGCTGCAAGTGCTGCTAGAAGTGGTGCACCATGGTATACCTTGCTTCCTCCAACTATGAGCACTACACCATTATCCCCCTTCTTTGACCTAGCAAGCCTAGGAGGTATCAATTGCTTCACATACAGCTCATCAACCTCTACAACATTATTAGCACTAACATTAGCCATGCATGACCTTCCTTCCAAAGGCTAAATAAGTTGTATGCCCTACCATCCTGAATACAGGTCTAGTCATTCCTTCTCTAGCCTCTATATGCCTTATCATCAACTCTGTGAACTCAAGATCTACAAACCTACCCTTCATAGATGTTGATAACCTCTCTAACTGGTTCATAGTTGGGCATATAGCACATAGTGGAGCACTACCCTTCATTGCATCATACACATTATCAAGGACCTTCCATGGGTCTCCAACATCTATCACTGCAGCATCCATACTGCTAACCTCTAACTTCCCTATACTAGCATCTTTGTTGATTATAGTAACATAGGGCTCAAGCCCTAACCTGCTTAGATTCCTCCTTGCTATGGGGATGAACTCATCCCTCATCTCATAAGAGTATACACGTCCTTCAGGCTTGACTATACCTGCTAGAAATGTTGTTAGTGCCCCACTCCCCATACCTACCTCTAGCACGTTCATGCCAGAGCATATGCCTAGCCTTGAGGCTATGTAGCCCATATCCTTTGGATACACGATCTGGGTCCTTCTCTCACTCTTCATTACAACATCGTAGGTTAGAGGCTTTAGCAGATACACCCTCTTCCCTAAACTACTCTCTATGTATGAACCATACTCTTTGCCTATCGCCTCATCCAGATCTATTATGCCTAGATGGGTATGCACTTTCTTACCCTTCTCTACCTTGATTAGCCATGACCTCTTTCCATGTAATAGCAATAGGTAGGTACCTTCACTTATAGTATTATTCATATTTCTTACTAGAGAAAGGAAGAGCGTATTAAATATTTATTATTGGTTCGTCCTTGCCATGGAGAATGGGATGACTACTAACTGAATAGAAGATGGTACTATGATCAGCATCAGTAGTAGTAGGTAGTATGGGAAATAAATTATATCACATCATCGCCCTTTACCATCTTTGCAACCTTACCCTTCAACTTCACATCCAGCCTAAAGTCCTCTGGCGATAGAGAGTCTCTAGTACGCCTTCTTATCACTAGACCACACCTACCCTCGGCAAGCAACTTGCTCCTAACACAGCTTGCATATGCACATGATGGTCCTACACACTCTTGCTCTAGCCAGTCACACCATAGAATGTTGCCCTTGAACCTTAGTACGTTCTTACCGCACTTGAACCATGTGCACTTTGGCCAACACATACCATCCTTATCTGGACCTTCAACCTTCATGCCTCTACTCTATACTTATTACACTGTACTGATAAAAATAATTTTCTTTTCCTCCGATAATATGGATGAAGTATGTATGGTACCATATATATACTGCTACATCCTCTCCAGTACATCTATGCCCAAGAGCGACATACAGTTGCTCATGGTAATTGTGAATGCCTTGACCAAGGATAACCTTGCCTTGACAAGGTTGGTATCCTGTTCATGGAGTACAGGAATCTTCTCATAGAACTCGTTGAATATCATTGCAAGAGAGTAACAGTACCTTGCTATAGTCTTGGGGCTGAGACTCTTTGCAGTATCCTCAACTATGAGATCGAACCTTGCTATAGCCTTGATCAATGCCATCTCCTCCCTGCATAACAGATGAGTAGATGAAGTATCTATATCCACTTCTCCTCCTACTACTACTGCTACTAAGCTTGAGGCCCTCTCAAGTATCCTTGATGCCCTAGCATAAGCATACTGTATGTACTGCCCACTCTCCCCTTGCAGGTTTAGAGCATCCTCAAGATCGAACGTTATTATCTTATCCAGATCCTGTTTGAGCATGCTATACCTCATCGCTGCTATTGCTATACTCTCAGCAGTTCTGTGTAGCCATTGCTCATCTGCCTCAGGGTTCCTTGCCTTAACCTCCTCATACGCCTTGCTGTGAAGCCTATCAAGCATATCATCTGCATTTATGTATATGCCCTCTCTACCCTTCATGTGGGCAAACCTCCTATCCCCTATCTCTATGTTGAAGAGTCTTGCTGTACTGCTACTCAACGCTACTACCTCATATGCTAGATGCCTATACCTACCATTATCATTACTAAACATCGATAGTATCTTCATTATGATGTTCTGTAACCTGCTCTGCCTCACATCTATGACAGTTATAGCCATATCTGCACCGTTAACATGCAGAGAAGCACCACCATCATGGAGCGATGTTGCCCATAACACAGTACCATCTGGTTGCTCAGCATACCTTACATACTTGAATGGATCCTCTAGAATTCCTAATTTCCACATAGCATATGGTATATCCTTTGCTATGTATGTTGCTGTACCATCACTCCTAACAAGTACCTTCTCCTCACCCTCTATACCCGCCTTTACTACAAGACATCCATGGTATTTGGAGGAGGGATCATCATCTACCCTCACTATATCACTTGCTTTCAGAAGACTCAACGCTCTATCCCATAACCTTGATGCTATTATCTGAGATTCAAAGTTCAAGCAATCGTATCTTGCATCGAGCCTCCAGCATGTCCTTAACTGCTCATTAAGGACTCTAGATGTGATATCTCTAGCAAACCTTGCTATATCTGAGTTGTAATCCTCCATGGCCTTGAGCACTTCCCTCCTCCTCTCTAGCAGTGATGGATCATGCTCATACATCTCATTCACCTTAACATACACATCATCCCCACAGTAGTGATCGAACTTCTTGCTACTCTCAATTGGAAAGTTTAGAAACCTGAACCCAACAACTATATCTGCAACCTGCAGGCCAGAGTCGTCTATGTAGTTGAGTACTATAACGTTATGGTTTGTGAACCTCAAGAGCCTGTATATCGTATCCCCAAGCACTAGGTTGCGTACATGCCCTATATGCAGTGCCTTGTTAGGATTCACACTTGTATGCTCTACCAACACCCTCCTCCCCTTACCAATATCTATTGAGCCATATGCCTTACCCTTGCTCTTAACCTCCTCAAGGGTTATCCTAGTAAGTTCATGCATATCTAGTCTGAAGTTTATGTACCCTGCCCTGTGAGGTTCTATCTCCTTTATCATTCTGTACTTTGGCATTATATCCCTACATATGCTGCATACCTCCTCTGCTATCATACTTGGGCTCTTCCTTAGCACCTTGCTCAACTGGAATGCTAGATTGGAGTATAGATCGCCATACTGCTCCTCCTTGGGTTCTGCAACATCATATGCTATATCCTTCAGACCATAATTATGGCTAATAGCCTCATCCAGTAGTGCTCTAGCCTCATCTATTGCCCTTCTAATGGTCATCCTTGATAACTCTCTTATCACTTGCTACTTATTTACTATTACCAATGTAATCATCATCATCGCTATCCATCCCATCTAACATGTTATCTATAAAATGCTGGAGTGCTTCAACCAGACCGTTGCCATCCCTGCCCTTCACACTTGTTTTAGCCATGCTCTTAACGTGATCATCTGCATTCCCTATGGCAATACTATACCCACATGACTGGAAGAGTGGTATATCAGTTGCACTATCCCCTATTGCAATGCATTGCTCAGGCTTAATCCCTAGGCTATCAAGCGCTACCTTGAGCCCTACAGCCTTGTTTATCCTCTCATGGTTTATGTGGTAAGCGTACATGCTATCTACTATGACAACTGGTAATCCTTCCCTTCTTATCATGCCCATAGCCTCATCTATACTGAATGTACGTTCAAGCACTACCTCTGTCATCCTTGGGAATACTGGTTTTAGTCTAACATCTGCTACTCTACTCTTCAACAGTTCGTATGCTCTCTCACTGTAACCTTTATCAGCCAGCAGTAGATGCTCAGTTGGTGATGTTGTTATAACACCACCATTCTCCCCTATCGCTACCCTTGTTGTACCAAGAAACATGGCCAATATGTAGGCCTCTATGGATGATCTTCCAGTTACAAAGAGCACTCTATAGCCTGAACGCTCCAATGCCCTAAGCAATGAGAGCGATTGTAAATGCACTTTGCTACCATTCTCTGTTAGCGTACCATCTATATCTATTGCAAATGCTCTAACCTCCATCCCAACCTCTAACTCAAGATAAAGAATAAATAGTTATTCGGAGTACTGATTAATTCACCAACCTACTACTCTACTATATCTACCTATCTACAACCATTCTATCTACTACTTTTATACTTGCTCAGTATCCTAACTACATCCTCATCAGATACTGGGCTAAAGTCATCGTAGAACTCCCCAACTGCACCAAAGTCTATAGGTAGCAGCAGTACTGCTATATTATCTACTTGAGCCCTCATAACCCCATACATATCCCTAGGCATCACTGGAACTGCAAGTGTTATTGATGCTGGTTTATGGTCTCTGCACCATGCTATGCTAACGAGTACAGTTGCACCAGTTGCTATACCATCATCAACCAGCACTACATGCCTACCTTCAATGCTGTACTGAGTGCTACCCCTGTAGAGTATGAGCATCCTTGTACTCTCTCTCATCCTCTCCTCCTTCACACTCTGTATATAGCCTTGCTCAATACTGAGCATCCTTGCTATATGCTCGTTTATGTAGCATTTGCCATCATGCATAACTGCCCCTAAAGCAAGTTCAGGATTGAATGGAGAGCCTATCTTCCTAGGCACTATAACATCCAGCCTGGCATCTATACACTCTGCTATCGCATCACCTACTATAACACCTCCTCTTGCTATTGCAAGTACGAGCGCATCCTTGCCCTTCAGATATGCCAGTTCACTGCATAGGAGTGATCCTGCATGTACTCTATCCTTGAACCTCACAGTATAATTGCTATATACATGATCAAATCCTTTTCTTTACCTACGATAAAATATACAAATAAAATGTGCTATTTTTTATGCATCAACTGTTATTAATTATGTTGCTAGTACTTACTTTACAAGGCTTAACAGGAACCTATCTGGATCATAGAACTCATTCTTGCTGCTAGCCCTCAATGCTCTTAGTGTATCTACAAGCTTTGCATAACCTACACGCTCTGCTACCTTAAATATACCCTCTCTGATACCCATACCAAGCATAAGTGCTCTCTCAACATCATCCTTGCTTGCAACATCATTGCTTATGAGCCATGATGCGTTGTTTATCGCAACAGCAAGCAGCCTTATAGGATTGTAACGCTCAGCCTCCTGCATACTCAACTCTATCCTTGTGTATGAGCCCTGCTTGTACTCATAGAACCCCTTGCCAGACTTCTGCCCATAGTGCCCCTTGCTGTAAAGATCTTCTATTATTGGGCATGGGTTAACGACCCTCTTATCCCTAGCATACATCTCCTTCGTTGCTTTATGAACAACATCTATACCAGTGTAGTCAGCCAACTCGAATATGCCCATTGGGAATCCAAGTTTGAACTTGAATGCTGCATCTATCTCCCTCATTCCTGCCTTGCCATCCTGAAGATCCCATGCAGCCTCATGCACCAATGGGATGAATATCCTGTTCACTATGAACCCAGCAACATCCTTCCTGCAGAGTATGGGCTCCTTCTTTAGGCTTCTAACATAACCTATTGCTAGATCTACTGTGCTGCTTGATGTCTTTGCTCCTGGTATAACCTCAACCAGCTGCATCAACTGGGGAGGGTTGAAGAAGTGTATCCCTACGAACTTATCCTCTCTCTTAGTTGCACTTGCCATCTCTGTTATGGGTAGAGTGCTTGTGTTTGATGCTAGCACTGCATCTGCTGGAGCTATAGCATCTATCTTTGCGAATGTCTCCTTCTTGAGCCTCATATCCTCTGGTATAGCCTCTATGATGAGATCGCTCTGCCTTACTGCTTCCTCTAGATCTACTGTTACACTTATCCTATCAAGGATGCTAGCCATCTCACTACTCGATATCCTACCCTTTTCAACAAGCTTGCTGAGGCTCCACCTTATCCTCTCCATTGCTCTATCAAGGAACTGCTGATCCACATCACGCATGATCACCTTGTAGCCAGCCATCGCTGAGATCTGTGCTATACCATGGCCCATTATCCCAGAGCCTAGAACCGTTACCCTCTCTATCCTAGCCATGTATGAACTGGGATATGGTTTAATATATAATAATATGTAGGAGGTTATGCTATGCTCTTCCTTGCCTTCTCATCAACCTTGGCATCTATCTCTGCTATCAGTTCAAGTATCTCCCTCTTGTTTGCATTAAGATAGTTCTTTCCTTCATCCTTCAACCTCATATGGTAGAGCCTAAGATCCCTGTGCAGATCTGGCATATGCTCTATCAGTATTGAGCCGAAGAACCTTGGTTCAAGCAACTTGTTTATATGTTCTATTGCAGCATCTAGATCAGCCTTCTCTACACTACCCCTCGTCCTATCTATATGCTCGCTCAACTCCTTGAAGATTCTAACCCTCTCCAGAGCCTCTCTGCTCCCACTTGGATTAGAGTGTGTTGATGCCGTTATCCCTCTCTCCATATCCTTCTCAAGACCCATCCTACTTGCAAGGTCTTGCGAGAGCTCGTACTGCTCTTCCTTACCCATGGTCAAGCCCAACTGTATACCTGTCTTCTTCACTATAAGCCCCTTAAGGATCAAGGAGTTCAATGCCTCTTCTATCTCCTGCCTATTCATTCCTGTAATCCATATTATCTTACCAGCATTGCTATGCCCCATCCTTATAGCTTCTAGTACAACGACCTCTATTATCCTCTTGAAGACTATATCATGCTTTATATTGTCAAGATCCCTATCCTTAACAGCCTTCTTTGCATATGAGATATCTATCTCTATTGCCCTCTTTAGAGCATCTATCGCCTCTTCAACCTTCCCTGCTAAAGAGAGGTAGCAGGCTTTGTTGTACCATGCCATCCCATCGTTTGGGTCTATATCTATAACCCTATTAACACACTCTATAGCCTTATCATAGTTCTTCATCCTGTAGAATGCTAGGGCTTTGAGGTTCCATGCCTCTGTATTGTTAGGCTCTATTGCTAGTGCTTTATCGTATGAGGTTATTGCTTGGGAGTAGTTGTTGAGGTGGAAGAAGCAGTAACCTCTCTTTATCCATGCATCTACGAAGTTTGGATCGAGCCTTAGAGCAAGGTCGAAGTACTGTATAGCCTCTTCAAGGTTCTCATCAGCCATCTTGTTCAAGCCCTTCTTGAAGAGATCCTGTATGGCAGAGTCTGAAGCCTCTCTCCTCTTTTTACCTCCATCATCATCATCACCACTACCTTCTCTTGCCTTATCATGCCCTCTGGTAGCCTCCTTACTTGAAGGGCTCCAGAAGAATCTACCCATACTCTATTTAATCGATTATAAACATAAATAGGTTTTGGTGCCTAGCATGCAAGGTATAGTGCTAGTATGCAAATAACAACTAAATGGTTTAATATAGTATATGAAGATGGTTAATAAGCAGGAAGTGAGGTTAATCGATGGATGGATGGACTAGGAATGAAAGGTAAGGAGGATGAGAAGGAAGAGTATCCAGTAAAGAGTTACGAGGGGTTTGAACAGAAGGTTCTGGATGGTCATACAATATACAAGAGCAGCAAGCGCTGGGTTGCACTGGTGGTTGTTGAGACCAGCAATGGAAGGGAGTTGAGGCTCTACTCATGGGAGATGAGGAAGGGTGAGTGGAAGGTTGCCCTTGCAAGCCAGAATGTTGGGTTCTGGGACTGGGATGCAATAACTGGGAAGGTGAAGGAGTTCAAGGAGAGGTATACGATAAGGTAGAGAAGATGTAATAATAATGATGATGGTTATGGCGATGATATAATTAGTTAGTTCACACATCAATCATTAATTACTATTGCATCTAGCAGATATGCAAGTATGTTGTAATGCTAACCTCATGTATCAAGTATAGCCCTCTTTATCTCCTCTGCTCTACCCCTTATTATGTAGTACATCTCCAGCAACTCCTCCTGGCTCATAGCCCTCTTATTCATGACTGTGAAGTAGTTGTAGAACCCTCCTATTATCTCCCCAACAGCTATGCCTAGTGCAAAATCAGTATCGTTACTTATCAATGGTCTGAATGATCTTGCAACGTTAACAAAGTCTGCACTCTGCATTATGGTATCATCTATCAACTGCTCAAGCACATCCCTGAGTTGCTTATTCAAACCCATACAGTAGTAACTTGCTCTAGAGATAAATAACCTTTTGATTTGATCAGGTAATTATTTATTCTGGTTAAGAGAGGCTAGAGTATGCATCTATGGCATGATATAGAGCCTGGGGAGAATATACCAGAGATAGTCAATGTTATAGTTGAGATACCCAAGGGCTCACAGAACAAGTATGAGTATGATAAGGATAAGAACATACTCAGACTTGATAGGGTGCTATTCTCCCCACTTCACTACCCTGGAGACTATGGGCTTATACCTAGAACACTTGCAGAGGATGGAGACCCTCTGGATGCTCTAGTGCTAGTAAGCAACCCAACCTATCCAGGAGTATTGATACAGGCAAGACCAATAGGGCTGTTAAGGATGGTTGACTCTGGCATGAAGGATGATAAGATCCTATGCGTAGCAAGGGATGATCCTAGGTATGCAGGGTATAGGGGCATGGCTGATATGGAGGAGCATGTATTGAAGGAGATAGCACACTTCTTCCAAGTCTACAAGCAACTCGAAGGCAAGGAGGTTGAGGTCATAGGCTGGAAGGATGCTGATGAGGCTAAGCAGGTAATCCTTAATTCTATAGATAGCTACAGCAAGAGGTTTACTGGGAAGGAGCGTTAAGGTTAGATGCCATTATAATCAAAAAATTTAGATTCAAGTACATATGATTTACCAATATGAGTAAAAGCATGATGGATGAGGCATCACCATACGATATATTCTGGGAACTTGCTGGGGAGTTGAGGAGGAGCATACTCTTCAAGTTGGGTGAGAAGAGCATGAAGCTCTCAACCCTTGCCAAGGAGTTGGATGCTACAGTGCAAGAAGTGCATAGAAATACAAACAGGTTAATAGATGCTGGGCTTGTGAGGAAGGATACTGATGGCATGCTCTCACTAACAACCTATGGCAAGAGTGTGATAACACAGATACCATCATTCGAGTTCCTAGCAAAGAACAAGCACTACTTTGAGGAGCATACGTTTGGAGATCTGCCAATGAAGTTCATACAGCGTATTGGTGCACTTAACAACACAGAACTTGTCAATGGTGTAGTTGCAGTACTTGAGAGGTGGAAGATGATGTATGCTGATGCTCAGGAGTACATAATGGAGTTGATGGCTCAAGTACCTCTAGACCTTATAGAACCTCTAGTAGAGAGGGTCAAGCAAGGTATAAGGTTCTCATACATATTTGGCTACAACACCATAGTACCAAAAGGCAGGAGAGAGATTCTCAACAGACTAGGCTGGCAGGAGTACATAAGGAAGGGTATTGTTGAGAGGAGGATGTGCGATAGGGTTGAGGTGATGGTTATAGCAACTGATAGGCATGCTGCAGTACTCTTCCCTGATCAGCGTGGTAATACAGACCTAAACCATATGCTGTTTGGTAGCGATCCACTCTTCCGTGAGTGGTGCATAGACTTCTTCAGGTACAAGTGGTACTCATCTGGCTCATTCGATGAGAGCAAGTTGAGGGAGGTCTGATCTTTGTTTGGATGTAAAATTAATGAATAATAAGCTACTCTTTTGACTATTCTTACAAGAAAGAAAGTTCTATTATTTGGTGATGAATCATGTTTATATTCAAATTATTGTAGTATAGTCTTGGTGATCCAGATGATAGAGGTGTACGCAATAGTTGCATTCGTAGTAGGGATGTTCGGCACATATACAATACTTGATATAATGAATAAGAGAAAGACTAAGACTAGCATAGCAATGGTAAGAAGCAAGTAACATGACTTACCTTATTGGAAGCCATTTATTTTATTAGCAACAAGTGCCTTATTCTATTTTTATTTGTTATTATTACTAAGTTATACTGCGGTTATCAGTAATAAATAATATAAATAATGAGATATCAGTTCATGAGCCATACTATAGGGATATCCTGATAATGTCCATCTGGAAGTATCCTCCTTATTGATATAGGTAGGGCTTTACTATTCAATTCATACTCTGCTATAGAGATGGGATCTACTGCATCCTCTGGTACCTGGATTAGTGGTGGTGCCCCTAGAGATAGTTGCAATGCCCTAGCACCAACTATCCTAGCCTTCTCAAACCTTGTTAGCCTAGCAGGACCTATCAGAACCCTTCTATCTTCAGATCTAACCTCTACAAGGTTTAGACTTATCTCATTACTGTTCTTCAATAACTGCTCCTGCTGCGCTTGTACTCGCTGATCTGCTTGAGTTCTCTCTACCTCAATAGCAGTAGTAAGTGTAGAACTACCTCCCGCTTGAACATCCTCCTTCTTCTTCTCTTCACTCTCTACATCAATGGTAATCTTAACATCACTACTTGCCTTATCAGTATCAGCACCCTTCTCTTTCTCTTCCCTCTTGGATACCTTGCTCTTCTTGGACTTAGATTTACCCCCTTCTACCAAACAGATGCAGAATCCTTAACAATACAAATAAACGTTACTGCTGTGTGTGCTTGCTGTAATGTCTGTGTCTAGGATAAGAGTTACACTTGAACTGAAGGGTAAAGGTAGATGCGAGTGCGAGTTTGCTAGGCATCTAGCCCCATTGACAGTAGGCTCCATAGTCAGATCATTGCCCATTGAAGGTAGGGCTCATAGGTATGATGGACTCTTCATATACATGGAGACAGGGCTAGCAGTTGGTAGGGAGAAGCAGAGGGATGAGTTCAAGAGAGGAGATATCGGGTTCATGGTTGCAAATGGTGCAGTATGCATATTCCTCAAGGACATCAAGGGTATGATGTTCAATCCTTTGGGAAGGGTTACAAGTAATATTGAAGTGCTTGATAGTGCTAGTGCAGGAGATGTACTCTTGCTTGCCTCTGCCTCTGCTTAGCAATTGCTGGTTGGATGATTGCTACAGATACCAGCATATTCTTCATAATTGGAGTACCAATAACCTATTTGGTAGTCTTACTCTCTACTAGTTGATAGACGTAATGCCCACTATATCCCCCAAACCTCCTGACCATGCCTTGAGTCTCGAGCCTCTTCAGCATGAGATTTGCAACTGATACTTTCACCCCTATACTCCTTGCTAGAGCATGAGCGGTTATAGCCTTCATGGAGGATAGAGTGTTGAGTAACTGCTTATCATCCACCAGAACAGCACCCTTCTGCCTCTCCTCACCCTTCTCCTTCTTGCCCTTCTCCTTCCTTCCCTCCTGCTGCTCCTGCTCCTTCAGCTGCCTCTTAGCCTCTGCTCCTACTGACTTCTTTCCTGCCCCACCCATACCAATGCTAAGGGATAGCAACTTATTAACCTATCATGCTATCTACTTGTATGGTATGGACTACTCCACAATAGTTGATGTGTTTGATGCAATGGAGGCTACAACCAAGAGGACTGAACTTACAGATCTGATAGTCAGGTTGCTCAAGAGCACTCCTAGAGAACTGATAGATAAGGTTGTATACCTCATGCTTGGAAGGTTAAGACCAGAGTATGAGGGTATAGAACTTGGCATTGCAGATAAGATGGCTCTTAGAGCACTAGCGATATCCTCTGGCCTTGATATGAAGAGGGTTGAAGAGTTGTATGTAAAGACAGGAGATATAGGGGATGCTGCTGAAGAGGCATTGAGCAGGAGGCTCCAATCAGTGCTCTTCAAGGATAAACTAACGGTAGAGAGGGTATACTCTACGCTAGAGAAGATTGCCATGCTCAAGGGCGAAGGCTCCCAAGATGCAAAGATAAGGTACATCTGTAACTTGCTTAACGATGCTGAGCCTAGAGAAGGCAAGTACATACTCAAGATCATAACTAGCAGGTTAAGGCTTGGTGTAGCAGATTATACTATACTGGATGCACTTGCATTGGCATTCACAGAGAGCAAGGAGAACAGAGAGATACTTGAGAGAGCCTACAACCTTACAAGTGATCTTGGGCTAGTTGCAAGAACGATTGCATTGGATGGGCTTGATGCAGTAAAGGCTATTAGGATCGAACTATTCAGACCCATAAGACCCATGCTTGCTGAGAGGGTATCCAGTGCAGAAGAAGCACTAGAGAGGATGGGGGGTAGATGTGCTGCGGAGTACAAGTTGGATGGTGAGAGGCTACAGATACATAAGCATGGTAACAATGTTAAGATATTCTCACGCAGGCTTGAAGATATAACAAGCCATTACCCTGATGCTATCAATGCTATAATAACGTGTATCAAGGTTGATGTAATAGTTGAAGGAGAAGCAGTTGCTATAAACCAGGATACTCAGGAGTATCTACCATTCCAGGAGTTGATGCATAGGCGTAGGAAGTATGGGATAGAGGAGGCTATGAGAGAGTACCCTATAGCACTGCACCTCTTCGATACACTCTACATAAATGGTAATGAGTGTATAGATCTACCATATGTAGAGAGGAGGAGGATGCTCGAAGGGCTTGTTAAGAGTAGTAGCGATAGTATAGTAAGTGTAGTGCCTATGCTCATAGTAAGTGATGCTAAGAGCATGGAGGATTACATGTTCAAGGCTATAAATGAAGGATGCGAAGGGCTTATGATCAAAGATCTTAAAAGCCCATATAGGGCTGGTGCAAGAGGATATGCATGGATCAAGTTGAAGAGAGAGTATAGAAGCGAGTTGGCAGATACCCTAGACCTTGTCATAGTTGGTGCCTTCCATGGTAGAGGTAGAAGGGTTGGTAGATACGGTGCATTACTTCTAGCATCGTACAATAGGGAAGATGATACATTCTACACTGTATGCAAGGTTGGTACAGGGTTCACAGACGAGGAGCTGGAGAGGTTCTACAGCATGCTCAACCCATACATGATAAAGCATAGACATGCGAGGGTAAACTCCAAACTTGATGCTGATGTATGGTTCGAGCCTAGGATAGTTATAGAGGTTATAGCATCAGAGATAACGCTAAGCCCATTGCATACCTGTGCTATGAATGCTATAAGGGAGGGTAATGGTCTAGCGCTTAGGTTCCCAAAGTTCACTGGGAGGGTAAGGGATGATAAGAGCGCTGAGGATGCTACTAGCGTTGATGAGATAATCTCTATGTATAGGAGGCAGTTGAAGGTTACAAGACAGGTTCAAGCTAGTACTGAAGAGGATGTAGGTAGTGTAGGGTAGGAGAGGTATTATGAACCAAACTAGATGAATGCTGAGGCATTGAATGAACTTACTGTTATTATACTATTATTATATGATATGGATTGTTATAGCTGCTCCTCTATTATCACTGCCAACCTCTGAATGTTTGGGAACCTCTTTCTTACGCTCTTCTTTATGCTACCAGCGAGCTTCTTGAACTCTGCTACAGTCATGCTCCCATCCAGAACCACGCTTATGTCAGCATGCAGGAATGGACCTATTGGACGTAACGATATACTGCTTACCTTAACACCATGACTCTTCTCTATTAGAGCCTTAACCTGCTCAACCATCTGAGGATTCTGTATGACATCCAATAACACAAGGGATGAGTCCTTGAGTATGTAGTATGATATGGAGAAGATGAACGCTGCTATTATTATAGCTCCTAGTGGATCTGCCTGAGGGAAGCCAAGGTACACTGCTACAAGTATGCTGAAGAATCCTATTACTGAGGCCATACTATCCTTTATGGCATTCCTTGCACCAGCCTTCAACGAGAGCAGATTGTACTTGCCTGCTATCCTATTCATCTGTATTGCCCTGTAGCCAGAGATACCAGCAGCAAGAGCAAGGGTTACCAATGCTATCTCTGGATGCACAATCTCTATAGGATCGATCAGTGCTTCTACAGCCCTAACTATTATCACTATACCCATACCAACCATGCCTATCGCAGCGACGAATGCAGCAAAACTCTCTATCTTGTAGTAACCTAACCTGGGTTGAATTGTACCATTGCCTACGTTGCTATTGCTGTTATTACTACTACTATTACCATTATTATTATGCCTAGTAGCAAAGAATAGACCAAGTAGTACTATGAGTGTTATTGCAGAGTCACCAAACGAGTCTATACCATCTGCTATGAGCACTACGCTATTGCTGACTAACCCTATGACTACCTCAGCAATCCCAATAGCGAATAGTGTTATGAATGTTATCTTGGATACCCTCCTTCCAGCATCAAAGCCCAAAGTATGATCATCGCTACCACTACTATCGCTATCCATAACTTCTAGTGCAAGATTAGATTACCCAACATACTATATAAGATTTGTCCTGCTCTCACATTACCCTCTATAGCTGAATTACACATTGTACGTATGTATATATGCTGAGCAAGCAGCATACCAACCATTAAATATCACTACTGGGGAGTAGGCATATGCCTATATTTGCAAAGGTTAGCGAGAAGGAGATAACAAGAGCCATAGCAGGGATGTTCCATGAGACATTCATGGAGTATGCTGATAGCGATGTCATCATAATAGGTGCTGGTCCTGCAGGCTTGATGGCTGGAAGGGATCTTGCAAGGATGGGCTTCAAGACACTCATAGTTGAGCAGAACAACTACCTTGGAGGAGGGTTCTGGATCGGAGGCTTCATGATGAATCCTATAACTGTTAGGACTCCAGCAAACAAGGTTCTCGATGAGTTGAATGTGAAGTATAAGCAGGTTAGTGATGGTCTATACGCTACCCCTGGTCCAAACGCATGTTCCAAGTTGATAGCATCTGCATGTGATGCTGGGGTTAAGTTCCTGAACCTAACAAAGTTTGATGATCTAGTGCTTAGGAGGAACAGGGTTGCTGGCGTAGTAGTAAACTGGATGCCAGTATCTGCACTTCCAAGGAACATAACATGCGTTGATCCTGTTGCACTAGAGGCTAAGGTTGTTATAGATGCATCTGGCCATGATGCCGTAGCAGTAAAGAGGCTGATGGATAGAGGGCTTGTGAAGTTCTCAGGCATGAACCCAATGTGGGTTGAGCAGTCTGAGGATTTGGTGGTTGAGCATACGTCAGAGGTTTACCCAGGACTCATAGTTGCTGGGATGAGCGTTGCTGAGACGTTCGGGCTCCCAAGGATGGGGCCAACCTTTGGTGCCATGCTACTATCTGGAAGGAGGGCAGCAGAGATAGCAGCGATGAAGCTGAAGGAGGAGGTTGAGGTAAGAGTAGAGCCTTGATCCTCCTCTTACTTACCTTGATCTCCTATAGGAACCGCCTCAAGGCCAATAGAATCAAACCCATCAACTAATTTTTGTGCTCTTCTGTAGTTATGACTATCTTCTTGCCATTGGTTAGTAGGCTAGCGATCCTTGACAATAAACCACATCGCCTACCATCTGCTGATTCCATACATTGAGGTTCTTCATTGCTGCTACACCCCATGTAATACTTGGAGAGGGAAGCATCTACTCGACTATCTTCATCCATTGCGTATCTCTTACATACTATGCCCCTGATGAGTTCTATAGCAAGCTTGAGGAGTGCTCTTCTACCACCATAAGCCTTGATATGATCAGGGTTTATTTGTATAAGCCAGAACATACCGTCTGGGTTGCTTGAGCGCTCATATAGAAGAGATCTCTTTACATTGTAACCATCTGTTGTGTATAGTCCCACAAGTACAACCTTGTAGCCTAGATAAGCATAGAGCTTATGTACGAAGAGGGCAAACCTTGTACAGTAGTAACATTCATCATCGTAAAGCAGTAACATTCTTCTCCTCCTTTCATCATAGCATTGCATATGGTACTATTGTATCATGATTTAAATAAGGTTTGCTTGGATGCTCTCCCATGTCCAACTCTATATACCTATCAACAGCATCCATGGAGGAGGGTGGAGAGCTCAAGGATAAGTACTCTGTTATAATCCTTGGCTCTGGCCCTGCAGGTTTGACTGCTGCAATATACACCGCTAGGGCAAAGTTAGATACGTTAGTGATAAGCGGGAATCTTCCAGGAGGGCAGTTGATGAATACAGGCACTGTAGAGAACTTCCCAGGCTTCCCTCATGGTATATTTGGACCAGAGTTGATGATGAATATGCGTGCTCAGGCAGAAAGGTTTGGAGCAACTATGCTGGATGATGTTGCTACAAGCGTTGATTTCATGCACAATCCATTCATAATAAATACTGTAGATAAGAGGTTTGAGGCAGATGCCGTTATAATTGCTACTGGAGCATCTCCAAGGAAGTTAGGACTCAAGAGTGAAGAGAGGTTTGCAGGCAAAGGTGTATCGTACTGTGCAACATGCGATGGTCCATTCTTCAAGGGCGAGGATCTGGTTGTAGTAGGAGGAGGGGATAGTGCAGTTGAGGAGGCGCTCTTCCTAACAAAGTTTGCAAACAGGGTTCAGATAGTACATAGGAGGGATAGGTTAAGGGCAAGCAAGATACTGCAGGATAGGGCATTCACAAACCCAAAGATAAGCTTTGTGTGGAACTCTATCGTTGAGGATATACTTGGGGATAGGAAGGTTAACGCTGTACTCATAAGGGATATCAGAAATGATAAGCAATACGAATTGAAGTGCGGAGGAGTATTCGTTGCTATAGGGCATGAGCCTAACACGCAGATATTCAAGGGCCAGATAGATATGGATGAGTATGGCTACATAAGGGTTAGGGATCATACAAAGAGCAATATAGAGGGTGTATTCGTTGCTGGGGATGTGCATGACCCAGTGTATAGGCAGGCTGTAACCGCTGCTGGGTTTGGATGCATGGCTGCACTAGATGTTGAGAGATACCTTGCTGAGAAGTATCACTATAACAAATAACTAACGACTTCTCATTATACTATATTATTAATCAATGGTTATTCAATGTATCATTTTATTTATGTGTAATAATATATGTATGTAATAAATCAATTAAAAGAACGATTCGCCAAGCATAACAGCATTCCTTAATGCATCATCAAACTCTTCATTGCTGAATACACCCTGCTGGGCATATAGGCTTCTGAACTTTCTACCATTATCTGCAAATATCACAACTATTATCTTCTCTCTACCTTTACCATCACCATCCCCCTCTATTACTGGTGCAGACTCTATCATCTCCTTAACCTTACATGCTGCAGCCATTGCACAGCCAGATGATGGTCCTACTAGAAGCCTCTCCCTCTCATACAATTCTCTAACCATCTTGAATGACTCCTCGTTAGTTATCGTATGCCACTCATCAACAACATTTGCTCTACGCTCGAAGAGTGTTGGTACATTAGACTCTTCAAAGTTCCTGAGCCCTTGGATTAGATGCTGCCTCTGGGGCTGAACTGCTATAACCTGTATGGCCTTGTTCCTCTCCTTCAAGTATAGCCCTACACCAGTTATAGTGCCTCCAGTACCAACCCCTGCTACAAAGTGCGTTACCATACCATTCGTCTGCATCCATATCTCAGGACCAGTACCCTCATAGTGTGCAAGGAAGTTGGCATCGTTCTCATACTGGTTGGGCATGTAGTACTTGTCTGGCCTTGCCCTTGCTATAGCCTTTGCTAGAGAGATGCTCTGATCAGTACCAACACCAACCCTAGGGCAGAGATCATCTGATGTCTCGTAAAGGTTTGCTCCTAATGATCTAAGTATGCTCTTTGTCTCCTCACTAACCTTCTCAGGTATAACTATCTCAACCTCATAGCCTAAGAGCCTTGCTATCCCTGCAAGTGCTATGCCAGTGTTGCCAGATGTTGGCTCTATTATAACATGCCTTCCTCTTGCTATCAGGCCTTTGCCCTCTGCATCCTTGAACATCCAGTATGCTGCCCTATCCTTAACAGAGCCGAAGGGGTTGAACCACTCCAACTTTGCAAGTATCCTTACCCTGTTACTTGAGAACGATCTCAACTCTATCAATGGTGTATTCCCTATCTTATTCAGGAGTTCTGGTGTTAATACCCTCATATCATTCCTCCCCTCTCTCATTCATTAATTTATTCATTCTTTACTCCTGCTCTTATCACTTCTTCCTTATAAGGAAGATCAGGTTACCTCCTTCCTTGCTTAGGCTTACAAGCTCATGACCAGTTCTTTGAACCCATCTCTTTATATCCTCTTCAGCATCAGGATCATCAGCAATAACCTTAAGCATGCTACCAACGGAGAGCCTCTCCATTGCAATCTTTGTTCTGAAGACTGGTTCTGGGCAGAATAAGCCTCTAACATCTATGGTCTTTACATCCTGGCTTACTTCACTACTCATATGGCATGCACAAGCATTATATCATATTTAACGTTTACCATATATACATTGCAGTAACCAGCATCAACCTCAGCATCAACATATAACCAATGTGCTAGTAACCTTTTCACCTCATTACACACATCATCCAATATCTATTAATTTATATTTAGGTCTCTAGAAGATGAGTAGGAGGTGTAACGTACGAAAAGAAATACAGGCTTCGATATAAGACCTAAGCCAGTCGAGAAGGGACAAGAGTACACAGTAAGGATAGATGAGATGAGCAGGAAGGGAGATGGTGTTGCAAGGATCAAGGGGTTTGTGATATTTGTGCATGGCGCAGAGATAGGTAAGGAGTACAAGATAAGGATATCCAACGTTGCAAACAGGTTTGCAACCGCAGAGATTGTAGCTTAGGTTACAGCGTATGTGGATAGACTAATCATAACTCAACACAACAGACGCTAATACTTTTGAGCTTTAACAACTTTTTTAAATAGGTTCATTTTCTTTCTTCCATATGGTTACTGGGAGAGAGGTTAGGCTAAGCAGGATACTCAGGGATGGGAAGATGCTCTGTATACCAATGGATCATGGCATCTCCTCTGGCCCAATAGCAGGGATAGATGATATCCATAGAATGATATACATGTGTGAGGATTCTGGGCTTACAAGTGTGCTTGTCAACAAGGGCATACTTAGGAGCATGCCTAGGCCAAGTAGGGTTGGTGTAATAGTCCATCTCTCAGGTAGTACTAGCCTAGGCCCTGCACCAAACAGGAAGGTGCTGATGGGTAGAGTTGAGGATGCTGTTAGGCTTGGTGCAGATGGCGTATCTGTGCACATAAACATAGGCTCAAAGGAGGAGCCTGAGATGCTCATCAAACTAGGGCATGTAGCAAGTGAGTGCATAGAGTGGAATATGCCATTCGTAGCTATGATGTACCCTAGGGGCGAGAATATAAAGAACCCACATGATCCAGGGGTTGTTGCACATACAGCAAGGATTGGTGCAGAGGCTGGTGCAGATATAGTGAAGACTGTATACACTGGGGATCCTGACAGCTTCAAGATGGTAGTCAAGGGGTGCCCTGTACCCATAGTCATAGCAGGAGGACCAAAGGCAAGTAGTGATGAGGAAGTGTTAGAGATGACAAAAGGTGCTATGGAGGCTGGAGCAGCAGGTGTAACATTTGGAAGGAACATATTTCAGCATAGGAATCCTCCAGCCATGATAAGGGCTCTAGCAAGCATAATATTTGAGAATTCAAGTGTTAAGGATGCATTGAAGGAGATTGGTGAGTAAGCATGCAAGATAAACAGATTAGCAAAGGCAAGTATCTAATAGTTAAGCCTGTAAGCTCTAAGATAGAGCAATTCCTATCCCAACTTAGGGATGAGGGTATAAAATACATCTACATAGATCCATCCTCTTCCTCCTCCTTATCCCTTGATGGCTTCATAACAGTGTATGCTAGTAATGATGCTGGTATGCAGGTATGCTCAAGTATGGATGATCTTATAAGGGCAAAGGGCAATGGCAAGAGTGCTGGACTGTTCATCAAGGTGAAGGGCAGGAGCGATGAGGATGCAATAGTTGCTGCTGCGATGCATGGCGCTGATTTCGTGCTTGTTGATGCTGATGACTGGAAGATAATACCCCTAGAGAATATAATAGCAAAGTTACAAGGCATGAGCACTAAGATACTTGCATATGCAAGGGATGCTGGTGAGGTTAGGACACTGCTTAACGTGCTCCAACTTGGGGTTGATGGTGTTGTACTAGAGGCTAGTGATATAGCAGTTGTTAAGCAAAGCCTTGTTTACATGCAGAGTAAGGAGTTCAGGCTAAGGTACGCAGTGGTTAGGGAGGTTAGGGACTCTGGTATTGGAGAGAGAGCATGCATAGATACAGCATCCATGCTCAAGGTTGGAGAGGGTATGCTTATAGGCAGTAGGGCAAACTTCATGTTCCTCATGCACAATGAGGTTATAGGCTCTGAGTTCACATCCCCGAGACCGTTCAGGGTGAATGCTGGAGCAGTACACTGCTATACGCTGATGCCAGATGGAAGAACAAAGTACCTCTCAGAGATCGAGGCTGGGGATGAGGTGCTCATAGTTGATAAGGATGGGAAGGCTAGGAATGCAGTTGTAGGAAGGGTTAAGATAGAGACTAGGCCTATGAGGCTTGTTAAGGCTGAAGTTGATCTAGATGGCATTATGGAGGAGGGGAGCATAATAGTGCAGAATGCAGAGACCATAAGGTTCATAGGCAAGGATGCTAGGCTTATAGCAGTTACAGATCTCAAGGCTGGGGATGAGGTGCTTGTGTATGCGAGGGGTAGTAGGGGTAGGCACTTCGGCATAGAGGTTGATGAGTTCATCCTTGAGAAGTGATCAGAATACAACACTCCTGCATTTCCTTAATATATTGAACCACATATCTACCCTCTATATGATATGCTATATTTTATGAATTGTATGATGATGGTGGTGGTAGTGATAGTATATGATGAGCATGAACAGCAAGATATGTACAAGCATACCAGCAAGGGATAGCAGGAGCCTTGCACTAGATGTTGTAAGGGCGTTCGATGAAGGCTCTGACATAGTAGAGGTTAGGTTCGATTACTCAAGCAAGGATGCTATAAGCGATCTGCTTGATGCTGTTATGAAGCATAGGGATAGGATGGTCTTCACTTGCAGGAGCAGGGATGAGGGTGGAGTCTTCAATGGAAGCGAGGTTGATAGGCTGATGGTACTGAAGAGGCTAGCATCGTTCAGACCGATGCTGCTGGATGTTGAGTACAAGACTATAGATAGGGATGAAGAACTGTATGATCATCTGAGGGCACTTAACTGTGATCTCCTCATATCATACCATGACTTTAAGCATACACCAAGCAGGGATAGACTTGCTGGGATAATGGATGGGATGTTAAAGTATAGCAAGAGTGTGAAGATAGTAACAATGGCAGAGAGCATAGAGGATAATGAGAGCATACTCTCACTCTACGATGTGGTCAAGGGCAATGGTGATATCAGGCTAGTAGCATTCTGCATGGGAGAGCATGGACTAGCATCAAGAGTGCTATGCACTATGCTGGGTGCACCATTCACATATGCTGCTCTAGACGAACCTCTAGCACCATCTCAACTCACACTAGATCAGATGAGAAAGGTCTATAGGATCATACATGAGAAGGGCTATGCAGGGAACATAAGGAATGATAAAGGTACCATAAATATGGTAGCAGGGCTTATAGGCTCTGTATTACATGGCATGCATGTATAGATGAGATGAGAATGGTGAGTCGATCCCATCCAGCATGTTACATGAATGAGCATTACGATAAAGGTAGCAATGGTAGTAGTAGTAGTGCTGCTATGAACAGTAGCAGTAGCATCAGTAGCAACAATGATGGTAAGATCTTCTGTGTTATTGGGGACCCTATAGAACACTCTCTATCCCCAGCAATGCACAACGCTGTATTCTCTTCTCTAGGGCTTGGTTATAGATACATTGCTATTAAGGTTAAGGAGCATGAATTGAGCAGTACAGTTGAGATGCTCAGGAGCAAGGCATTAGGCTTCAATGTAACCATACCGCACAAGATAAGGATAATGGATATGCTCGATCGCCTTGACCCTCTATGCAGGAGGGTTAATGCAGTTAACACTGTGAAGGTTGATGGTTCAATGCTGAAGGGTTACAATACAGATGTGTATGGCTTCATCCAGCCATTGAGGAGGAGGGGTGTAGAATTAAGTGGCAAGGGTGCTATGATCATAGGGGCTGGTGGCGCTGCTAGGGCAGTGTTGGTAGCGTTAATTGATGAGCATGTTGGTGAGGTAATAATTGCTAGCAGGAGGGTTGATGATGGGAAGGTAAGAGCCCTTTCTAGTATGGCAGTTAGTGCTGGAATAGAATGCAGGGTAGTGCAACTAGAGCATGCTAAGATGTACTCCAATCGATGCAATCTAATAGTCAATGCTACCCCTCTAGGCATGCATGGCTACCATGGGTATGAGGATGTTAGCATACTTGATAGCAGTGATATAGATAGCAGGAGCATTGTATACGATCTTGTCTACAGGCCTATGGAGACTAGGTTGATAAGGAATGCAATCAAGGCCAATGCTATGGTGATCCATGGCTATGAGATGCTTGTAGAGCAAGGTGCAAAGGCACTTGATATATGGCTTGGTATTGATGCACCTAGGGATGTTATGAGCAGTGCAGTGCTTAGCATGCTCAAGGTTGCTGGTTGATATGGATATGGGCATGGGCATAAGTATGGGTAATGGTAGGAAGGCCAGCATTGCAATGGTAAAGATGCATGGTGCATTATCCATAGTTAATGCTATACCAACTGGAAAGGGTTCAACCCTTGGTATAGGGTTAGGGGTTAATGTGACTGTAAGGATGGGGGAGGGAGATGGTAAAGTGATAGCAAATACAGGTGATGCAAACTTCATCCATAACATAATCAAGAGGATAATACCAGATGATACGCTAAAGCGTAAGGATATTGCTATAGAGATAAGGTCAAGGATACCCATGGGTTATGGCCTCAAGAGTTCAAGTGCTGTATCCAATGCTATAGCACTTGCCTGTTATAGACTAATCAATGCTGATGCGTATGATGATGCAGTTAACAATGATAATGGGATAACTGCTAGAGACATTCAGGTTATAGATGCTGCCGTCTCAGCATCTATAGAGAGCAAGGTTAGCATAACTGGAGCATTCGATGATGCATGCGCATGCTACTTTGGTGGCATATTCGTTACAGATAACCATGCTAGGAGGATACTCAAGCATGAGAAGGTTGATGAGAGGGTTAATGTTGTGATACTTCTACCTATGGGAGTGAGGAGGAGTGATCCTATGAGGCTCAGGCAGCCTCTACTTGCAGAGCACTTCAACCATGCTATTAGGCTAGCAGAGGATGGAAGGTACTGGGATGCTATGATACTTAATGGTCTGCTAGTCTCATCCCTACTATCTATCCCATACGATCTTGTCATGGATGCGCTTGAGCATGGTGCATTAGCAGCAGGGATCAGTGGTAATGGTCCTGCAGTTGCTGCAATAACTGATAGCGAGAGCAAGGCTAAAGATATAGCATCTGTGTGGCAGAACTACGGAGAGGTTATAAGGAGTAGGGCAAGTAATGAGAAGGCAAGAGTGAGCATGGTTGAGGATGGATAGTGTTGAGGTTAGGCATTCAAGGATAGATGGTAGCATTGTATGCCCTCCAAGCAAGAGCTATACGCATAGGGCAGTTGTGATCTCTTCCCTTGTAGATGATGGCAGACCATCCATAGTTAGGAATGCACTCCTTGCTAGGGATACAAATGCTACAATACATGGATGCAGGGTACTTGGTTCGTACATAGAAGTTGGCAGTAGTGATGAAGGAAGCAGTAGGAAGGGCAGGATGCTCATAGTTCATGGCAGGAGGGAGTTCACACTTGGCTACAGGGAGATAGATGCAGAGAACTCTGGCACAACCATAAGGATGCTTGCAGCAGTATCAACACTGGTCAAGGAAGGAAGTACGATACTCTATGGTGACTCTAGCCTTAATAGGAGGCCTATGCAGCCTCTGCTTGATGCGTTAAGGCAATTAGGAGTACACTGCAGGTCGCTTGCAGATGGTACACCCCCTCTACTAGTAAATGGGAATGGTATTGAGGGAGGGCATGCAAGGATAACTGGAGGCATATCCAGCCAGTTCATCTCTGCCCTGCTTATACCATCTGTATATGCAAGGCATGATGTTGAGTTGAGCATCAAAGGAGAGCAGGTATCAAAACCGTACATAGACTCAACCATAGCAGTGATGAGGAAGTTCTCAGTAGTTGTTGATAATGATGAGTATAAGCACTATAGCATAGCAAGGCAGGAGTACAAGCATGCTAACTTTACTGTGCCAGGGGACTTTTCTAGTGCTGCAATAATTCTTGCTGCTGGTGTCCTTGCTGGTGGAAGTGTGAGGGTTGAGGGTCTAGACTTTGCACTGCCACAGGGAGACTCTAAGATAATCGATATACTAAGGGATATGGGTGCAAGGATACATGTTGATACTGGAAGAGGCATGGCGCATGTTGAGGAGAGCATGCTTGATGGTGGAGTATTCAACCTTGCTGATACTCCAGACCTCTTGCCAGTCGTTGCTATACTAGCATTGAAGAGCAAGGGAAGAGTTGAGATAAGAGGGGTAGCACATGCAAGGTTCAAGGAGACTGATAGGATAGCGAACCTTGCTAGGGAGTTGAGCAAGTTTGGGGCTGTTGTAAAAGAGTTGGATGATGGGCTTATGATAACACCTCCAAAGACCCTCAGTAATGCTTTACTTGAATCATATGATGATCACAGACTGTTCATGGTACTCTGCATAGCATCCATGCTCACTGAACGCTCAATAGTTAGAGGGCTAAGCAGCGTTGATGTATCCTACCCATCGTTCCTAGATGATCTTGCAAGGATAGGTGCTGATGTAAGGATTGTAGATTAACTGCTTGGTTAACTAACTGATTTACACCATGTAACCCCGTATTTTCATCATTTGCAGAGTTAGTTATGCAAGGCAAGTAAGTTTCCTCCTTATCCTTGCTTCTAGTGCAGAGTTGATCTCTATCCCTATACACCTTCTACCCATCTTCCTGCATGCCTTGATGGTTGTTCCAGAGCCAAGCACTGGATCAACAACAAGTTCGCCCTTGTTAGATGATGTATATATGCATCTCTCAACCAGCTCATCTGGAAGTTCATTGCCAGCAGTAGCCTCACCATGATGGTAAGGCCTCTTTATGATCCATACATCCTCAGCGTAGTGCTCTGGCTTGTTGAATGTATATCTATCCTCATCCTTTACAAGTAACAGGAGATGGTAGTGAGAGGTTACAAACCTTCTCCTTGTGAATACACCAAACTGGTACTTCCATATAACATGGTTTAGTGTTATGAACCCTGCACCATTAACAGCATCAAGCACATACCTCAAGTTATTCCAGCCTGAGACTAGCCACATGCTACCATCATCCTTAAGATTCTTATAGCACCAATCCACAAGGCTCCTTATGAATGCTGGATACTCCTTGCTTGGAACCTCAACGTACGATAGTGCATCTGGGCTCCTGTTATATGTTGCCATGTTTGCCTTGAAGTCTATGCCAAATGGAGGATCGGCAAATATCATATCTGCCTTCTCTGCAAGTTCAACATTATGAAAATCATCGAAGATTATGATGTAGCCATCATCATCTATCTTTACTATATTGTTTGATCTGCACCTAAATAGCATGCCCTTGCTTTATCCATACTACTTTTAAATGTACAGCAGGATGATTTTAAAAGATATATGTCTCTATATAGATAAGCCTTGCATATGCTTGGTAACATGCTAGGGGAGCGTCTCACCATGCTCACATTTGGAGAGAGCCATGGTAGATGTGTAGGAGCCATAGTGGATGGCTGCCCTGTTGGCCTCCCTTTAAAGGAAGAGGATATACAGAGGAAGTTGGATCTTAGGAGGCCTGGGCAGTCCATAGTTACTACCCAGAGGAAGGAGGAGGATAGGGTTGAGATACTCTCTGGAGTGTTCAATGGCTACACCACTGGTGCGCCTATATGCATGATCATCTGGAATAAAGATCAGGACTCTAGAGCATATGAGCAGATCAGGTTAAAGCCTAGGCCAGGGCATGCAGATTACCCTGCGTATGTCAAGTATGCTGGGTACAACGATTACAGGGGGGGAGGAAGGTTCTCTGGAAGGTTGACTGCAGCATTGGTCATGGCAGGAGCGTTGGCTGAGAAGTTATTAGCCTATACACTTGGAATAGAGGTAATAGCATATACTCTAGAGATAGGGGGTATAAAGATGGACTCAAGCCTAGCCATAGATGCAAAGAGGTTAAGATACAGCAACGATGTTAGATGTCCAGATCCAAACACTGCTGAACTTATGATGGAAGCGATAATCAAGGCTAGGCATGATGGTGACTCCCTTGGTGGAGTTGTAGAGTGTATTGCATTGAACATGCCCATAGGGTTAGGCGAACCGATATTTGGTGCATTAGAGTCTGATCTTAGCAGAGCGTTATTCTCCATACCAGCAGTGAAGGGCGTCGAGTTTGGATCTGGATTCAATGGCTCAAGGATGAGAGGCTCTGAGAATAACGACCCCTACACTATAAAGGATGGTAAGGTTGTTACTCTCAGCAATAATGCTGGTGGCATACTTGGAGGGTTAAGCAATGGTATGCCATTAATGCTAAGGGTTGCATTCAAGCCAGCATCATCTATAGCAAAGACCCAAAGTACTGTAGATCTTGAGAGTATGCAGGGTACAGAGATAGTTGTTGCAGGAAGGCATGATCCATGCGTAGTACCTAGAGCAGTACCAGTTGTAGAAGCAATGGTTGCATTCATCCTTGCTGACCATGCTATAAGGGCTGGTATGATAAAGCCAGTATTGAGGGCTAGTAGTAGTTAGTGATGTAAATGAGCAATGAACTTGATGAGCTTAGGGCAGATATAAGGAGCCTAACAGAGGATCTGGTTAGGTTACTGAGCAGGAGGTTAGAAGTTGCAAGGAGGATAGGCATGGTGAAGAGGAGGCATGGTCTCAGCATAGTTGATGCAAAGGCAGAGGATGAGTTGAGGAGCCATATACTGGGTATGTGTGATACCCTATCCCTTGATAGGAGCTTCGTTAACAGGATACTCAACCTGTTATTTGCAGAGTCAACAAGGGTGCAGGAGGCTATGTATGAAGAGATGGGGAGAGGAGGGGAGGGAGGAGGAGTAGATGATGGAGTCACTACTGCTGCTAGCGATGATTCAGGTAGAAATGCATCAAGGATAAGGCCAGTGGATGTATTCTCTAAAGCAAGGATGCTTGAGCGCACTGGAAGAGAGATCATACACATGGAGATAGGAGAACCAAGACTTAGTATCCCGTCCAGGGTTAGGCAGGCACTCATAGATGCATTGGATAGAGGAAAGTACCATTACACTGAGAGCAAGGGTATAGAGGAGTTGAGGGCTGCAATAGCAGATATGCTCAATGCTAGATACAATGCATCGCTCAGCAAGGATGAGGTAATAGTTACTCCTGGGGGGAGGTTTGCAGTATACCTTGCAATGCTTGCATCGCTAAGGCCAGGGGATGAGGTTGTGATTGTAGAGCCAGCATGGCCAGCATACATCGATATTGCTGAGTTCATAGGCGTAAAGGTAAGGAGGTTGAGTACTAGCCTTGATGATGGATGGGACATGGATGTTGGGATGTTGAAGAGTATAATAAATTCCAATGTAAGGATGATCATCATTAACTATCCCAACAACCCTACTGGGAAGATCATAGACAAGGATACTCTAGATGTAGTAGTTGATATTGCAAGGAGCAAAGACATCATGATACTGAGCGATGAGGTATATGCTGATCTTGCATTTAAAGAGTTCAGAAGCATCCTATCATACAAGGATGATAGCAACACTATAATGGTATCATCATTCTCAAAGGGTCCATCGATGACTGGCTTCAGGATAGGGTATACTGCTACTGCATCAAGACAGATTGTAGAGGGGATGAGTAGGTTGCAGAGCATGATGCTTACATGCGTTGCTGAGCCTATACAGTACTCAGCACTTGCTGCACTCTCCAGCATAGATGATGTTAAGAGTAATGCTATGATAATAAAGTCAAGGCTTGATCTTATATGCAGAAGGCTCCTGGATATGCCAGTATCATTCTACAGGCCAGATGGAGCAATGTACGTCTTTGCAAGGATTGATGTGGAGTGTAACATGAAGAGGTTAATAGATACACTACTTGAGAGCGGTGTTGCAGTTGCTCCAGGTAATGGGTTTGGCTCCTGCTATGATAGGTTCATAAGGATATCTACTGGAGTTGATGAGAGGCTTCTTAGCAAAGGGCTTGATACTATCAAGGATGTGCTTGAGAAGGTTAGCAGTAGGAAGGAGTGAAGAGAGAAGAAGGCATGCAATCAGATAATCTGCTTTGGGGTAGTTCATGATGCGTATAACTATAATAGGCGCAGCAGGTAGGATGGGCTCATGGTTCACTAGGTACTTCTACATGAAGGAGCATAGCATATACATCAACGATATAGATGCGGATGCTCTACAATCTTTACCATCAATGCTTGAGGGGAGAGGGGGAAGGATAACCATAGTCAACTCATCGTTGCTTGATGTTAAGCATGGTAAGAGTAATAGTAGAGCATCACCATCATCATCACCCACTGTAATCCTCAGCAACTCAGACCTAGTCATGCTCTCTCTCCCTATGGATATGATGCCAAAGGCTATATACAGAATAGCAAGGTACATGCACAGAGGCTCCATACTCGTTGAGATATCCTCGCTCAAGCATGATGTGCATAGAGCATTGAAGGATGCTGCAGAGAGGTATGGAGTAAAACCACTCTCCTTGCATCCTCTCTTTGGTCCTGGTGCTGATATCAACGCATCCAACAGGTTCGTACTCATCCCTGTTATAGATGGAGGGGAGGAAGAGAGCATTGCAAGGAAGATACTCCCTAACGCTACACTTATCAGGGTTGATGATGCAGATGAGCATGATAGAGCAATGGCTCTAGTCCTAGGCATGGTATATGCAATGAACATAGCGTTTGCTGATCTACTTGAGTGCAAGGATATAGCATTGTGCAAGGAACTTGCAGGAAGCACATTCACACTGCAATCACTCATATTCGAAGGAATACTGAACGATGATCCAAGGCTATTCTCATCTCTACTCATGAACAGATCTGTTAAGTACTATCTCAAGATGTTCATAGCAGGTAATGAACATCTCCTTTCCTGTATAGATGCTAGGGATAGGAATGCCCTTGAGAGTATCTATAGCAAGGTAAAGCATAAGATAGCAGCATGCACAGATATAGAGGGTTCATACAGGCTCATGTACAGGGTGCTGAAGGAGATTAGCAGTAAAGATTAGCATGAGATAAAATGTATGAGGATGAGGATGAGGATGGATGATGTTGGATGAGGAAGGTGCATGTTGTAACCTCCTTTGTAATGCATAAGGATAGGATACTCATCCTGAGGAGGAGTAGCAGGGTTAAGACCATGAAGCACAAGTGGGCTGGGATCTCAGGCTACATAGAGCATGGCGAGGATGCTCTAGAGAGGGCATACAGAGAGATAGAGGAGGAGACTGGTATCACTAGAGCAGATCTCAGGCTTGTAAGCACTGGAAGAGCAGTAGAGGTTGTGGATGAGAATAATGCTACCATATGGATTGTGCACCCATACCTCTTCGAATCAAGTAGCGATGAGGTAAGGCTTGACTGGGAGCATGACTCATACCTCTGGATAAGGCCTGGAGAGATCTCATCATTGGATACAGTGCCTATGCTCAAGGAGGCTCTAGAGTCATGCCTCTACAAAGCATATTGATCATGGATGGAGGGTATATGCAAGATAATTATATGGCTAGACTTAACTGCACTTATATTATAGTACAAGGTATAAGATTTGGAGGATGAAGTGGAGGCAACTACAGCATAATGGTGTAGCACTACCTCCCCCCTACGAGCCTAAAGGGCTTAGCATAAGGATAAGGGGTGAGATGATAAGGCTCACGTCTGAGCAGGAGGAGATGGCCTATGCATTTGCAAAGAAGAAGGATACCCAGTATGTTAAGGATCCCGTATTCCTGCTCAACTTCTTAACGGACTTTCTCAGACTCTTCCCTGAGCAGTATAGAGATGCTAGAATGGAGGATATAGACTTCAGCGAGGTTTATGCTTACGTGGATAGGGAGAAGGAGGTGAAGAGCCTTATGGATAAGGAGACAAAGAAGAAACTTGCTAATGAGAGGAAGAGGCTCAGGGAGCATCTGAAGTCCATATACGGCTATGCTATACTTGATGGCGAGAGGTATGAGGTAGCGAACTGGGTAGTAGAGCCTCCAGGTATATTCATGGGTAGAGGTGAGCATCCCCTTCGAGGCAGGTGGAAGCCAAGGGTTGAGGCTAGCGATGTGATCCTTAACCTGGGTGAGGATGCACCAGTACCTGAAGCAAACTGGAAGGCAATAGTGCATGATCATGACTCAATATGGCTTGCAAAGTGGATAGACAAGTTGACAGGGAAGGAGAAGTATGTATGGCTAGCAGACTCTTCAAGGATAAGGCAGGAGAGGGACAAGGCAAAGTACGATACCGCAATGAGGTTAGCGAAGCAGATAGGCAAGGTTATAGCAAGGGTAGAGAGGGAGATGAAGGCTAGGGATGAGAAGAGGAGGAAGGTAGCAACTGTATGCTACCTCATCTACAGGCTAGCGATGAGGGTTGGGGATGAAAAGGATGCCGATGAGGCAGATACCGTTGGTGCAAGTACTCTAAGGGTTGAGCATATCAGGTTCAATAGCAATGGCAATGGTAAGAGCATAGAGTTCGACTTCCTAGGCAAGGATTCAGTTAGATGGCAGAAGAGCATAACTGTAGAGAATGCAATGGATGAGGTAGCGTATAGCAACCTTGAGGAGTTCATAGCAGATAAGAAGGAAGGGGAGGAGATATTTGCTGGGATAACATCCAGGCATGTGAACAAGTTCCTGAGTAGCATAATGGATGGGTTAACAGCAAAGGCATTCAGAACCTACCTTGCTACAGATGTTGTGAAGGATTACCTGCTGAGCGTTGATGGTAAGATAAATGGAGAGGAGGAGGGTGATTACATCAAGATATACCATGCGAAGATGGCCAACCTTCAAGCAGCGATAACATGCAATCACAAGAGAGCAGTGCCGAAGAACTTCGAGGAGTCGCTGAGGAAGAAGGAGGAGAGGATAAAGGAGTTGATGGGTAAGGAGGTGAAGACTAAGAAGCAGGAGGAGAGGCTGAAGGAGAGGATAGAGAAGTTGAGGCTCCAGATAGAACTTGCAAAGCAGTGCAGGGATTACAACCTAGCAACATCCCTAAGGAACTACATAGATCCTAGGCTCTTCTATGCATGGTGCAGATACGTTGGCATAGATTGGGCTAGCATATATACAGCATCGCTACAGAGGAAGTTCCAATGGGTGAAGCATAGCAATGCTAGATGGGATGCTATGCTAAAGGCGTATGGTAAGAATGATAAGAGCTAGTAGTTATTTAGATGTATGTATGTAAGGATGGATAAACCTTTGATTTAGGCATTTGGTTGGTGCATATTCAATAATAAAGTAAATTAAATGCTTTCTACAACCTCTACATGCCGGGAGAAGCCGGGGTACTGAGCAGAGTAGATAGAAGAGCGAATAGGCCTGAGAGCTTAGCCTGGTTAGAGCGCCAGACCTCCACAAGAGGGGCAAGACTCATAATCTGGAGGTCGCGGGCTCGAATCCCGCCCCCGGCATAATTATTAATTGGTATGGGTGCGTACAATACTCACGCAGGAGAGAATTACAGGAAGGGTAGGGGAGATAATGTAAGATCTAGAAGGAATGATAATAGCAATAGTGGTGGTAGTAGTATCAGTAGTATCGATAGTAACATAACAACAACAATAGCAAGAGCAACAAAAGGTACAGGAGAAGATATCCATGGTTACCATACCCGCTTCCTCTACCATATAAGGAGGATAGAGGAGGATAAGAGGATAGCAGATAGGGATAAGGAGGTAGTGAAGGGCTTTGTCAATGCTTTGCTTATATCTGGCATAAAGATAGGGAGGGTTATATCATACGTACAGTTCTCATACGAGATACTGAAGATAATGGCTGAACTTAACGTTAGGTTAGAAGATCTAACAAGCAGGGAGGATATAGATAGGATAGCAGGTGTTATAGTCAATGGTAAGGGTTGGGGTAATACTACAATAGCAATAGCATTACGAACATTGAAGAGGTTAGTCCATTACGCTAAGCATAAAGAGATAGCAGAAGGAGAGGGTAACTACTGTAAGGAGGTTGCTCATATAAAGCCAGACCGCTACAACAGGAGAGCAATGAAGGAGGATAAGGTAAGAGCAACTGATCTTCTTACAAGAGAGGAGTTCCTTAAAATGGTAGAGGCAGTACCTAAGGTAAGCAGATACCCAGCAAGGGATAGAGCATTACTATACGTTATGTATGAGTTTGCTGCTAGACCTAGTGAGTTACTAAACATGAAGGTAGGCAATCTAAGGTTCTATGAGGGTTATGCAGAGATAACAACAGAAGGGAAGACTGGTGTTAAGACATTAACCCTTGTACTCTCTTACAATGCATTAAGGGAATGGTATGAGCAACACCCTCTAAAGGAAGATCCTAATGCGTATTTATGGTATAGTAAGCAGAAGAATAAGAAGCAAGGTGAATATAGAGTATCATACGATAGGCTAAGAGCATTCCTGAAGAGATTAGCAGAAGTAGCAGGGATAAGGAAGAGGGTATGGCTATATCTGATAAGGCATACAGCATTAACACATGTGGAGAAGGAGTATGGTTCTTCCATTACAGAAATGTATGGGAACTGGAGGAAGGGTTCTCCCATAAGGAATAGATACATACATTTAGCAAACTCAGATCAGAGGGAAATAGTACTGAAGAGGTATGGGTTGTTAAAGGAAGGTGATAACAACAGCAACAGTAACAGTAACAGTAGTATCATTGAACCAAAGCGTTGCTATC
>JACAFJ010000039.1 GCA_013538675.1 Candidatus Nitrosocaldus tengchongensis
TCAAGTCTAGAGCATGCAATCTCCTGCTAACATATGCCTCTTCCAACTCTTTGTAACTTGCAAATGTAATGCTCCCTCCATACTTTGCTGGTCTCTCAACTGTAAACTCCTTGAACTCATGGAAGATTATGTATCTGGCAATCTCAAGCACAGGATTGCCATCTATGCTCTCTGGGCACCATGCCTTCCTCATCTTCTCCCTTATTATATGCTCATCATCATGCACGAATATGCTTGTATGAGGCTTTGACTTGCTCATCTTGCTCGATACCTTAACATCCATGCTTGAATCATCCTCTAGCCCAAGGCTTACAGGCTCCCCTAACCCTGGCAATAGATGATGGTGTACAGCAACTGGAACCTTCCATCCCATCTTGGGGAAGATATCCCTAGCAAGCATATGCACCTTCCTCTGATCTATACCAGCATGGGCAATATCAACTGCTAGAGCATGTATATCAACTGCCTGCATAACAGGATATACAAGTTGTGCAAAATCGAGTCTATCCTTCTCGCTCCTCCCCATTATGGTTAGGGAGCGCATTATCCTAGGCAGAGTTATCTGTTTGCTGAACCTTATAAGATCATCCCAATAACTGCTGTAACTACTGTATAGTTCAGAGCCCATAACAACGTTTATGCCAGGGCAGAAGAACTTGAATGCATCCTCGTAGTACCTTGATACCTTCCTTATTACATCCCAGTCTCCCTGAAGTTTATCGTTTATGAATGTGTGCCAGTCAGCAAGGAATACAGTACACTCAACCCCAGCCTTTATCATATCATTTATCTTGAACCCTGTAAGCACTAGACTCCCAAGGTGCAGTAGACCAGAGATCTCAAGCCCTATGTAGTGTTTAGGCCTTGCATCTGTCTCTAGCAATGATCTTAGTTCTTCAAGCGTAACTATCTCCTCAGTAGGCTCCCTTGCTATCAACTCAAGCCTAGATTCTATATCCATAGGTAGGGATTGATGGATTAGCCCTGTATAAATATCTAGGTTAACAAAGGCAGGAATGATACTAAGAATCTATCCTAAATGATTGAGCATCCAGTTAGTTGTAGCATCAAACAGTAGATTTATGAGATGCAATGATAGAGAGATAGCAGATGAAAGAAGAGGTTGCTATGGACTAGCCATACAACAATGGTCTGGTTATATACCTCAACCCTCCTCCTTCTGCTCTACCGATTTATCTTATCCAACTCAAACTCATCATGTAGTGCTTTAACAGCATCCTCAGCATACCTATCCTCAACAACAAACGCTAGATTAAGTTCAGATGAACCTTGAGCGATCATTATAACGTTTATGCCTTGCTTAGCAATTGCGCTGAATACTCTAGCAGCAACACCCTTTGTACCTCTCATCCCTGCACCAACAACTGCTATTATTGCAGCATCATCAGTTACATTTATGCCCTTGATCAACCTGCCTAGAAGGTTAAGTTCAAGAGCATTGACAGCCTTATCAAGATCGCTCTTCCTAACAACCATAGATATGCTTGACTCTGATGGACCTTGGGATATCATTATTATGTTTATCCTATTCTCTCCAAGCACGTTGAATATCCTCCCTGCTGTTCCTGGAGAGCCTACCATACTGCTCCCTCTAACATCTATGAGCGAGACATTCCTTATCGCTGTAACAGCCTTGACTATCTTGCTTGGATATGCTGTAGGGTTCTTCAGTATAGTTGTGCCTTGGCACTCAGGGTTGAAGACATTCCTTATCCTTATAGGTATGCCCTTGTCAAGAACAGGCTCCAATGCTCTAGGGTGAAGGTACTTTGCACCAAACAGTGCCATCTCCATCGCTTCTGCATACGATACCTCTCTCAAGACCTGTGCATCCTTGACCATCTTTGGATCTGCAGTCATCAAACCATCAACATCTGTCCATAGCGTTATCTCATCAGCATCTATGCATGATGCTATTATGGTTGCTGTGTAGTCAGAGCCTCCCCTGCCAAGTGTTGTTATATTGCCATGCTGATCAGAGCCTATGAACCCTGTTACTACTGGCACTATACCCTGCTCAAGCATAGGCATTATCCTATGCCTTATCCTAAGCCTCGTTGTATCCATCAATGGCCTAGCATCGCCATAGTTTGAGTCAGTGACTATCCCAGCATCCTTGCCAGCCAGATGCTCAGCCTTGACACCTATATCCTTGAGTGCGTAGCAGAGCATTGGTGCCATGAGCCTCTCCCCAAATGAGAGCATGTAATCCCTTGATCTAGGAGTAACCTCGTTGAGTAGCATCATGCCCTTGAGTAGATCACTCATCTCCTTGATCAGCGCATCTATAATACTAGATAACTCTCTCGTATAGGATTCGTTACTGCATAGATTTGATGCTATGCTCTTATGCTTCTCCTCTATGTTGTGTATTATGCTATCAACCTTTGAGCGTTCTCCCATCATTATACTATCGCATACTTGGATGAGGTCGTCTGTTACACCCTTGATGGCAGATACCACAACCACTATCTGATTTAGACTGCCACCATCAGTAGATGCAATACTCTCAAGTGCTGTATGTTTGGCAACTATATCCCTTGCTACATGCCTTATTCGCTCTACACTTGCTACAGCATTACCCCCAAACTTCATCACAAGCTTCAAAGGGATCGTTAAGGCTAGATGGAATCTGCTTAAATTCTTTACCTTCTTATATTGTCTCTTTCTTTCTTTCTTCCTCCCTCTATCTATCTATCTTCTGCTGACCTGTTAATTAATTAATAACTAATTAATTAACTCTCCACCCTTGGGGCAAGGTAGAAGTATATCTTGCACATGTAGGGCATCTTGAACTCCAAACGTAGTGGCATCCTTGTGGAATACTCTATAACAACGCTCTCTGCATTATCCACTGCCTTTACTACGCCTCCAAGGTACTCTAGACTGTATGTAGCGCTGCTCTCACCATTGCTATTCATCTCCTCTATCCCCTCATCGCCCTGCTTGAATGTGATTATGGCATCTCCACTATCCCCCTTACCTATCAACTGTAGTGTATTACCATTGCACCTCATAGTTATGTAATCTGAGACTATCTCTACATCCTTCAATGCCTCTATGAACGAACCCATCTTCATAACCACCTTCGTGTTGAAGCTTATCTTTGGTAATGGTGTTGAGCTGGAAGTACTCTCTATCAGCCTCATCTTGTACTGCCTAGTATACTTGCTAACCATCTTTATGGAGAGCAGATTCTCCTCAGCGCTAGTAACAGCAACAGCCTCCTCTTCCCTTCCTTCTGCAACCTCACCCTTCTCCTCTATGCCTTCTCCTCTACCCTCTCTGCCTTCAACCCCCACTATCTTACCTATACTGATCTCTATACTATCATCCTTGCCTGCTCTCTTAAGTAGTTTGAGGAACTCATCTACCCTAACAGCGAACCTTATGCTACCATCACACAGGTAGTGTTCGAATGCTGAGTTGAGCAACTGCACATCTATGAGTGCAACATGGCTAGGATCCATACCTCTGAACGATATACCCTCGCTTGTAGCCTCAAACGTAGCCTCTTCTACTATAGTACTTATTGCAGAGACTACTGCCTTCCACTCCTCTGCGCTCTTGCTTCTTGCCATTAGCATGTGTAAACCATCCAAGGTACTAGAATTAAACCTTTACACCTAGAACCATGATCATCTTTGTTAACTCTTGGTGATCAATAGATAGCAGGAATAATAATAATAGTAGTAGTAGCCTAGTAGGTTGTTGATAACATATAGCACAAGCATGATGATAGGTTATTTCTACTCTTCTTTGTTGTTACTAACTTTATATAAATGGGCTTATGCTAGGCGTAGTGCCTCCATGTATGGTTACACTTTACACACCTGTAGAACTGCGTTGTTGGTTCATCAGCACTCCTAGTCTGGAGCATCCACCACACAGCAGTATCATGCCCACACTTTGGGCATGGGATCTTTATAGTTGGCATCACAGATATATCCCCTTCCTCCTCTCCAACTACCTGTATAAGGGGCTTCTCCTCCTTCATCTTTGATGTGTTTGTGGATGGATTTATAACCATCTCATCATAGCCACACTTCCTGCAGGTAAGGCGTGTAGTGCCATCACTACCCTTACCCTGCACAAGACGCATACCGCATTTGGGGCAGAAGCGCATGGTTATCACCAACAAGTGCAGTTATCTACTACTGCTACTATTACTACTACTAATAACCTTGCTACTTACCTCTTCCTTCATCGCTCTTATCTTATCTAGAGATCTCCTTACTGCTATCGATATCATGTTTAATGGGTCCTCATCCTTACTCTTCATACTAACCCTGAACTCATACTCAGGTATCAGATAGTGTCTCTGTGCTACCCCCACTACATCAACACCCTCTTGCTTGGCAATCTCATACTGGAGTATGTTGAGTATGGAGATATCCTCGTCCTTGACCTTGATGGTTACACCCTTCTCATCCCTCTCTATTAGGCTTACCTCAGTCATAACCATTACCAACCATACACTCTTAACCTCACCAAAGATAAATACCTTCTGCAGGATCAGCCTAAATGCAAGTAATGTGTCTAGTTAGTTAGTTAGTGATTAAGTTGAATCCAATATAATAGAAATGAATAAAATAACGCTATCCTTTAACACCTGCACATAATGAGCAATATAAATAGGATAAGGGATGTGATACTTGATGCATCTCCAACCATTGCTAGAGAGCATGAGCCTATCATGCTGGATCTTAAGTTCAGCGTTGATGGTCATGTAAGGGATGTATTCACCAAGGAGAGATGGTTGGATGCCTATGAGCACCATGATAACCTGTTCAGGATAAAGTATGCTATAGGCATAAAGAGGAGAAGTTCTCTACTTGCTAGGGATATAGTAGTAGTTGAACCTATAACACTTGTAAGGAAGGCATCGATATACTGGAGTAGAGATCCTACAATGCAGCCATACCCTCCAGAGAAGAAGGTATGGGTTATGATAGTTGCTGATCAAGACTCGATACTGCCTAGAGATGAGGATGAGGCTAGATCACTACTCTTCGATGTGCATAGGAGGATTGAGATCATGCCATCGATGCTTGGTAAGGGGAAGCACAGCATATTCGCTGAGGTGAGTGTAGAATGGGGTAGGCATCTGTATGCTGAGCCTGAGATGATAACTGCTAGATCCAACGAGGTTAGGTTGGAGATAATCTAAATATAAAAGGAGGGAGTATGTTCTGCTGGTATGGCAAAGTACGATGGTGTAAGAGGGCAGGAGTTGATGGATGTTGAGGAGAAGGACAACGAACTCATCCTGATATTCAAGGATAACAGGTATCTCTTCATCAGGGTAGAGGATGGCAGACTCGTTACGGAGTCAGTGCCAGAGTAGATGATGATGAGTCATAAATCAACAATAACTAAGAAGAAGAAGCACTACCTCTAACATACCTCTCATACAGGGTTAGAGCCATCTCTTGACTACTGCTCTGGATAGAGCCTGGTCTTAAGCTCCTTATCCTGTTTATAGCCTCAATGGCACTTAACCCCTCATACTTTATCATATACGCTGCCAGTATGGTACCAGTTCTACCCTTACCAGCAGCACAGTGAACCATAACAGCTCTACTAGCAGTTATAGATGATCTTATGAACTCTACTGCCTTATCCATATTCTCTATATCTGGGGCGGTATGGTCTAGGGTTGGAATATGAAGATATTCTATACCATCAAGCCACTCATCTGGCAATGGCTCCTCTATAACACTAACTATGCTCTTTACACCCTCCTGCTTGACCCATTCGATCTCTTGCATAGACATTGGTCTAGCACTGCCTGCAAGTAGACTATCTATGACCCATGAGAAGTTGTGTGGCTTACCGAATATCCTGCCATGTACCCTTCTTGCTATATCTCCTATCCTGCTCATCAGATTACAGGCATAATGCTGCTACTGCCGTTATTAATCTTATTCAGCCAAGCTTAGCCCAGTCCAGTTCAGTCCAGCTCAGCCAGTAAGGGGGACCAATAACCTAATATCTCATGATGCTGAATAATACATGTGCAACAGGTAATAGGCAAGGAGGCTATACTCTATAGCAAGGACAAGGGAGGAAGGGTAAGGTGCACAGCATGTGCAAGGTACTGCTCAATACCAGAGGGTAAGATAGGGCTATGTGGGATAAGGGGTAACATAGGGGGTAGACTATACCTCTTCGTATATGGTAGGATAATAGCAGGGCAGATAGACCCTATAGAGAAGAAGCCTGTCATCCACTACCATCCTGGGAGTAGGATATACTCTATAGCAACAACAGGCTGCAACTGGCTCTGCCAGTACTGCCAGAACTACGATATAAGTCAGAGGAGGAAGATAGAAGGCATAGAGATGAGCCCAGAGCAGGTGGTTGAGCAGGCACTATACTATGAGTGTGAGGGCATAGCCTATACGTATAACCAGCCTACTATATTCATAGAGTATGCAAGGGATGTTGGGGTTATAGCAAGGAGCAAGGGTATCTTCAACATATTTGTATCTAATGGCTATGATACACCTGAAACAGTTAGCATGATGAGAGACTTCCTTGACTGCATAACTGTAGATTTCAAAGGGAGTGGAGAGACCAAGTTCGTTAGGCGCTACATAGGCATACCTGATGCCCAACCTGTATTCGATACTCTTAGAGAGATAAGGGATAGGACTAGCATACATGTTGAGATAACGGATCTGATAGTGCCAAGGGTTGGGGATGATCTTGATGCTGCTAGAAGGTTAGCAGGGTTCATATATGATGAACTTGGACCAGATGTGCCATTGCACTTCCTAAGATTCCATCCAGACTACAAGATGATGGACCTTCCTTACACACCTGTAGAGACGCTTGAGAAGCATTATCAGATAGCAAGGGAGGAAGGATTGAGATACGTGTACATAGGGAATGTACCAGGGCATAGATATGAGAGTACTTACTGCCCTGAGTGCAGTAGCGTAGTTGTAGGGAGGTTTGGTTACAATATAACAGCCTGGAACTTAGATGAGCACAATAGATGCGGGTTCTGCTCCTACCCAATACCAATAATAGGTAGGTTGAGCAAGAATGCCTATAGGAAGAGGTTCCAGTTCATAATGTAACAAAGAATCCAGATATGAGTTGATCGATGGTTGTTAATCAATCAATCAGTTAGAGCCAATGCTCTAACGGGAGAGCCTGTAGAACCTTTGATCTTCAATGGTAATGCTATGAGCCTGAACTCCCTGCTCCCTATAGCCTTTAGATTGCAGAGGTTCTCAACTATAGATACATTACTTGGTAAGAGTATCCTATGCACAGTAAAGTCCTTATCATCTGGATGATCTACGTTTGCAGTATCGACTCCTACCAATATGACTCCCTTCTCAACCAGATACTCTGCTGCATCTCTGCTCAACCCAGGGTTACCATTAAGGTAGTCCTGCTCACCCCATTTATCCTCCCAACCAGTTGATATTATGATGCTCTTACCCTCTAGACTGTAATGCCTCAACTCCCTCGCCAAATCCTCCCTGTAGATGTACTCCTTCTCTCCCTTCTTAACCTCAGCAAGTACTGCGTTGCTAACAAGTACACTCAATGGGATAGCATCTATGCTCATACCCTCTCTACTGAAGTGTGATGGTGCATCCATATGCGTGCCAGTATGGGTGCTCATGAAGATCAGCTCGAGTTCATAGCCATGTAGATCTAGTCTAGCCCATGGTATGAGCGTTGGTCTTATCCTCTTCTCGAATACTGGCATCTCATACTCTATAGCCCTTGTAAGATCAACCAGCCTTACCATGCAATGATCTTGATATAACTAGTATTAAAGGATATAAATCTGGCAGTGAATACACAGTAACATCAAATATTTGGTTAGCCTATGCAGGATGAGAGTTACTTGTAATTTATCCTGAACTCACGCTTTGGCTGCTGTATCTGGAGAAGTAGCCTCTTCAACTCCTCATCTGTTAATGCCCTGCTTATCCTCCCTTGGGAGCCCATGGTTATTATGTAATCCTCCACAGCCTTTGCAAGATCAGGCTTCACCATCTTTAGGTTCGTGAGCCTCTGCCTAGCCTCACTGGTCAGCAGTGCCCTTAGCAAGCGCTCACGCATGAGCCTGATCTCCATCTCCCTTGCCTTCTCCTCCTCACTCCTGTTATCGTACTGTGCCATGGTTCTAATCCACCCTCCCTCCCTCACTCTCATATTACTGTTGACCAATCAAGCATATCTGCTCAGCTCTGGCATTATCTTGACCAGTTCATCGAATACCTCTTTTGCAGTGCTATCAACCAGGCTCATACCCTTGCTTGTAAGCACTCTCCCCTTGCCATGCATCTTCATAACATACCCTGACTGCTCGAGTTGGTGCAGTGCGTTCCTTATTATTGCCCCTCCAGCATCCCTATGATGGGATGGGCTTGAGCCCCTCCTCTGCCTCCCTCCATACTCTGACCTTAGATCTGATAAGCCTATAGGTCCATGTATGTATATCTTTCTTAGCAGGGAAGCACATCTTACATGCCACCAGTCTTTATCATATGGCAGCCTCATCGCATGACATCCAGTCTTGACAAACCTAGCCCATTGTGGAGGCACTATATTCTGGTCCTGCTTGAGAGCATCAGCTAGCCTTGCTATAAGCCTATCTGCAGGTACATCGTAAGCCTTAACCATACACATTACCTACTCAACTCCTGTTATATATGCTTAGTCAAAGACTATACTTGATTTAACACCAATCTATCTTCTTGATTGATTGATTGATCGATTAATTGATTAATTGATTCTCCTCTCTCTATTCTCTCATCATAGTACTTCTCCTCTTATCTCCCATCTACCTGATCTTTACCCTCCCTTGCTATTATCTTCCTGTACACATGGTTGCAGTGTAAACATGTTATACGCACAGCCCTTATGCTTGATCTTCCTATCCTTACCCTAGATGTTATCCCTGGGATGATGAGCCTCTTGCACCTCTTGCAGAATAGCTGCCTTACCTCGTATGGAAGCCTTATTCTATACCTCATACTTATCCTCCTTATGAGCATCGCTTGCTTCTCTGCTAGAGCAATATCATACCTTGCAGTATCCAGAACATTCCCTAAGAGTACCTCTACCCTCTGCCTAGCTAGATCCTTCTTTAACCACCTACTCCTCTTCCTTCTTGCTGCTTTAGTGATGGTGATGCTATGATGATCACCCTTATAATAGCTGAGGCTTCACTTGAGTTGGTGCCAGATGAGATAGCATGGCATAGTGCAGTTAAGAAGCATGCTAAGAGGCAAGGCAGAGAACCTAAAGAGATTCTACTTGATAGAAGTTACCATCATACTGCAATGCTAAACCTAAAGGATGCATACAGGAGAGGTAGACCAGATATAGTGCACTTCTCACTGCTAGAGGCTACAAGCATACCCCTCTACTACACTGGTATGCTCAACATATACGTGCATACTAGAGCAGATAAGGTGATAAGCATAGGTAAGAAGGATGTTAGGCTACCAAAGAACTACAACAGGTTTGTTGGTCTCATGGAGGATCTATTCAGCAAGGGCAAGATAGAAGATGAGAATAGACATCTACTCCTCAAGGTTGAGGATATTGGCTTTGGGGCACTTCTAGATAGGATAGAACCTTCAGCAGTGATTGGACTCTCAAGGTTAGGTGAGATGAAGGGTGCGGAGTATGTAGCAGGTATTGTTAAGGATATTGAGAGGACGTGTATAGTTGTAGGAGGGTTCCCAAAAGGTACATTCTCACCATCCATAAGGAATAGGTTCGATCACATAATATCCATAAGCAAGTACAGCCTAGAGGCACATGTAGTTGTGGCAAGGGTACTGTATGAGGTGGAGAAGACCCTCCTAGGGATATGCTAGAAGGTAATGTAGCAACAGAATAATAATATAATAATATTAATAGATAGTTGCGTATGGATGCTGTAGATGCATGCGGTCGTCGTCTAGCCTGGTCTAGGATATCGGCTTTCCAAGCCGGCGACGCGGGTTCGAATCCCGCCGACCGCACTATTATTAATTGGTATGGGTGCGTGTGATACCCACGCAGGAGAGAATTACAGGAAGGATAGGGGAGATAATATAAGTTCTAGAAGGAATGATAATAGCAGCAAGAATAGTAGCGGTGGTAGTAGTAATAGTAGTATTAGTAGTAGTGATAGTAGTAGCACGGCAATAGCAACAACAACAGCAACAAAAGGTATAGAAGATATCCATGATTACCATACCCGCTTCCTCTACTATATAAAGAGGATAGAGGAGGATAAGAGGATAACAGATAGGGATAAGGAGGTGGTGAAGGGCTTTGTCAATGCTTTACTTGTATCTGGCATAAAGATAGGGAGGGTTATATCGTATGTACAGTTCTCCTACGAGATACTGAAGATAATACATGAATTGTATAGAAGTAGTAACAGCAGTAATAGCAGTAGTAGTAGCAGGAGCAGTAGCAGTAGTAGCAGTAACAATAGCAGTAGTAATAGCAACAATAACGGTAACAGGAAGCTTGAGGATCTAACAAGGGAGGATATAGATAGGATAGCAGGTGTTATAGTCAATGGTAAGGGTTGGAGCAATGCTACTATAGCGATAGCATTACGAACATTGAAGAGGCTTGTGCATTATTCCAAATATAAAGAGATAGCAGAAGGAGAGGGTAACTACTGTAAGGAGGTTGCTCATATAAAGCCAGACCGCTACAATAGGAGAGCAATGAAGGAGGATAAGGTAAGGGTAACTGATCTTCTTACTAGAGAGGAGTTCCTTAGACTTGTTGAAGCAGTACCTAAGGTAAGCAGATACCCAGCAAGGGATAGAGCATTACTATACGTTATGTATGAGTTTGCTGCTAGACCTAGCGAGTTGCTGAATATGCGTATAGGTAATCTAAGGTTCTATGAGGGTTATGCAGAGATA
>JACAFJ010000040.1 GCA_013538675.1 Candidatus Nitrosocaldus tengchongensis
TGCTATCCTCTGCTCTGAGCATCTAAAGTCATAGCCAAGGTTAACCTCGCTTGCACTCCAGAACCTGAACGTATCTGCACCATACTTGCTTATCACAGGGTATGGGTCTATGACATTGCCCTTGCTCTTACTCATCCTCTCACCCTTCTCATCAAGCCCATAGCCCATTATCCATGCCCTCTCAAATGGTGCCTTGCCTGTAAGTTGGTAGCATCTCAATATGGTATAGTGTAGCCATGTTCTTACTATATCCTTTGCCTGAGGCCTTAACGTTGCTGGATACGTGTAGTTGAAGAACCTCTCATCATTGCCATATCTAGAGATGAAGAGTGGGGATATGCTTGAATCCATCCATGTATCAAATGTTCTCTCCTCTCCCACAAACTCTGTTCCATCACAGTATTGGCATCTGCTGAATGGAGGTTTCTCCTTCCATGGCCTATAGTATCTGCCCTTCTCTGGAAGGTTTGGTTTACCACACTTCTTACAGTACCATATAGGCACTTCAGTTGCATAGAACCTCCTCCTAGATATTGGCCAATCTATTGCTATAGAGTTGAGCCAGTTCAATAGTATCTGCCTATGCATCTCTGGATGGAATATCATCTTATTTGCTATGCTCTTCAACTCATCTATGAACTGTATCTGCTTTACGTAGAACTCATTCATGGGTATTATCTCTATTGGTGTATTGCTCCTCTCACATACAGGGGTTCTATGCATTATGCTCTCAACCTTTACTATTAGACCCATCTTGGTAAGATCATCTGTTATAGCATCCCTAGCATCCTTTACCTTCATACCTGCATACTTGCCTGCATTGCTTGTCATGAGACCATTTGCATCTAACGCAATAACCTCTTGCAGCCCAAGTTCTCTGAAGAGTTGTACATCTGTATGGTCTCCATAACTACATATCATAACTGCACCAGAACCAAACTCCATGTTTGCAGATGGATGAGGCATTATCTTAACCCTTGTGTTGTATATTGGCACAACTACTGTATTGCCATGGAGATGCTTGTATCTAACATCTTCTGGGTTGACTATAACTGCCCTACATGAGCATAGAAGCTCTGGCCTTGTTGTTGCTATAACTATCTCCCTATCATCACCATTATCATTACTATTACTGCCATCGTAATCAACCCTGAACTTCATGTACACAAGTTTTGATGGCAGATCCTTGTATACAACTTCGGCATCTGCTATGGTTGTTCCACAGTCAGGGCAGTAGTTGTTTGGCCTAGTAGCCTCATACACTAGCCCTTTATGCCATAAATCTATGAACGTTGTCTGTGTCAATGCTCTATACTCTTCAGAGTCAGTCCTATAGTAGTTTGCAAGATCAGCACTAAGCCCAAGCCTCCTCATTATAGCAACCATCTCATGCTCAAGCTCATCTAATGCGTTCTTGCACAGTTCTAAGAACTTCTCCCTTCCTACACTCCTCATGCTAACCTTCTTCACCCTCTCAGTGTATATCTCAACTGGAAGACCATTCCTATCTATGCCTATGGGGAAGTACACGTTGTAGTTGAGCATCATTGCTGTCCTTGCAATCATGTCTATCTGTGCATAATGAGCAGCAGCACCTATGTGCCATGGCCTTCCAGATGGATATGGAGGGGGAGTATCTATCACAAATGGCTTCTTGCTCTCATCCATAGTGAATCTATAAAGTTCTTCCCTCTCCCAGATCTCAAGCAACCTCTCCTCTATACTTGCATCCCATACCTTCTCCTTTATCCTTGGTTCTATGCTCATACTACATTATGCAGAATTTACAGGCAGGTATATGTTTGTTCATACTCTACATACTTACTTCACAACTTCATCATACTCCACAGCATCCTTTACGCTCAGACTCTTGAATATCCCTAGTCTAGATATGCATCCATGGCATCTCCCGCAATGCTTCTCAACCCGTAGATGGCAGCTCCACGTATGCTCTAATGGCACACCAAACTCCAATGCAAGCCTTACAACCTCAACCTTGCTTAGATCTGCCAATGGCGTAACTATCTCCGCTGGCTCATTCAGCATGAACCCTTGTTTGAAGAGCCTGTTTATCCCATCTATGTACTCCTTGCTAGCATCCTTGAAGAAGAGCATATCGTCCCTGTTATGCCCTCCAACTATCCATCTAACATGCATGTACTCTGCTATATGCGCTGCTATTGAGTAGAAGAGTAAGTTCTTTGATGGGATGTAGAATGGCCATCTCAGATCACCATCCTTGTAGTTTGAGTAACCGTATACATTGAATGCCTCCTTCACAAATGGCAGCTCAAACTCTATCAACTCAACACCAGCATCTCTAGCAATGAGCCTAGCAGCCTCTATCTCCTTAACCCATCTGTTGTAGTAGTTTAGTGTTAATGCGTACACTTCATAGCCTTTGCTCTTTGCCCAGTATAGGCATGTTGCAGAGTCTATTCCTCCTGAGAGTAGAACTAGTGCCCTCTCTCTACCATCATCCACATTCACACTTGTACTCATGACAGCCTCATTTATCATCTACTTATTAATCCTTGCAACCATATGTGCCCCTTTGCTTACACCCTCGTATATGTAAACACCAATTGCCTTTATATTATCTGGCATCCTTGCTGCTATCAACGATATTATCTCTTTTGCAAGGTTCTCTGCAGTAGCCTCACCCTCGAAGAGGAATGTTGTATGCTTTGGAACTTTGAGATCGAACCTGCCATTTGGACCATCGAATGCAACCCTATGGTGTAACTCGTCCTCCTCAACAAGGTACTTCCTGCTTATGAAGAACTTATGATCCAAAGCATTTAGAGCCTGTTTTATAAGCCTCTTAGCCTCTCCAAAGTCAATTATCATATCACTCTTCTCCTCCTTTATACCCATGAGCTCAACAACAACACTAGCAGTATGGCCATGCAGTACTGAGCATTTGTTGACCAGAGGCAGTATATGAGAGTAATCAAATGAGAACGATGGATCCTCAAATATTAAACCTGCATATTCGCCACCTTCATAAACAGATATGGCGTTGAGTTCATCCATGTTAGCAGTTGATAACGCTTTGCCTACTCCTATAACTCTAACATGCCCTGATCTTCTGATGCTCTTCAACTTATCCATATCGCTTAAATCATCTATAGCTTCAATGTAGCCTTGTTCTGTCTTAAAGTCTATGCTTATACTTGAACCATCATCTAGCGTTAACCTTGCATCGTACTCATAATCTATGTTAAGGAACTTGAGCAGTTCCGCTATAGTTAATTCGTTCCTACTTCTCAAGAGATTGCCCTTGCCATCGATGTACCTGATGTATCTACCATCGAGCATAGAGTTAGCAGGTGGAGCCCATATTTATTCATCATCATAGAAACAAAATAATAAAAGCAAGTTGGTGGATAGTTATGATGGGATGGTAGAGATAAGATCAGGTGCAAGGAGAAGAGTTACACTAACTATACCACTCTATATAGATGCTGAACTCTATGAAGCGCTCTACTTACTTTCAATCCAGTTGAATAAGAGCATAAGCAAGGTGGTTGAAGAGATAGTAGATCATGTAACTATACCTGTGAATGCTGAGAATGTTGAGGTTCTCCTTCTAGAGCATCCAATGGTTAGGCGAGCTGTTGAGATGCTAAGGAGTGAACCAGATGATTGTGCAATCGCCATAGGGTCTAATAGAGTAGCTTCCTCTTAGGTGTTAAGATACCGAATGCAGGATCATGGTAACTTGGCATATACTGTTCATACTGCATAATCTCATTCCACCATCTATGCGAGTTCTGCATAGCCTCCAGCCTTATCTCCTTCTTGCCTAGATCCCTTGCTATACTCTCTGCTAATACTGCTAGCCTTGAGCCTACCTTAGCATACCTTGCCTTGTTGTAGTTCTTTGCTAGTACTGCTACCTCCAGATAATCATCATGCAACTCCAGCACCATAAGCCCAAGCATATCCTTCTCCCCATAGACTATGACAAGATATCTATCTTCATCACTAACCCATCTCTCTACATTGCTTGCTATGTAATTGTCTATAGCAGTATTGTTAGATGAGAATGATGAGGATAGGTAATCGCTACTAGCAAGGTATCTGAATCCCTTTGGTAGTCTAGGTTTACTCTTTACCTCTACCATATACTTAACTCCTCTATCTAATTCTCTACCTTCTCTCCTCCCTGCACATATGTCTTGATAATTCTCTTCACGATCTTGAATATGCCAGTACTGAACTGCATAGCCTTCTTCTCCCTGTATGCTACTTCATGTGCAACACCTATGCTCTCAGCAACCTTTCTGAGCAGTAACTTCCTTACTCCTTTCACAACATCAACCTTGAAGATTGCTGGTAGGTTTACTACATATGCTGCTAATTCTGCTGATGCATATGGAAGTATAAGATCAATAAGCATGGATGATGCTATGCTCTCATCCCTGCATAGATCATGGCTTGCTCTCTTTACATCGTTGAAGAGCATCATATTGAGACCATCTAGACCATGAATGCTGCTGCTACTACTATTATTATTGTTGTCGCTATTACTACTAGCATACCTTAGATACCTTGCATATCCTCCAAACAGTTCATCTGCCAACTGACCAAGCATAAGAGCGTCTACCCCGTTATCCCTTGCAAATCTTGCCAATGCATAAATTATGCATGATATGCTAACATCCATGGCATTTGCAAAGTCTAGATCTATGCCTAGTGTAGAGATATCGTCTATAATGTTTAGTATATCCTGCTCATCTAGCATGAGGGTATGAATGCTCAGCCCAGTAATCTCCTGAATGTATCTAGCATTCATCTCATCATATGATCCTTTAGTACATACTGTTACTGGTATCACGTCATCTAGAATCTGCTCTGAGAGTATTGCTAGTATTATGCTATCTATACCAGATACCCCCACAACTACACCAGCCCTACCAGATAGCCTCCTCTTGAGAGATGTTGAGAGTATATTCCTTACATGCTTAATTGCATCATCCATGCTAACAACATCAGCGACGTATGGTTTATACTCGATTGGAGAGAACCTTATCCTCTCCATCCCCCTCCTCCCTGGTCTGAATACATAAAGTGCTCCTGGTTCTACCTCTAGGTAAGTGTTAAGAACCCTCCTATCGCTTGCAACTGTTACGCTGCTACCATTATGCTCATAGTAAAATGGTTTACTTCCAAGTGGGTCCCTAGCAAATGCAATAACACCACCATCATTATCATCATCGTTCATATCAATACATACTAGTGCATAGTTTCCATCACTTAAAGCAAGAGTATCATGGAGATTATGCGATGAGCATACAGAATCTGCACTGTTACTACCATAGATATCTCCATTGAGCAGGATTACCCTGCCATACTCTTCTGGAGTAGGATGCTTGCAATAGCACAAGGCTGTAAACCCATCCTCCTTGAATACAAACTCTCTACTACTCCTGTATCTATTGCCTATGATCCTTCTGCACAACTCCAAATCTATATCCTTGTTTGTTAATACAAACCCATTGCATCTTATCAAGGCATATACATCATTCATCAAATCATGCTATAGTGAACGATCATTAAATCATTATTATTATTACAACATGCTCATTCTACGCCTTATCAGTCCTGTTCTGCTCCATAGCAGTGATGTTATAAGCCCAATCAGCAGCCATAACACAAGTGATGTCGTAGCACTTGCAACTCTGAACCCTACAAGTATATCCTCATCCATATCTATTGTATCCTGGTTTGGAGGCATGAGTATGTATGATGCAATCATTATCAGTGCATATGAAGCAATAATAGCAACATCCTTGATATATCTGCTGCTTCCCATCACTGTTACTAACTTGATACGTAGTAATGCTAATGCAAGTGCTGCTATACCAGATATCAGCATATAGGTTATGTAGATGCTCTGCCTATAGTATATGGTCTCAGGATCACCAACGGCAGGGGGATTTGCAGGATACTTGAGTGCTGGCATAAGATACAATACCAGCCATATGATCAGTGCAAAGATGATGCCTCTCATGATGGTTATGCCTTGAGGGTTCCTGCTCCCCATGTAAGCATATACGATTGAGAAGAGAGAGGAGTATGCTATCCCTGCTAACAACCCTGCAAGAATAGCACCTTGCTTCTGCCATACCCTATATGCTATATCAACAGATTCTCCAACCCTAGATGATTCTATCTCAACTGCCCTATCTATATAGGGGGTAACAAACGCTATGTTCATCAATCCATAGATTGCTCCACTTGCTATACCAGCAAGGAGTGCAACTGCTACGATGTTAAGTATCATCTTGAATCACTCAAAAAATGTCAATGGCATGGAAAGCCTAGAGCATGCCTTGTATCATGGAAGAGCTCATGCAGAAAGTTCTCATCATATGCCTGCTCACCAAATACTATGCTGAGTAACTGCCCCTGGTCATAACCAAGTGCAAACGATGTGAATGTGAATATTACAGCAAGGACAGCTATAGCAAGCAGGGGATACTTGAACTCAACCTTGATCATCTGCTTGTTACTACTATCATCGTTCATGCGTTAACCTCTAACCAATTACTATTTAAACATTTGGATAGTTTATCCAACATAGCAGTTTATACCCTCACCTCTCCACCATCAACCACCAGAACCTTACCAGTGATGTAGCTTGCATCATCAGATGCAAGGAATGCTATAGCCCTTGCAGCCTCCTCTGGTGTACCAAACCTACGCATTGGTATATCCTTAAGTAGAGCACTAACCTGATCCTCATCGTAACCTCTCATGTTTGCTTCAGTGCTTATACTTCCTAGTGCTACACAGTTTATCCTTATCTCTGGAGCGAGTACAAGTGCGAGTGATCTAGTCAATGCTATTATCGATGCCTTTGCCAGTGTGTATGCTAGACCATGTGCATCCCCTACCATTGCTGGGGTTGATGATACAAGCACTATACTACCATTACCCTGCCTCCTCATGTATGGCACAACAGCCTTTATGCAGTTATATGAGCCCTTGAGATCAACACTCCATGGTCCATCAAGCATCCCATCTGTAAGCTCTAAGGGATCTGCAAACCATACCTCTCTATGCATAGGGTACCCTGCTAAAGCTATGAGTGAATCTATGCCATCGAACCTCTCCACAACTCTATCTACCATAGCCTTAACCTCCTCATACCTCGATACATCTGCCTTGATCTTGATGATTGTGTTGCTGCCTCTTTCTTCTTCTTCCTTCCCCTCTTCCTCTATTCTACCATCTATCTCTTCCATGAGCGAGTCTATGCTAGCTTTATTGCTGAAGTATTGCAATGCTAATCTAGAACCCATACCTGCAAGGAGCAGCGCTGTTGCCCTCCCTACACCTCCACTTGCCCCTGTTATTAACACTCTCTTACCCTTCATCCCCATACATCCTGTTTATCCTCTCAGCAAGTTTGAAGTCATAGTTGCTTATCCCATTAACATCATGCGTTATGAGGTCTATCCTTACCCTGTTGTATACATTGAACCACTCTGGATGATGATTCAATCTCTCAGCCTCTAGAGCAACCCTTGCCATGAACCCAAATGCCTCACTGAAGTCCTTGAAGATGAATGTCCTTGTAAGCTTGCCATTCTCTAGCCTCCATCCCTTAAGCCTCGCTAGATTTGCACTTATCTGCTCATCTGTTAGTTTTATGTAATCTTCCTCCTCCATATGTAAGAGACATTGCCTACACTTTTATTGTTTATCTTGAATGTCCCCCGCATCTGACCCACAAGGGTTCATAGGAAGCCAACTGCTAACCTCGCCCTGCACCCTCTGCGGGGGTCCAATACAACTACGCAAACCATTTATAATAATATTGCTGTTGTTTGGTTTGGTCTGGCTGGTGTTGCTGATTATTATTATGCTGATGCATACATGCCCGCTGTAGCACGTCTGGGTGAAACTGGGAATCATCCTGCTCATCCCAGCCCGTCCACGTGCACTTCTGCGGGCATTACTGATATCTCTAACGAAACTTATTAAATTAACTCTGCTCGCATGTATAGCCTTGATATGATAACCTCGAATGCAGATACTGGTACCCTTATCCTGAAGTTACCAAGAACATTACTGCTAACCTCGCCGATGCTGCCTATCATCTCATCCTTGAAGAGTATCCCTGCTGCCCTGCCACTCTCGTATGGAGGCTCATCGATTGGCTCTGTCTTCACCGCATCTATACCTATACCAAAGAGCGAGTGCAGCAATGCCTGAAGATAAGACCTTGCCTCAGTATAGTTTGCATTGCTATGCGCTAGAACTGCTGCTATACTCCACTCCTCCCTTATTGAGTTTCCAGCCATCTTGAACACCTTACCTATCTCGAAGAGCCTCTGTGGATATGGCTCATGCACATTACTTGAGAGCACATTCAGCAGTGATGGTATGAGAGAGTCCCTAAGCGCCTCATGCTCCCTGCTCTTGCTCTCCTCAACGAGTAGTGCAGTATCACTACTCCTCCCAACCATTGTATACTGTACGTTTATGCTAACGAGATTGAAGTTCATCACCTCAAGCATCCCAAGCCCAACCATGACATCCCTTGCATGATCAAGTGCCTTAAGCGTTCTATGCCTTGAGCCCATGGCCTTGAGTCTAGGATACCTTGGCTCGAACCTTGATATGTTGTAACCTATGGCAACATCTTCCACAAGGTCTATCCAATGCATTATATCTATCCTGTACCTTGGCACTACACACTCTATGCTGTTACCATCAACTCCTACTGCTGCATCCAACCTGCTCCTCTTCAAGCACTCTACAGCCTCCTCTCTACCTATATCTAGGCCTAGCAGGCTTAACCTATCTATTGGGAGGTTCATCCTCCTGCTACCCGTATCTGGTGTTGTTATGGTAAAGCCATTATAGTTGATGATGGATACACTTGCTACCTTGAAGCCCATGTCCGATAGTGTTACTGCTATAACTGCTAGAGCATCGTTTGCAGCATTCAGATCAGTTGCCGTAACCTCTACAAGCATATTCCTAGTATGCTCAGTAACCCTTGTAAGTTCAGCATTTATTATTGGTGGGAATGAGAGTACCTTACCTTCTGAATCCTTTATTATAGGATAGCAGGTATGTTCCTTTACTATATGCTCATATACCTTGCCAACATCAGTACTCTCAAGTATCTCTTGCATGCTCATCTCAGTACTTGAGTTCAATGGGATGAACTTGAAGTTCTTACCCTCAGTTGTGTAGTAGAACGGTCCACTTACCTTATCATAATCGTGAAGGCCTATAGATGCCTTCCTCCTCTTCCTCCCTATACCCATGTGCAGATCCTCCTGCATCGCTATCAACTGCCTAAGGTCCTCATCATCCATCCTACCATCCAATGCTAGTAGTGCTACCACATATGGTCTTACAGCCTTCACACTTGCATCTACATTGAATGTAGCAGCACAGCTCTCAATCAGATTGAGTCTAGGCAATCCTACCTCTATACCCATTATGCCTCTCAGTGCTCTTGCTATACCATAGTCTGTTGAGAAGTCTGGCCTGTTTGGATTGTACTCAACCTTCACATAATCACTACCCTCCTCCTCTATGTCCAACGCTATGTAAGGTAGCATTGTAAGTATCTCATCTATGCCCTTACCAACAAGCCTCTCAAGCCTTCTATGCTGCAGTGTTACAACTGGCATCTTGCAACACCCCTCAGCATAGATAACCTGTTGCTGTAGAGTTCCCTGACATCATCTATACCGTACTTGAGCATCGCAATCCTCTCCAGACCCCCACCCCATGCTAGAACTGGCTTATCTATACCCAATGGCTCTGTAACCTCTGGCCTGAATATACCCATGCCGAAGAGTTCTACCCATCTGCCCAACCTCTCATGGTATACCATGGACTGCAGCGATGGCTCTGTGTAAGGGAAGTAGGTTGGCCAGAACTTAACCTTGTTCAGACCAAGCCTTCTATAGAACTCCTGCTGTATACCCATAAGGTCTCTCAACGTTGCATCCTTGCTCACAACTATACCCTCAACCTGATGGAACTCTGCTAGATGCTTGTAACTTAACTTCTCATTCCTGAATACCCTGCCTATTGAGAATATACTTGCCTCATCTGGCTTATGTTCTGCAAGGTACCTTATTGTTACTGCTGTGGTATGTGTTCTAAGCACTAGCCTCTCTGCTTCTTTGCTACTCCATGAGTACCTCCACCCCTGCTCATGCATTGATGATACCCTCTCCACAACCTCTTGCTTAGCATCTATACTTTTATGCATATTAGCAATGTAGAATGTATCCTGCATCTCCCTTGCTGGATGGTCTTGAGGTGTGAATAGTGCATCGAAGTTCCAGAACGCACTCTGCACCATGCTACCATCTATCTCCTCAAACCCCATGCCAATGAGTATCTCCCTAACCTCATCTATAACATCTTGCAGTATATGCTTCCTACCAGCATATATCATTGGAGCAGGGGCAGTAACATCTATCCTCTTCACTGTAAGAGCATCCTTCATCCTCTCCTCATCAATAATCTGCTTCAGTATAGAGTAGCCATGATCACTAAGCATAACCTTAACCTCCTTTACAACCTT
>JACAFJ010000041.1 GCA_013538675.1 Candidatus Nitrosocaldus tengchongensis
ATCAACCTCTATAACCTGCTTTACCACGTACGTATTTGATGAACCATAAACCTCAACACTACCAGCAAGCAAGGCACATGCTTCATAAGGGTAAGCCTTCTCTGCCAACCCCTTAAGCATCTCTAACTGCTTGAATGTTATAATCATGCTATCCAACATGCATACTCCATGATGGAGGAATATAAGTATAGTTAGATAATAAGAGGCAAAGGTGATGTGATGAAGGTAAGGAAGGTACAAGATTTATAGCAGCTATACGTAAATTACTCATGATTACAGATAGGAGAAATGTAATCCTGTTGGTAACTGTTGTTATTGCTATAGGCATAGTTGTAACCACACTTGCAACCATTGGTTCTGGCTTAGGCTTTGATGCTGGAGAGGGGAGGAGGATAGTAGTAATAGATAGAGAATGGGATGGTAGCATAACAGCAAGGTATGTGAAGGTTAACGATCTGAAGCCAAACTCCTCTCTACCATTCCTTGATCCCTTTGGCAAGACCATGCAGGAGTTCTACAAGGTTGCAAACCCTAACCCAGCACTACTTGCTAGAATGCTTCAGAGCAAGGATGTTGATGGGTATGAGTACTACATGCTTATAAGGCTACCTGAGATGTATGGAGGGGGCAAGGATGATGATATCTCATCGTATAGAGCATACAGTAAAGTTGGGATAAACATGCTCCAGAAGTGTCTAGTTGGATACAGGGATGATGAGAGTAAGCAATGGATAGAGGATCCATGCTCTGGCGATATATACAGGGTATGGGATGGCTTGGCTATACATGGTTATAGTGCATTCAGCAGTGCTAATGGCTCACCAAATGCACTTGCAAGGCTAAGGCTTGGGGTTGATGCAGATGGCTATATAGTTGCATTCAAGAGCGATAACAGCATAACAGGTGATGGTGTGCCAGGGTATGGTAGGATCATCTCAGGCAAGGACGTGATTGAGAATAGTAAAGCCATGCTTGATGCTTCGATGAGATACTTTATTAGTATTGATACACAGATGCTTGATGGTTACATACCAACACGTGTAGGGAATGCTATTATGGAAGTGGATAGGTATGGATGAGGGTAAGAGGCAGAGAGTGGATTACGTATGGATGAGTTATAACAGTATACATGGTATCTCTGGCTATTCATTGAGCATATTCGACCTTGAGAGATACCCCATCTTGAGGTTAGAGCAGCAGGAGCATGAGGGTTCAGCACTAGCCATATTGAATCTTCTTGGATACAGCTACGAGCCATACCCTCATAACTGCAGTTATGAGAGAAGTGTTGGGAGCATCGATGGTAAGTACTACACAATTATCAGCAGGTGGTATCTCACAGGGGATTCATCATGCTCGATGCTGGAGCATACGATGTTCGTATGGGTGTTGGATGGGGCTTATGGAGGAGAAGGAGAGTATCTCATTACTGTAGATGGTTACATGTTAAGCAGTGAGGAGATGCTTGCTATTGCAAAGGCTCTAGATATAAAGGGTGGTAGATAGTACTAACTACTATCTAATACTCTTCGCTAGACAGTAATCTCATCTCATCTCTAGCATCATCCCTGTGATCCTGTGCTACCTGCCTCACCCTCGCCCTCTCCAGAACCCTCAACAACTATCAACCTGCCCTGCATGTATGCATGAAGGGTGCAGAAGTAGTCATACTCCCCTGGTTCTAGGGTAGAGGTATCTAGTGACCATGTTGAGTTTATGTTTATAACTGGAGAGTTGAAGAACCTAGCAAAGTTTGGATCATCGAAGCCTTTACCACTTGCAACTGTATGCACTGCTGTATCAACATTCCTCCATACCACTGTTGTGCCTCTCTCAACACTAACCTCATCTGGATCGAAGTCTGGATTACCTTGTATAGCAGAGTCTAGGAGTATGATTACCTCTACCACTGGTCCTCTTGGTTGGGGCTGCTCAACTCCAACCTCAGCTCCAGGTCTAGCCTGCTCCTCCTCTTCCTCTACTGCTTGAGTTGGCTGCTGCACCATGCTGAATACTGAGAATGCTACCAATCCCATGAGAGAGCCTCCTATGAATATAGCTGCTATAGCCTTGATATGCTTGCTCTCTTTGTGAACAGCGTAGGTTATTACTGTTGCTGGTACGAATATAAGCAGTAGTGTGCCTATAAGTATAGGTAGAGTACTTACGGTCGATAACCCAGCAAGCAAGCCTCCCAATGCAGCAAGTATACCTGCTATGAATATGGTTGCTGCCTTTGCCTCTTTGCTTCTAGGTAGCCCATCCTTAAGGATGCCAGCAGCAAGGAGTATCATCCCAAATACCATGGCTATAGCACTTATCGCATGCATCCCTTCAACGAATGTCCTTGCTATCCCTGCCAATGAGAGTATAACGCCTAGCATCCCAACCACTGTAAGTCCTAAACCTGGTACCATTAACTCCCAGTCACTCAACTGATAGGCATTCAACAATGCTTAAATAATAACTTTTGCTTACTACTCACATACATGAGCATCCCAGAGAAGGTTGTAGATCTACTCAGGGATAAGAATCTAGCGTTCTTTGCTACCATCAGCAGTGATGGTTCCCCTCATGTAGTACCAGTATGGGTTGATTTCCATGCTGGCTACATCGTAGTTAATACAACAACAGCAAGAGTAAAGTACAAGAACCTGAAGAGAGATCCTAGGGTAACCATATCATTGGTTGATAGGAACGATCCCTACAAGGCTGCCATGATAAAGGGTAGAGTGGTTCAAGAGGTTACTGGAAGAGAGGCTGAGGAGCATATAGATGCAATGGCAAAGAAGTACCTAGGTCTAGATAGATTCCCCTTCAGAGTTGATGGAGAGGAGAGGGTCATGCTCAAGATAATGGCAGAGAAGGTTGTGCCTATACCATAGCACTACCCATACTCTAAATATCTGTTAGAGCCTCGGGCGGGATTTGAACCCGCGACCTAGTGCTTACAAGGCACTCGCTCTGACCAGGCTGAGCTACCGAGGCTTCCTTCTGTATGACTGACAGCATTACTTGTGTGGTAACCCCTTTATCTAGGTTTAAATCATCCCTGCTAGAATGGATGGTATGCCAGTGTACAGGATCAATGTGTTGATAGAGAACAAACCATACATAAGTGATCCTGAAGGAGATACCATACGTAAGGATCTGGTAGTTAAAGGAGGTTACCATAATGTAAAGTCTATAAGGGTTGCTAAGATGCTCAAGGTTGAGGTTGAGGCTAACAGTGCTGAAGATGCCAAAGATACGGTGAGGAGGATGTGTGAGGATCTAAGGCTCTACAATCCTGTACTCAGTGTATGCAAGATAGTAGAGTCAGGTCTATAAACACCTACCTAACTTAACCTAACCTATAGGATGATAATGCATTGTACATATCTCATAGGCCCAATTATCAAGGTATAATAATAGGATGCATATAGCATACCATGTGTCTCTAATAGGGATAGTTGTATTCCCTGGGAGCAACTGCGACAGGGATATCTACCATGTCCTCAAGAACATAATGCACGTCGATGTAGAGTTCATATGGCATAAGCGAGAGGATCTGAATTGTTATTATGATGCTATAGTTATACCTGGAGGTTTTGCATATGCAGATAGGCTTAGAGCAGGTATAATAGCAGCATTCAGTCCTGTTATGCAAGCAGTGAAGAGATTAGCAAGGGATGGGGTACCAGTTATAGGTATATGCAATGGCTTCCAGATACTTGTGGAGTCTGGATTACTACCTGGGGCATTCATGCGTAATGACTCGCTAACATTCACATGTAGATGGACTATGTTAAGATTGAACGTAAACGGTAGTAGAACACCATTTACACTACTCCTCAAGAAGGGTACAAGGTTGAACATACCTGTAGCAAATCAAGAAGGCAAGTACTATGTTGATGATGATACACTCAAAGAGATGGAGAAGAATGAGCAGATAGTATTCAAGTACGAAGATAATCCAAATGGCTCCCTGTACGATATAGCAGGGGTATGCAATGCAGAAGGTAATGTTCTAGGCATGATGCCACACCCAGAGAGGGCATGTGAGATGATACTCGCCCCTTCTTCCTCTACTAACTTAAGCACGAATACTGGTTATGGTGATGGCATTCTAATCTTCAGATCATTGATAGAGTACCTTCAGGGCAAGCAAAAGGTGAGTATATGAGCCTAACAGAGGAGGAGCTCAGGTATCTTAATGATGCTCTAGCAAGGGAACCAACCAGTCTTGAGTTGAGCATGGTATCTGCTGAGTGGTCAGAGCACTGCTCATACAAGTCCTCCAGACCATACCTCAAGATGTTCAGTACAGAAGGTAAGCATGTGCTCATAGGTCCTGGGTATGATGCTGGAGTACTAGATATAGGTGATGGTATGCTACTTACAGTGCATATAGAGAGCCATAACCATCCATCTGCTGTTGAGCCTTACGGTGGTGCAGCAACAGGTATAGGGGGAGTGATAAGGGATATACTTAGCATGGGCAGTAGACCAATAGCACTGCTAGATGCGTTGAGGTTTGGGGATATAAGGAATGATAACCATGCAAGATGGCTATTCAGGAACGTTGTTAGAGGGATAGCAGACTACGGTAACTGCATAGGTGTACCGACGATTGCTGGAGAGGTTGAGTTTGATGATTCGTTCACGAACTACTGCCTCGTTGATGTTGCATGCATAGGAATAGCAAGGAAGGATAGGCTTGTAATGCTCAAGGGCGATGTAGATGATCTTGTGATCATTGCTGGGAATAGAACTGGTAGAGATGGTATACATGGTGCCTCCTTTGCATCAAGGACATTTGAGGGTGAGGAAGAGGATAGATCTGCTGTGCAGATACCAGACCCGTTCATGGGCAAACTCCTCATAGATGCTACAATGGAGTGTGTAGAGAAGGGATGCGTAAAGGCAATAAAGGATCTAGGAGGGGGAGGATTGGCATGTTGCCTATCTGAGACTGCAGATAGGTTAGGCAAGGGTATGTTCATAAACCTAGATGCTCTACACTTAAGAGAGGAGATGAGCGTTGAGGAGATGATGATATCTGAATCGCAGGAGAGGATGCTCTACATAGTTGAACCTTCAAGGTTTGAGGAGTTCAAGGTTATAATGGATAAGTATGAGATACCGTTCTCAGTTCTTGGAAGGTTAACTGATGATGCTCATCTCCATATATACTATGGAGGTAATGAGATAGCAAGGATAAAGGCTAGCATAGTTGCAAATGCGCCAGTGATAAAGCGCAAGGCAGTAAAGCCTCCATACATAGAGTATATAGCAAGTAACTCAAGGAAGCCAGAGATGCCAGAGTACGATGATATAGCAGATATACTGCTACGCTTACTCTCCAATCCAAGTATAGCAAGCAAGGAGTGGGTGTACAGGCAGTATGACCACGAGGTTGGGTTGAGAACAGTTGTTAAGCCTGGGTATGCAGATGCTGCAGTGCTGAGGCTTAACCTAGATTACGCAGGTGGAGAAGGTTCGAGTTACAGGTACATAGCAGTTAAGGTAGATGGCAACTCCAAACACTGCTACATAGATCCATACAATGGCAGTATGGGTTGCTTCTCTGAAGCATGTAGGAACGTTGCATGTGTTGGTGCAGAGCCCATAGCTATGGTTGACCATCTACAGTTTGGGAGCCCTGAGGATGAGCATGTATTCTGGACGTTTGTAGAGTCTGTTAGAGGTTTAGCAGATTATGGAAGGTATATGAAGATACCCTGTGTAGGTGGTAAGGTGAGTTTCTATAATGAGACAAAGAATGGAGCAATAAAGCCATCTCCTCTAGTATGTGTTGTAGGGCTTGTTAATGATGGTGATGATGGTAAGGTTATGAAGGGTCATGCCAGCAGAGATGGTGATATACTCATGGTCATAGGCTTAACGAAGGATGAGATGGGTGGCTCTGAATACTATGAGTATATACACTCCATCCTCAATGCTGATGTACCAAAGGTTGATCTAGCATACGATAAGAGTACTAGGGATGCAGTACTAGCATTGATAAGGGCAGGGCTTGTTACATCTGTCCATGACTGCTCCAAGGGAGGGTTAGCAGTTGCCATAGCAGAGATGTGTATAGCATCTGGCAGAGGTGCAAGGGTAGAATTGAGTAATGTTCCTCATACATGCACAAGGTTGGATGATCTACTCTTCTCAGAGTCCCACTCAAGGTTCCTTTTATCCATCAGTAGAGATGATCTAGATGCTGTGAATAGGCTCCTCTCAGATCATCCTGTAGATAGAGCAGTTATAGGAGAGTTCAATGGTAACTCACTCTCGCTAGAGTACAAAGGTAGTGGTATAAATATAAGCATGGATAGCATGCTAGATTCATATAGTAGTATAGCAAGGTTGATGGGCCATGGAGGCTAGGGAGAACTGTGGTGTTGTTGCAGCATACTCCCTTGCTGGGAGGAATGTAGTACCACTAGTTATAGACTGTTTAAGGGCACTGCAGCATAGAGGACAGGAGTCATGGGGTATAGCAGTGCCTAGGATGATGCCGTACAAGAGGTACGGACTTGTATCAAAGGCCGCATCATCCCTCAGCAGGGTAATAGAGAGGTATGCATCAACTGCTGCAATAGGGCATGTTAGATACTCAACCATCGGCAAGAGTAATCTAACGAATGCCCAACCTTTAAAGGTAAGGGATCTATGCATTGCTCACAATGGCACTATATCGAACTTTGAGGAACTTGCAAGTATAACAGGACTATGCTCATTCACACCCCAGAGCATGAGCGATACACTTGTAGCAGCAAAGAGGCTTGTTGATCTACTCAACAGTAAGAGGAAGGATATGCCTTCAGCACTTGACATACTGAGGAGGGAGATAATAGGTTCATTTGCATTCACATTCGTTACAAACGATAGCAAGGTCTATGCTGCTAGAGACCCTAAAGGCTTCAGACCTCTAGTTCTAGGTTATCACAAGGAGAGCAGTACCTATATAGTTGCATCTGAGTCATGTGCACTAGATGCTATAGAGGCTGAACTTATAAGGGATGTTGAACCTGGAGAACTTGTAACGCTTGATGACTCTGGCTTGAGTAGTGAGATATTTGGTGTTGAGAGGCCACATGCACACTGTGCATTTGAGTACACATACTTTGCCCATCCATCAAGCATAATGGAGGGTATAAGCATATACTCAGCAAGAAAGAGGATAGGCAAGGTACTTGCAAGGAAGTACCAACTTGATGCTGATATAGTAATACCAGTTCCAGACTCTGCAAGGCCTGCTGCCCTAGGCTATGCTGAGGAGATGGGCATATCATTTGAGGAAGGGTTGATGAAGGATCGCTACAGTAGGAAGGGTCCCATAAGGAGTTTCATAGAGCCTTACCAGCATGATAGAATGGAGATAGTTAGAAGGATAATACCAATAAGGAGTGTTATAGAGGGAAGGGATATAATAGTCATAGATGATAGCATAGTTAGGGGTACAAGTTCAATCTCAATAATCAATGCATTAAAGAGTGCAGGTGCAAGGAGCATAAAGATGCTTGTATGCTATCCTCCAATAAGGTTCCCATGCTATGCTGGTATAGACTTCCCATCGCAGGAGGAGTTGATAGCATATACAGTGAACAATGGAAAGGAGTGTGGTGAAGATGAACTAAGCATGCTAGTTGCAAAGGCAATAGGCGCAGACTTTGTTGGCTACAACGATATGGATAGGCTAGCAGATGCAATAGGACTTCCAAGGGAGGAGTTATGCTTCACATGCCATACAGGCAACTATGAGAACCTCAAGATAAAGCCATTATTCAGGAATAGGCAGCAGTTGAAGGGCAGCAATGAATGAATGAATGAATGAATGAATGAATCAATTAATGATAAATTAACGAAGAGGAGGGATAGCATAATATTATACTGATTATGATGATGCTCCCGCTGGACTATGGTGTTGTAAGATGATCTACAGCATGAAAGACCCTATAAGGGTAGGGATAGTTGGAGGAGGCCAACTTGGTAAGATGCTTGCAATGGAGGCTAAGAGGTTGAGCATGAAGGTTAACGTACTTGATTCTTCAGATGACTGCCCAGCATCCATGCTTGCAGATGAACTCATAGTTGCAGGGTTCAACGATGCTGATGCAATGAATAGGTTGGCAGAGATGAGCGATGTTTTAACGTATGAGATAGAGTTGGCAGATGCAAACATACTAGAGGGTATAGAGAGGAGGGGGCATAAGGTTAGACCCCCGGCACATGCCCTTAGGATAGTGCAGGATAAGTTCGTGCAGAAACATACGCTAAATAAGAGTAGTATACCAGTTGCAGATTTCTTCCCTGTAAAGGGTGTAGACGATGTACACTCTCTAGCAAAGAGCATAGGCTATCCAGTGATACTCAAGACCAAGCGAGGAGGTTATGATGGGAGGGGTAACCTTCTAGTCAAGGGTTATGATGACTCCATGAATGATAGGATCGAGAGGTTCGTTGATGGGAGGGGTGGATGGAACTCTGTCTACGTTGAGCGCTTCATAAACTTTCTCAAGGAGATATCTGTTATAGTTGCTAGGAATAGCAAGGGAGAGGTTGTAACATACCCTGTTGCTGAGAACATACATGATGATGGGATACTTGATACAAGTATAGTGCCAGCAAGGATACCAGCATCGTTAGCAGATAAGGCAAGGAGGATAGCTATGGATGTTATACAGACTCTGGATGGGATAGGGGTGTTTAGTGTTGAGATGTTCGTTGCAAGGAATTATAATGCTAGTAGCAGTTATTATGATGGTAATAACAGCGCTGATGAAGATGGGTACTCCATACTGGTCAATGAGGTTGCCCCTAGGGTGCATAACACAGGACATTACAGCATAGAGGCATGCAATGTATCCCAGTTCGAGCAGCATATAAGAGCCATACTTGATCTACCACTTGCTGAGCCTAGGATGGTATGCAATGCAGCAGTCATGATGAATATACTTGGAGATAGCAGGGTTAACGGTTACTATGCCATAGATGGGATAGAGGAGATCATGAGTATGGGTGCAAGGCTCCATATATATGGGAAGAGGAGCAACAAGGATAGAAGGAAGTTAGGGCATATAACCCTGCTTGGTGATGATCTAGATGATACCTTAAGGAAGATGATGCTGATCAAGTCAAAGTTGAGGCTTGTAGCGGTATAAGTATGGGTGGTGGTTACGATGGATGATGGTGGTAAGGCCAAGGTTGCAGTGATAATGGGCAGTGATTCAGATCTTGAGGTTATGAAGGATGCCTGTGCACTCCTGGATGAACTCAACGTTGAGTATGAGGTTAGCATAGTCTCTGCTCATAGGACGCCAGAGCGTATGTATGATTATGCAAAGAGCGCTAAAGAGAGAGGTATAGAGGTTATAATTGCTGCTGCTGGAGGGGCAGCACATCTACCTGGGATGGTTGCATCCCTTACAACCCTTCCTGTGATAGGTGTACCAATAAGATCGTCTAGCCTAAATGGTTTAGATTCACTACTCTCTATAGTGCAGATGCCCCCAGGGGTGCCTGTTGCAACTGTAGCAATAAATGGAGCAAGGAATGCTGCCCTTCTAGCATGCAGGATCCTTGCAATAAAGTATGAGGATATTGCAAAGAGGTTGGAGGAGTACAGGAGCAGCATGAGGGATAAGGTGCTTGATGCAGCAGTAAGGCTAGAAGGCATGGGTTACAAGGCATATCTTGAGCAGAAGGGTTCATAGCGATAGAGCTCATTTAGGCACTATTCATAATAATGCCTAAGAGTTATATACTGATCTTGCAGAGATATACACATGGGTGTAGTATCATCAAGCGTTAAGGTTGGTGTAGACCCAGATACGGCATTCAGGTTCATAGCGGACCCAAAGAATATAGAAATAGTATATCCAGAGAGCCTAAGGTTCAGGGTACTGGAGGGTCCAGAGCAGATATCTGAAGGCTCTAGGATAAGGATGGAAGCTAGGCTTCTAGGCCAGAGGTTCGAATGGGAGTCAATAGTAAGGGATTACAGGGAGGGTATAGGGTTCACAGATGAGGCAGTAGGCTCTCCATTCCTTATGTGGAGGCATACACATACTGTGAGAGACTCTATTGCTAGTGAGGATAATAGCAATGCTTACAGAGGAGGATCGAGTAAGGGATGCATAATAGATGATAGGATAGAGTTCAGGACCATACTAGGTCCCATAGGGGATAGATTTGCTGAGAGGATGATATCGAGCATACTAGAGTACA
>JACAFJ010000042.1 GCA_013538675.1 Candidatus Nitrosocaldus tengchongensis
CAGCACTAATAGCAAATGCAGCGGGTATAGAGTTGATACCAATGAAGCCTGGATCTGCTAGCCTTCCATTGCCAGGGATAGATGCTGCTGTAGTTGATGATGATGGTAATGAGGTTAGAGGCAAGAAAGGTTATCTTATAGTTAAGAGACCATGGCCAGGGCTCATGCTCACAATATGGGGGGATGATGAACGCTACAAGCAAACATATTGGTCAAGGTTCAGGAATGCATACTACCCTGCAGACTATGCTATGGTTGATGAGGATGGTTACTTCTGGCTTCTTGGTAGAGCAGATGAGGTACTGAAGGTTGCTGGCCATAGGCTTGGCACTATGGAGGTTGAGAGTGCTATAGTTGCACATCCAGCAGTAGCAGAGGCTGCAGTTGTAGGCAAGGCAGATCAGATCAAGGGTGAGAGTATAGTTGCATTCGTTGTTCCAAAGCAAGGTTATGCAGAGCATAAGGAGTTGAGGCATTCAATAATGAAGCAGGTTGAGAGTAGCCTTGGTGCAATAGCAAGACCAGAGCAGATTTACTTTGTGAGCAGGTTACCAAAGACAAGGAGTGGTAAGATAATGCGTAGACTGCTAAAGGCTATAGTGAACAATGCACGGATTGGTGATACAACAACGCTTGAGGATGAGGCATCTATAGATGAGGTTAAGAAGATATTTGAGGAGTTCAGGAAGGTAACTGGTTGATTCATGAGCGATATCAGTTCAGTAGAGTAGTAGAGTACATGTTACACTTACCTTTATTTACTACCTCCTTTATAAATATGGCAAGTGGTCCTTCTGCTCCTCCCTCCTGCTTTGCTATTAGTAGTCCTTTTATACCTACAAGTTTGAAGGTTATTGTACAACCATTGCTTATGCTATCGCCAGATTCTAATATTACAGGCCTACTTGCCTCTGTTGGGTACTCTTGGTAGTTTATTGTAACAACAGAACCATCTTCACGTATATCCGTTACCATAACTGGACCATCACCTGCTCCTATACCAAGTGGAGTTAGTGTATACTCTACACGCAGATCATCGAACAGTATGAACATCCTCTTCACACTGAAGTATCTGTCATCGACTAGCATACGCATATCGTCATTGTAATCTATGCTGATGGCAGTTGTATCCCATTCTGTGATTGCGTTGAAGCATATATCATCAATGCCCGTACATTTTTTATGCTCGACCTTGAAGTGTATTACTTTAGACTCGCTTATCATGAACCCCTTCATACTCTGCTCATTCCATACAATTATCATCTTTCTACCATCATCATAACTGTATGCTCTTACGGCACCATGTTCTATTGGTACACTCTTTGATACCAGAAGTGTTATAGTGTAATCATCCTTATCGATCTCCCTACCTATAACTGGATATGGATGCACATCTAGCAGTATTACAGTATAATCCATGACCCTTGCCACACTATGGCCCTTATCCCCAATTGCAAGATCTAGATACATGCTTCCATAAGCGCTTGTTAGCTCAAGCATAACTGTTGCACTCCCAGCACGTATACAGTATGCATCTATAGGACATCTTGAATCCTCTAGAATATCAACGAACCTAACTAGTATTGAATCTATATCATCCTCTATTATCCTAGCACTCTGCCCAATTGGTAAGGTGAATTGCTCATCAAACATAACAGATGTGCCCTCATCTATCTTGAACACTAGCTCCTTTGAGATGCTCTCCATCCTATCATCTATGAAGTAGGTGAATGTTACAGTTGCTCTTACGCTACCTGCAGATACTGCTCTATACACTATACCAGATGAAGGGCCTGTAACCTCAATACTCTCACCAGTGTTCAGTTCATGAACGGTGAAGCCAAGGCATGCTGGTACACTCTCTATACTAACATGCTCATCAAACTCTACAGAGAGTGGAGATTCACATAACCCCTTGTATGTTATAACATGGTTGCTGCTGCTATTATTAACAACGATAGCCTTGATCCTGAACTCATCTCCTACAATTATCTGACTAGGCACTGTCCAAATATAAAGTAGATCTACCATATTATTAGTACTATTACGACTACTACTACTATTGTTACTGCCATAAGATCCATTGATAATGGATGGGATGGATACAAGGGATATGAGTACCAGTATGACTATTGCACCAACCCTTATCATATCTCTCATGCTACCCATCTATCTATCTATCAAGTTAGTATATTGCCAAAATATAAGCTTGATATCCTCTATAACCTATGCTCATTCTCAGCATGCTCGAATCCACAGTAAGGGCACTTTGAGCCCCTGAACTTGTTACCGCAGGATAAGCATATACTAAGTGTGTCTGTAACTCTCTTACCGCTATAACCGATACGCATGCTCCTCTTCTCTCCCTTCAGTAACACTATCAATACTATTATTATTAGCAGACCCACAACAACATATATCCAGACCATACTCTTATTATAGATAATAAATTATATTAATCTTTCATGATGCCTAGTTGGCTATGATATGAACATTAGCAGGAGATGGTAACCTTAACTCTACGGCCTTAACTTTAATAATCCCCTAGCAAAAGTATGTATGTGTTCAGCATAAAGAACATAGGGCTAAGGAATGTGGAGGTTGCAGATACCAAGTTATGCCTAATAGATGGGGAGAATGGTAGGCTACTCTACAGGGGCTATGATATATTCGATCTTGCAAAGAACTCCACATTCGAGGAGACCTCATACCTCCTACTCTATGGTGATCTACCAACCAAGGAGCAGTTGGATGAGTTCGATGAGCATCTTAGAAGGACTAGGGCACTACCTAAGGAGGTTATAGATGCCATGATACACAGATCAAAGAACGCTAGACCAATGGATGTGCTCATCTCCTCAGTTGCAATGCTTGCTGATTACGATCCCATGGATGAGAGTAAGCCAGCAAACCTAGAGAGAAGTATAAACCTCATAGCAAAACTACCAACCATAGTTGCTACATGGAATGCGATAAGAAGCAACAAACCAATACCTGAGCCCGATCCTGATCTATCGCATGCTGCAAATACACTCTACATGCTTCTAGGGAGCATGCCAGACAAGGAGATTGCAAGGATGTTCGATGTATGCCTTATACTCCATGCTGAGCATAGTTTCAATGCATCAACATTTGCTGCAAGGCAGGTAGCATCAACAAGGGCACATATGTATGGATGCATATGCGCTGCCATAGCAGCATTATCTGGAGATCTTCATGGTGGTGCAAACGTTGCTGTGATGAAGAACCTTCTAGAGATAGGGGATGAGAGCAGGGTTGAGGATTGGGTTAAGGCTAGATTGGATGCTGGAGATAAGATAATGGGCCTTGGGCATGCTGTATACAAGACAGATGACCCTAGGGCAAAGATCCTAAGGGAGATGAGTAGAAGGCTAGCAGCAAGGACTGGAAGCAAGTGGTACTCTATAACGAGTAGGATGGAGCAGATAGCAAAAGAGGAGGTGAGGAGGAGAAGGGGGGTTGAGATATATGCTAACGTTGATCTGTACAGTGCGTCTGTATACTACTCCATGGGCATACCAATAGACCTCTACACATGCATATTCGCAATAGCAAGGATCTCTGGCTGGTGTGCACATGTTATAGAGGAGAAGTTTGCAGAAGCGCAACCAAAGCCAGTACTGTATAGACCAGCAGCAACATACGTTGGGAGGTATTGTGGACCTCTAGGCTGTGAATATGTGCCAGTGCCGAAGAGGAATAATAATGATGTGACAAAGCAGGATGAGGCATAGTTTAGTTCTAGTAGTTAGTAGTTACAATCATATAACTTGTTATCATATCCATATCAAAGATGATAGATTAGTTTAAGTATGCATATTCATTAATCTATGCCATGAAGGCAGCAGTGCTAAGATCTGTAGAATCTGGACTACGCATAGAGGAGTTGAACGATCCAAAGCCAAAGGATAACGAGGTACTCATAAGGGTAAATGCTGTAGGGCTCTGCCATACAGACCTTCACGTGCTTAGAGGCCATATACCTTTTCCATTGCCAGCAGTTCTAGGGCATGAGGTCTCTGGCGTAGTTGAGAGTGTAGGCAATGGGGTTGATAATGTGCAGAGAGGGGATAGGGTTGTTGGACCATTCATACTTCCATGCGGGAAGTGCAGGTTATGTATTAGAGGTTATGAAGACTTGTGTGAGAACTTTTACAACTACAACAGGTTGAAGGGAGTTTACTACGATGGTACAAGCAGATTAACTGCTAAGGATGGGAGCACTGTGTACATGTACTCAATGGCTGCACATGCAGAGTACTCTGTTATACCAGCAACATCAGTATTCAGGGTACCAGACAGCATGAACCTAGATGATGCCTCAATACTTGGATGTGCAATAATGACTGCATATGGCGCATGCAGGAATGCATCTCTCAAACCTGCTGAGCAGGTTGCTGTGTATGGTATTGGTGGTGTAGGGAGCAATGTTGTACAGATAGCAAGCAAGGTATTCAACACGGATGTTATAGCAATAGACATAAGGGATGAGAAGTTGGAGTATGCAAAGAGCCTTGGTGCAAAGCATGTCATAAACTCAAAGAAGGATGATCCTGTCAAGGCGATAATGGATATAACAGATGGAAGGGGTGTAGATGCTACTATAGAGGTTATAGGGATGAAGGAGACTATAAGCGCTGCAATAAGATCTGTAAGATCTGGAGGGAGGGCAGTGCTTGTAGGACTATCATCGAAGGGTAACGAAGCAGGCTTTGAGATAAACTTTCTAGTCAGAAAGGGTGTTCACATAATAGGCTCTTATGGAGGGAAGCCTAGGATAGATATGCCAGAGATAATAGCGTTAGCAGACAAGGGGATAATAGATGTTGCTAATATGGTATCAGAGAGATTCAAGCTTGAAGAGGTTAATGAAGCGTTTGAGAAGTTGGAGAAGGGAGGTATAAAGGGTAGGGCAGTGATAAGGGTTGCTTAGATAGCAGATAGATGCATGCGCATATATACACATTCTTTAACTTGTTTTAGTTAGTACGAATTAGTTTATTAGTAACCTATCTATGAGTAATTGCATGGTTAGAGATGGTAGGATAAAGTTTGGGATACAGAATGGGTTGAATGTTGCTAGGCTAGGGCTTGGGGAGGATCAACAACTCATGGCGTACATGCTTGCTGATAGACTAGATTATAACTCTGTATGGAGCATGGACCATACAAATGTGCCTCAGTGGCCAAGGGCCATAGTTAATGATGCTTGGATACTCCTTGCTGCTGCATCCCAAGTTACAAAGAATGTTATGCTTGGAACATGTGTTACAGATGCTATTAGAAGGCATCCCTCAACAGTTGCACTCCAGACAGTAACTCTTGATAGGGTATCAAAGGGTAGAGCAGTACTAGGCATTGGTGCTGGCGAGGCACAGAATATAAACGACTTTGGTATACAATGGGATAAACCTGTATCTAGGCTTGAGGAGCAGTTGCAGGTTATACAGTTACTATTCAAATCTTCCCCAGATGAGAGGGTTAACTTCGATGGAAAGTTCTACAGGCTTAATAATGCATGCCTGCAAACCAAGAGCATACAGCAGCCTAGGCCTCCAATATTCATAGCAGCAGGTGCACAGAGAACTCTAGAGATAACAGCAAAGTATGGTGATGGTTGGCTACCAATAGCATATACTCCAGAGCTGTATGAGCATCACTCAAGGATAATAGCGGAGAAGGCAAAGGCATCTGGTAGAGAGGATGTTGTTGAACGCTGTCTAGACTTCGATGTATACTTTACAGATGATCCTGAAGAGGCATGGCTCAAACTAAGGAGTGCAGTAAAGGTTAGCCTCTACAAGCCTGAACTGCTCAAGGTGTACAACATGGAGATGCCGAAGGACTTCGACTTTAGGCAGTACTTCACAGAGTACGCTATGTCAAGACCAGATCTTATGCAGAAGATGAGGGAGGCAGCACAGCAGATCCCTGATAGCATTGCAAGATCAGCAATAGGCATAGGGAAGCCCGATGATGTTATACCAAGCATAGAGAGGTTCATAAAGGCTGGGGTTGAACACTTCATAATAAGGTTCTGGGGAGAGGGATACTACAAGAACATAGAACTGTTTGGGAGGAAGGTCATCCCATACTTCAGGGATTCATACAGCAAGTAGTAGTATTGTATGTATATATTGCAGTCAGATAGATGATTAGCGAGCAAGCATGAGATGCCTCATCTCAGGGAATCTTTTCACCATTATGCCAACCTCTATAAGATATGGTGTTAATCCTTCTACTCCTATATGCCTCAATATGGGACTCTTTATCATAGTGTTCTCATTCAAGGGATTGCCATAAGCCAGTGGAGAGAGTGATGGGAGCACTATCATGCTTATGTTTGTAGCAACAATGCTTGTAGGCATGAATCTATGACTATGGCTATGAGGTTCATCAGCATCAGCATCAGCAGCAACAACGGTAGCAGCAGCACCCTTGCTGATCATAACATCCTTGCCATACAGGAATGTCTTGAACCTATGCTTTATGCCAAGTTCATCCTTGATTGCTATGGATGGATGCTCATGTCCCATCACCACAAGCCCTATGCCCTTGGATGCATCATGAATAACCTTGCTCTCAAGATGACCATGGATGAGCAGTATATTGCTACCATCATTACGCTCAAGTATTAGATGGGGATCATGAAGTTTAACGCCCAACTCCTTGAGTATGTAGATTATGTAGTTGTCATGATTGCCTCTAACAACCTCCAACTCACAGTTATTCCTGCGTAGAATGCTTACCAACTTCTTGAGAGAGTACCACTCCTCTGCACTAGGTCTACCAAACTCATGCTTAACATCTCCTAGTATTATTATCCTCCTACATGAGAGTTCCTTGACTGGCCTTACTATGCAGTCTATTATGTACTCAGTAACAGGGTATGGTATGTGTATACCTAGTCTCTCCCTATGCTCTTCTAAGCCAAGATGTGTATCTGCAAATAGCAGTGTACCATACTCCTCTAGGTATATGCATGGGTATGGGCTTGCTATGCTAACACCTTCTTCCAACTCTATGAGTTCCATAACCAGATAATGAGATGGGCAGATGTTAAGTATATTCTTTATTTATCTATCTGCCTACCTATCTATCTGCTTTCCCTACTAACCCTATCTACTAGCACTTATCCTCCTCATCACCATCTCATGAAGTGCTTCAAGCATCTCCTTCCTATCCTCCATGAGCACAACATCACTGTAGCCAGAGACTATGAGCATGTGGCTGAATGGTGATGGTACATCTCTAGCACTAAAGATTATGAACCTCCTCCTACCCTCCTCCACATCCTTGAGCACTTGTGCTGCCCTGTTAACATCCATGAGATCCTCCATAACCTCCCTGTATGTCTCTTCTAGCACAGGGAAGCCATCAAGCCTCTCGCACAACCTCATCAGTATCTCTGCATTGGTCTGCTGCCTTGCAACTGTAACCTCATAACCCTTGTAGTTCCTGAGTACCATAAGCGATCTTGTTGCACAGTGCCTGAACCTTGTCCTTACCATCTCTGTACTCTTTATAGCATTGAGCAGGAGCGATCTTATGTTTGATGAGTTGACAGAGGCTATTATCCTATTTGCTATAGAGATTATATCTTCACCATCCTCGCCAGAGGTATACTCTCCAAGGGTTAGCATGAATGCACTATCGCTAACAGTAACAGCAACGTTCCTCCTCATCATAACCCTAGCAGCATAGGCATATGCTCTTGCAAGTGCATCATTAACCCTTCTCCCAAATACACAGTGGAAGATGAGGTTATGCTTACCCTGCTCATCTATGTAATGCTCTACAAGCAGGTTCCTATAACTTGGATCATCCTTTATACCCAGTACCCTTAGAAACCTGTACTGTGCATACATGTACTCAACTATGGCATGTGAAGCGTTCTCATCAGTATAGAGCCTCTCCATCAGCATCCTTGCTATCCTATCCTTCAACCTCTCAACATTCTTCTCTCTACTGCCCTTACCCCTCCTCCTACTCTTACTCTTCTTGCTACTACTACCCATCCCTTCTTCAACACCCATCCCCTCATCCAGCATTGAGAGTATCTCGCCTCTAAGCCTCCCTATCTCCTCTCCAAGGTCAAAGCTCAATGGGAGCATCTCACTGAACCAACTAGGTATCGTTGGTCTCATCCCTTCAGCACTCCTAACTACTGCTGTCAAGCCTTTGCTTGATATGAACTCATAGGTCTTGCCTCCAAGCACGAATATATCCCCTGGGCTTAAGCGTTCAAGGAACTCCTCCTCTATGCTCCCTACCCACTTCCCATCCCTTGTATACACCTTGACAGCAACCTCATCTGGTATTGTGCCTATATTGGTAGCATAGATCATCCTTGCTGTAGAACCTCTCTTCCCAAACTCATCTGTAGCCTCATCGTACCATATCTTGCCATACACCTTGTGCCCTTCAAGGCTCTTGTACATACCAGCAAGGTATCTGAGCACCTTCCTGAAACTATCCATGCTTAGATCCCTGTAGCAGTAACTCCTCCTCACAAGCCTATAGGCATCATCAACCCTCCATCTCCTCTCTATTGCTAAGCCTACTACATGCTGTGCAAGGACATCAAGGCAGTTCCTTGGTATATGCACGCTATCTATCTTGCCACGCATAGCATTCATGCACATAACAGCATCCTCAACAAGATCATCATTATCCATTGCAATGAGGTAGCCCTTTGACTCCAACTCTAGAGAGTGTCCTGATCTTCCTACCCTCTGTATGCATCTTGCTATTGACTTTGGTGAGCCTATCTGCACAACAGCATCTATGCTCCCTATATCTATCCCTAGTTCTAGGCTTGTACTTGTAACAACTGCACGCATCTTCCCATTCTTAAGCCTATCCTCAACATCAAGCCTTATCTCCCTTGAGAGTGAACTGTGATGTGCAGCAAGTTCAT
>JACAFJ010000043.1 GCA_013538675.1 Candidatus Nitrosocaldus tengchongensis
ACCTATAAGGATGTTGGAGTTGATAAAGCAAAGATAGGTAAGGTACACTCCATCATAGGGGGCATGATAGCAGGTACACATGGAGAGCATGTCATCTCTGGCTATGGGCATTACGCTGGGCTCATAAGCATAGATGATGAGAGAGTGCTAGCAATACACGTAGATGGGGTTGGTAGCAAGGTCATTGTTGCTAGCCTAGCAAAGAGATATTCTACCATAGGAATAGACTGCATAGCGATGAATGCTAACGATGTTGTATGTGTTGGTGCAGAGCCTATAGCATTCGTTGATTATCTAGCAGTTAGGAGCCCAGATGCAGATATGATTGAGGAGATAATGAAGGGTCTTGCTCAAGGTGCAAGGGAAGCAAACTTATCCATAGTAGGAGGGGAGTTGGCAGTGCTCCCAGATCTCCTTGCTGGTGAGTTTGAGATGAGCAAAGGCAAGGGTAAAGGTAAGACTAGGGGTAGAGGTAAGGTAAAGGAGAGGGTTGATAATGCATTTGACCTTGCTGGTGCTGTTATAGGTATAGCAAGGAAGGATGAACTCATCCTTGGTGAGAGCATCAGTGCTGAAGATGTTATAGTTGGTATAGCAAGCAATGGATTGCATGCCAATGGTTATACACTTGTGAGACATCTACTCCTTAGCAGGTACAGGCTTGATGAGAGGATAGATGAGCTTGGTTCAACATTGGAGGATGAGTTGTTGAAGCCTACAAGGATATACGTTAAACCCATTCTGGATATGATTAGGAGTATGGATATTCATGGTATAGCGCATATAACTGGAGGGGCGTTCAAGAAGTTGACAAGGCTTAACAGCAACTTAAAGTTCGTTCTCAACTCTATACCAGAGCCTCCAGCAATATTCAAGTTGGTAAAGATGCATGCAGGGTTGGATGATGCTGAGATGTACTCAACATTCAACATGGGTATAGGGATGTGTGTTATAGCAGCAAAGGGTGATGAGGATGCAATAATCTCAATATGCAAGAACCATGATATGAATGCATATGTTATAGGAAAGGTTGAGGAGGGTAAGGGTGTATATGTTAACGATATAAGGCTTGTATAGCATAATCAATGATCAATCAAATCAACTATATATGTATGTATCAGAAGATTAAGGCTCGTCTATCAATTACATTCTAACCTTCCTTCCATCGAGCATAGACTCCCTTCCTCCTTTGATATGATAGATGCAAATGTAGATGCATCAATAACTATCACGATCCTCCCTCACAGCCATACTTGAGAATCCTGTAGGAAGAGACCATGGAGCATTCCTGAGTTCGTTGATGATCATATCCTTACTCTTCTAGCCTCTACCTCCATTATCTTGTATTCAACAAACCTTCTGAGCTCCTCTACCAGTTGACCTTATCCTTAGTTAGTTCATCTTTAGCCTTTGTACTCTTACCTTGCATGATACCGTTGCTATCAGATCTAGTTTACCTTTATAAAATATATAAGGTTTCCTGTTTTATCCTATAAAAATTAGAGTAAAGGCAGGAGTGAGTATGAAGGATAACCATTATCATCGAGCATAACAGCATATACCTTCTCCTCTGGCTTCACCATGGATAGGACATGCACATCATTATCCTTCACAAGTTTTATATGCACATCAGCCAGCATGCTTGCAGCATCTGCAAGTTCGGTCTTGCTCTTAACTGTTATAATCAGCACATCCCTGTTGTTCCTAACAACCTTTGCACCATATACCAGTCTATTCTTAACATCCTCCAGATCTTTCCATATCATATTTACGTATATAACCATGCTCTTACCATCCTCCTTCAACTTTATGTAACTATCTACTAGCATTGCAAGGTTCTCCTCAGGATCATCTGTAAGGTTCATAACCATCCCTTCCTCTATACTGTTCTTATCATAGGTACTCAACTCGCTGTATGCTGTAGCATACTCCTGCTCCTGCATCTGCGATGGGCTTGTGAATACCATTAGCCTGCTCAGATCATGCGACGTGCAGTGAGGCACTATCTTCCTCAACACCTTCACCAATGGCTCATCCTGCCCGCATATAACCATAGCCTGTCTATTGCTCCTTATATTGTTGAGTACAGCACTCAACGCAATGATCCTTGCATAACGCATGTTCACATTGCTATCAACCTCCAGCACTACTATACTCCCTTCCCTTATTCCATCCCTAAAGGCATAATCCATATCCCTGCTTCCTGTAGATATGTAACCATTCTTGCTTGTCAATGGAGGGAATAATGATGATACATAGCTTATCTTCTTCTCACCCTCTGCTATTGTGAAGTGCCCTCCATGAAGTGTGTAAACCAACTTGCTCTTATTTATCGCTACTCCTCTCATCTTATCTATATTCATGGTTCTAATCCATACATTGCTCATCTCCTCCCTTCCAAGTGTGATTACACAATCAACAAGATAGGCTAGAGTGTTCATCTCTGGCTCCTCACTTATGAATACAAGCATACCATCATTTGCATCTGCAACAGCAAGCATGCTCTTCTCCATCTTGAGCCTCTCATCCATGGGTATCTCCTTTGCTAGTGCATCCCAACTATCAAGTACTATGAAGGCTCTCTTGCTGCTTATCAGTTTATCAACAACAAGGTTGAGCAGGTTATCCGCACTACTTAACCTAAGATCTATGCTATCCACCTTGCTTGCATCACCATTCTTGCTACTCCTTAATACAGGCTCTGGAGAGAATTGGAGGGCAGTGCTATCATCAAGCATATCCTCAACCCAAGGTAGTTGCTTCCTTAACTTGTTGTAGGATACCCTGGTTGAGATATAGAAGCAGTTGTACCTCTCTCTAACGCTCCTCATCAACTCCAATGCTAAAGTTGTCTTACCTGCTCCAGGCAGACCTCTTATAAGCATGGCTACAGGCTCTATATCCATGAATGGTTTGAATACACGCTCGAATGCATCCCTTGCCTTCAACTCCATCATCATGTGATTTACTTGTAGGCTACTGCTAAAATCGGTTATTATGTAAGAGCAGTTAATTACAGGCTGTGTAAAGTAAATCAGATCTATAGTATGTGCATGGATGAGTGTTATGAGTGACTAATACGTATACTAAAGATGATATTGCGTATCACTTCTCATATAGCCATCCACGCCTGTAGAAGTAGTAGAACATGAATAGCGCACTTGCCATCGACATAGTTATAATCACTATCAATGTTGTGTACTTACCTAGGAAGAGCCATGGTTCATCCTCTATTCCTCCAGGGAGTATGATGTTCATACCATAGAATGTACCTATGAGCGTTGCAGGTATCGAGAGTGTGAATACTATGGTTAGTACTGCAAGTATCTTGTTTGTCTTCTCTGTACTTAGTATAAAGTCCGTATCCTTGTAAATGTTTATCGTCTCATTAGCAGTATCAAGCACTTCTATAGCCTTCTCAAGGTGATCCTTGACATCGTTCCAGTATGGTGCAAGATCAGTGCTTGAGAACTGATGCGATTCTCTAGCAACATCTGTAACTATCCTCCTTAATGGTAGTATTATCCTCCGTAGTGCGAGGATCTCCCTCCTTATATCGGTTATAGCCCTTATGGCAGATACATTCTCAGCAAAGACAAGATCTTCTATATCCTCTATATTACCTTCGATCTTTATCAATACGTGTAGTAACTCATCTATTATAGCATCTATTATCTTATGCAGAAGGAAGGCTGGGGAGTTGCCCATTATGCTCCTCCTATGCTCCTCATCAACCTTGCATGCATTGAATAGATCTGCTATAGGTTTTATCTCACCCTTGTGCACAGTTATGAGGAAGTTGAAGCCCATGAATATTGAGAGTTGGACGTTCTTTGGTACACCATTGCTGTACAATGGATAGTGTATGACTATGAATACACTGTTGCTGTACTTGTCCATCTTTGGCACCTGTATCTTCGATAAGCAGTCTTCAATATTCAATGGGTGGAGGCTATAGGTATCTGCCAATGTTGTTAGCGTACTTCTATTAGGCTCGTTGATATCTATCCATCTAAGCCCGTTGTTATCAACAGAATTGATATGTCCTAATGCCTTCATACCCTTCGCCTAGATAGCATTAGATAACACTTTATATATAATTTTGATCTTGACAAGTTTACTAACAATTTATACACTTGAATTTGAGAGATGCTCATGCACTATATACCATCTACCATCAAACTTCTTGCATACGATGCTGCATCTTACCCTGCTCTTTATAGTCTGGCCAGTGAAGGTGTAATCATCAACAACCATGCCCTTATGCTCAAGGATGAATGTTGCTAGCGCTACTGAGGCATCTAGCATTGTTATCCTTAGATCCTCTATAGAGTAATCGTAATCTGATACATTGGCAAAGAACATCTCCTCATGCAGGCATGCCTCCTCATAATCCATCCTGTGATAAGGAGGGGTATCGCTGAACTTTGTAAGCATGCTGTGATGCACCTCTCTTATTGCTGAGAGCTCCTTGCTCTTCCCTATGTAGAATGCCCTATGGATGAGATGCTCTATAGCATTGGTATCATCATCATCACCGCTACTCCTACCGCCCTTGTAACTACTCATACCTCCACTCTGCAAGTAAAATATTTATAATTATCATACACTCTCATCCATACATGCTGTATCATAAGCACTGTATCATGATGATGATGGTGATGAGTATAATAGGCTTAGGCTTAAATGCAAAGCCATCACTACTCTAGATACTTAAGGCAAGAATGTAGGTAGATCCATATGGTTGAGATGTCTGGTGCAAAGGCCCTCATCCAAGCCCTTGAGAGAGAAGGTGTAACAGCTGTATTTGGGATGCCTGGAGGAGCAAACCTCCCCATCTACGATGAGTTGTACTCAAGCAATATAAGGCACATACTTGTTAGGCATGAGCAGTCAGCTGCACACATGGCAGATGGCTATGCAAGGATAAAGCGCAAGGCAGGGGTATGCTTTGCCACATCTGGCCCTGGAGCAACGAACCTTGTTACGGGGATAGCAACTGCTTACATGGACTCAAGCCCGATAGTTGCTGTTACAGGACAGGTGCCTAGGGCAATGATAGGCAAGGATGCATTCCAAGAGTGCGATATAGTTGGGATATGTGCATCGATAACCAAGTACTGCTTCCAGCCCATGCACACTGCTGAGGTGCCAGAAGTTGTAAAGAAGGCATTCTACATAGCAGAGAGTGGAAGGCCAGGACCAGTGCTCATAGACGTGCCAAAGGATGTACAGCAGGAGAGTGCTGATATGGTATTCCCTGAGATCGTTAAGATAAGAGGCTACTCACCCCATATAGAGCCTGATGTGACCCAAGTTGCAAAGGTCATAGATCTACTGCTCACGGCTGAGAGGCCTATAATAATGGCTGGTGGAGGTGTGCATATCTCTGGAGCCTTTGCTGAGTTGCAAGCATTGGCAGAGATGCTCATGATACCTGTAGTCACTACATTCAAGGGCAAGGGTGTATTCCCTGAGAACCATCCACTATCTTTAGGGCCTATAGGGATGCATGGTCATGCTGAGGCAAACAAGTTGGTTACAGAGGCAGATGTGCTATTGGCAGTAGGCTCAAGGTTCTCAGACCGCTCAGTTGGTAGGTTTGATGAGTTTGGTAGGGATATGAAGATAGTGCATATAGATATAGATCCTGCAGAGATAGGCAAGAACAAGCAGGTTGATGTTGGAATAGTTGGTGATGTGAAGGTCTCATTGAAGATAATGCTCAAGATGCTCACCAACAGGGTTATAAGAAAGGGAGAAGGAGAGTGGGAGAACAACCAGTGGCTCAAGCATGTTAGGGAGGTGAAGGAGTACTACAGGAGCATGATAAAGGATCATGCTAGAGAGGTTACTGCTATGAAGGCTATAAAGAAGTTGAGGGAACTATTGCCAGCAGATGCCATAGTTACCACTGAGGTTGGGCAGTGTCAGATGTGGACATCATTGCACTTTGATGTCATAAGTCCTGGGACATTCTTCAGCTCAACTGGTCTAGGGACTATGGGCTTTGGATTCCCAGCATCCATAGGCGCAAAGGTTGCAAGGCCTGATGTGCCTGTTGTTGATATAGCAGGGGATGGGAGCTTCAACATGACAGAGAACTCTCTAGCAGTATCAGTGCTTGAGAACATCCCAGTTATAGTATTCCTGCTCAACAACTACTCTCTAGGCATGGTTGCTCAGTGGCAAAGGTTATTCTACAACAGGAGGATGATAGGAGTTGATCTCAAAGGCATGCCAGACTTTGTAAAGGTTGCTGAAGCATATGGTGCACAAGGGATAAGGGCTGAGAGCATGGACGAACTTGAGAAGGCTATAAGGACAGCGTTGAGGAGCGATGTAACAACGGTTATAGATATACCCATAGACCCTGAGGAGAATGTATTCCCGTTCATGCCTCCAGGCAAGGGGTTGAAGGATACTATAATAGCAGCATAGCAAGCAGGAGAAGGCAGAGATGTGATAGATATGACCTGGCGTATAATCTCAGCACTGGTTGAGAATAAGCCTGGAGTGCTCTTCAGGGTATCAAACATGTTTAGGGCAAGAGGATTCAACATAGAATCGCTCTCAGTTGGTCCAACTGAAGAGCAGAATCTCTCAAGGATAACTATAACGATAAATAGTGATGAGCATACAACTGAGCAACTAGTCAAGCAGCTGAAGAAGATTATAGATGTTGTTGATGTTATCAAACTGCCTTTGGATAACAGTGTGTACAGGGAGTTGGCATTGATGAAGTTAAAGGCTGAAGAGCCAACAACTAGGCTAGAGATAATGAATCTAGTAAATGTTTTTAGGGGGAAGGTGGTTGATATAAGCAAGAGATCTATGATGGTGGAGATAACTGGCACTCCAGATAAGATAGATGCGTTCAAGGCATTGGTTGAGCACTATGGCATAATACAGTTGGCTAGAACTGGAGTATGTGCACTGCCAAGGGGCGTTGTGTATGAGTAGCGATGGTAGTAAGAGTTACAACAGCAACGGTAGTAGCAGTACAGATTACGTAAGGATATACGATACAACGCTCAGGGATGGGGAGCAGACACCAGGTGTAACATTAACTCCAGAGGATAAATTGTTAATAGCAATACAACTGGATAAGTTGGGTGTAGATGTCATAGAGGCTGGGTTCCCTATAGTATCTCAAGGTGAGAGGGATGCTGTAAAGATGATAGTTAAGCATGGTTTGCAGAGTGAGATCTCCGTTCTTGCTAGAACAGATAAGCGTGATATAGATGCTGCGATAGACTGTGGTATAGGATATGTACACACGTTCATAGCAACATCTGACATCCATCTGCAGTACAAGTTGAAGATGAGCAGGGAGGAGGCCCTAAGGAAGGCTGTAGATGCTATAGAGTATTGTAAGGCCCATGGTCTCTACGTTGAGTTCTCTGCTGAGGATGCTACTAGGAGTGATAGGGAGTACCTTAAGCAGGTGTACAAGGCTGTGGTTGATGCTGGAGCAGATAGAATAGACGTGCCAGATACAGTAGGGTATGCAACACCAAAGTACATACACTCGCTCATAACGGAGTTGAAGGATGCTGTTAGAGTACCTATAAGCATACACTGTCATGATGATTTTGGTCTAGCTGTTGCAAACTCCATAGCAGCAGTAGAGGCAGGGGCTGAGTGTGCCCATGTAACCATAAATGGGTTAGGTGAGAGGGCAGGCAATGCCTCTCTAGAGGAGTTTGTTATGACCCTTCACTGCCTCTACAACAAGAGGACAAGGATAAACACCAAACTCTTGTATGAGACATCAAAGTTGGTAGCAAGTCTAACAGGGATAATAGTACAGCCAAACAAGGCCATAGTTGGTGAGAATGCATTTGGTCATGAATCTGGCATCCATACACATGGAGTGTTATCAAATCCATTATGCTATGAGCCTATAAGCCCTGAACTTGTAGGTAGGAAGAGATGGTTAGAGGCAGGGAAGCATGCTGGTGCACATGGTATAGCAGCCATGCTTGCAGAGTATGGTGTAAGGCCAGATAATGAGCAGTTGAGGCAGATAGTTGCAAGGGTCAAGGAGTTGGGGGATAAGGGCAAGCATGTTACTGATGCTGATCTTATAGCAGTAGCATCCCAAGTCATGAACCAGCAGAACCTGGTTGAGCATGTTAGACTCATGGACTTTGTTGTTACTACAGGCATAAACGTTGTGCCTACAGCATCTGTCAGGCTTGTAATAGATGGGAAGGAGTACATAGTTGCAGAGACTGGTGTTGGTCCTGTAGATGCTGCTCTAAAGGCAATACAGAAGATAACAGATAGAATAGCAAGTATAAGGTTGAGCGAGTTTAGGCTTGAAGCAATAAGTGGAGGCTCAGATGCACTTGCAGAGGTTAGTGTTAAGGTTGAGGATGGTAATGGTAAGATCTCATCTGCTAGAGCAACTGGAGAGGATATAGTTGTTGCTAGTGTTCAAGCAATGATAAACGGGATAAACAAGATAATGATGAAGAGGGCAGTTGATAAGGATAGCAATAGAGGAGAGGTTCAGGGTTATACAGTATAATATCTACTATATTATTATTAGTAGTAGTAATGGTGTAGTCCTCTATGTACAGGATAGCATTCATAG
>JACAFJ010000044.1 GCA_013538675.1 Candidatus Nitrosocaldus tengchongensis
AGTAAGGCAAGGCAAGGCAAGTGAAGATAATATGGTCTAAACCAAGACAAGATGATGTATGTATGGATTTATGCATGTATGTATATACTTGCACTCAGGGAAGTGTACCTCTCCAGATCAGATACAGGGAAGGAAGGAACTCCTAATCTTGTATTGAAGAGCACTAATACAGGAAAGAGGAGTACTAAGGCATTTGCAGACTAGCTTATATGAAGTACTTCCATTGAGTGCACATATGGATATCTGATAATACGATGCGATGGAATAGTGTGCATCTGTTGAAGAGGCAGAGGAGATAGGCAAGGATGTAGATGGGAGCAGGTGAGGTTTCCAACATGGCAGTTATACTATACATAACTTGAATAAACGCTGGCAGTATAACATATACAACTAACTAGCATGCAATATATCTACATCTATTGATTAAATTAAATTAACATGATCAGCAAATAGTGCTTACACCTTTGCATAAATAATCTTCTCTAAAAGCATAGTGATGACAAGTGAGGTTTACAGGAGAATAGAGGCAGCAGGTATATACGGTGTTAGAAGGGCAGAGCTAAGAAAAGAGTTTGGTGAAGATGTTGATAAGCATGTTGAAGAGTTAATCTCATCTGGTCTTATCTTCTCTGACAAGAAGGGTGGAGCAATAACATACTGGACAAGGGATAACTACATCAAGTATGTTGTGGAGAATGATCCAAAGTTCAAGCTCATCCAAGTCATGATAAACTCTGGTAATGGAGATAGAAGAAGTAATTATGAGGCTGATGATGGAGTGTATAAGGTTCTTGAGGAGAGGATGGTTAATAAGATCGATAAGATGCTCAATGAAAAGGTTACAGAGCTGAGCAGGTATATTGATGAGAATGTATCATTAATCAAGAGTAATCATTCTAACCTTACCAATCACATAATGCAAGAGGTATCCAACATCAAAGAGGAGTTGAACAATAAGATATCTCTACTTAACACCATTATAGATGAGAGGGTATCATCAATCAATAATGACCTCTATCTAAAGATAGAAAGTGTAAGGAATGAATTGAATGTCTCAACTAGCAAGATTGAGGAGAAGACCAACTCTCTACTAATGGATATAGAGAGAAGGATTGTAGATAGAGATGAGACTATTGCTAAGGATATTAATAACATGAAGAGTGTGATAGGAGAGAATATATCATCAGTTAGAGGGGAGATAGATAAGAGATTGAACGATCTCCATCTAGATGTGGAGAGGAGGATCTCTATATTGAGGGATGATCTATCCTCTAGGATTATCAGAGTAGATGAGAGCGTACATGATGAACTTACAAGGGTAAAAGGTGAGATGGTCGAGAGGATATCTACTCTCAGTGATGAGATCAAGGTTATAAGTAGTATGTTGGAGGAGGTGAAAGTTGTGGCAACACATAAAGGCAATGGTAATGGTCATGCAAATGGCAATGGTAATTATAGCAATACTGTTAGTAGTGAGTCTATAACACTAGAGCAGTTCAGGATAGATTTCGATAGGATGCTTGCAGAAGCATCATCATCTATAGGATGGGTTGAGTTAGCAAGCATAAAGGAGAGGATGTGTAGAAAGTACGATATTACAGCGCATGAGTTTTACTCATTGGTAGAGCAACTGTTAGAGCGCTTCAGTAACAGATACGAGCTCTCATCTGGAGGGCAGGAAGGTATAGTTATCAGAGGATTAGTGCACGGATTCGTTAGGAGGATATGAGTATGATGAGTGTCAATCTTTACCCTTATGGGTTAGAGCATAACCCGTTCCCTAGCAGCCCAACACCAACAATACATGATGCTAGAGTACTAGGGGGTAAGAGGCATAGAGAGGCTAGGGATGCTGTAGTTGGTTGCATAAATGATCTCTACTCAAAGTTGAAGGCAAAGGATGGTAATTACGATGCAAGAGACTTTAGACTAGTTACAGTTGTTCAGGATATAGGCTCTGGCAAGACACACCTTGCATTGCATATAAAGAGTACTAGAGAGGATGTGATATGCTCCTACGTTGATCTCAGCACAATCTCACCAAAGAGTATGCATGGTCTCTTCTCTAGCATACTGAGAGGTTTCGATTCAGAGTATACTGAGCAGTTAAGATCAAGGATAGTTGATGAGTTGAAGAAGAGGGCACTTGAAGGCAATAGACATGCAAGGAAGTTCTTCAGACCATCATTCCTCTTCAATAACAACATAGAGAGGCTTGCTGATGATGTAATGAAGGGCAGAAGGGAGCCAGATGTTAGGTACTTGAACAATGCTCTAGATGGACTTGATGAACATCAGCTTCTTGCAGTTAAGAAGGTTGTAGAGAATAGATTCATAGACCTCTCTGATCTAAGGAGCCTTGAGGATATGCTCGCCTTCCTTAGTGCTATAGCAAGGATAAACCAGAGGTTCTTGAGCAAGGTTACAATGATAGAGATAGATGAGTTTGATTCCAACATGGACTCTATAGAGTTTGTCAAGGCTGTTATAAATGCACACCTCCCATCTACTATAATGCTATTGATAACAACACCATCTGTATACGACTCTGTAAGGAGTCTAAGCCCATCACTCTTCGATAGACTTGAGAAGGCAAACTACAAGATAGATCTAGTAGGCTCGAGCACATTCGATGAGATAGCAGATATAGCGTTAGAGTACATAAGGCAGAATGTTAAGGATCTGAGGTTCAGCATACATGAGAGCGATATTGTAGGCAAGATAAGGGTTGTATACGATGAGTTCATAGAGTTCAGGAACATAAGATCACTGCTTAACATACTCTATCATGCTATGGAGGTAGCAGCAAGTAGGGGCGATAAAGTGCTTAGCGAAGAGGCTATAGAGGAGGCTATAAAGCAGGCATATCCAGGACTTAGGGTTAGAGGTAGTCTTATGAACGTTCCTATAGCAGAGTACATGAGGATAAGGAGGGAACACTCCAGCAATGATACTCTAGAGTATGGGGTTAAGCAAGGGGTGAAGAGCCTCCTAGCACTGATGCAGGAGCAAGGCAAAGTATCAAGGGTTGAGTACGATACAGCAATAAACAGTATCAATGCAGAGGCAACCTATATTGATATAAACATGAAGAAAGTTGGTGTAATGGTCATCCTTGGTAAAGATTATGCCAGCATGAAGGATGTGTACCATGAGGGTATAAGTGTAGATAGACTGATAGTATTGAACAACACAGGTAACAATGGCAGCAATGGAGCAGTATTTGTAAGCATGGACAAGTACAAGATAGCAGATCTAATATACTTCGGTCAGAGGTATAGTAAGAAAGAAATAACTGATCTTGATGTAGAGAAGGCATTGTTACTTGCAAGATCGATACTGCTGTATTGAAGGTTGTATCCTTCGATCTAGATGGCACTATATTCAAGAAGGGGCTTGATGATATCTTCTGGAATAGATTGATACCAGAGTTGGTTTCTAGAGAGAAGGACATCAGCATGGGCGAGGCTTTAAGATATGTTCTTAATGAGTATGATTCTGTAGGCCAAGATGATATAAGGTGGTATGTACCAGAGTACTGGTTCTCTAGATTCGGACTTCCTGCTGCTCTACTAGACCATCTCCTAAACATCATGGCAGAGCACTACTATTCCAATGGTATGTATGATGATGTATCCTTACTTGCAGAGATATGTAAGAGGTATAGAGTGATCATATCAACATGCAATCCACCAGCAATGGCTGAGAGGAAGCTCTCCATCATCAAGAAGAGAAGTAATGTTAGCATAAATGCACTATTCTCATCCATATCATGCAACATGCTCAAGAGTGCAGAGTTCTATAACATGGTATGTAGAGTACTAAATGTTAGTGCAGAGAGTGTACTGCATGTAGGTGATGATGTAATACAGGATCTCAAGATACCAATGTCCATTGGTATGCAAGCAATACTTATGGATAGAGAGTGTAAAAGGATCAATAGTAGCAGCAGCAGTCATACCCCAGATCATAATATTATATGTTCCATTAAAGAACTCACTGAGTTGATATGCTTATAGAAGTTCAGTTATCAATGATAGGCTAGAGGTGAGCATGGTGAACCCTTTACTTGCACTGCCTGGTTATGTAACATTGCTGATAGCTGGTCTTATAATAGTTGGTATAGGCTTCCTTATCGATGAGTCTGAGATAGTGCTAAGGTTCATCATCGGCTTTATAGGCCTAGGGCTAATAGCAGTAGCAATACTTGCTATAGTCGTTGTAAGATGATCCTTCTTGCTGCTTGTAAGGTAAAAGGTTAAATTTACAGCCTAGTATAGGCAGCAGATGAGTGGCAAGGCTGATGATGATGGGAAGGATAATAATAATAATGATGATGACGATGCTCTTGCTCTACACAAGAGGCTGAGAGGCAAGATAGAGGTTAGAAGCAGGCTAATTATAAGGTCCATGCGTGATCTAAGCCTAGTATACACCCCTGGAGTAGCAAGTGTGGCAATGGATATAGCAAGAGATAAGAAGAATGCTTACACATACACATCGAAGTGGAATAATGTAGCAATAGTTACTGATGGTTCAAGGGTACTTGGGCTAGGAAACATAGGTGCAGAAGCTGCACTTCCAGTCATGGAAGGTAAGGCAGTCATATTCAGGCAGTTCGGAGGCATCTCTGCATTCCCAATCTGTCTATCAGCACAGGATAAGGATGAGATAATCAGCATAGTCAAGGGTATAAGCCCATCATTTGCAGCAATAAGCATAGAGGATATCGAGTCACCAAAGTGTCTAGCGATAGTTGATGAACTCCAGAGTGGTTTAGATATACCAGTATTTCATGATGACCAGCATGGTACTGCAGTAGCAGTACTTGCAGCGCTACTGAACGCATTGAGACTCGCTGGTAAGAGGTTAGGGGATGCAAAGATAGTTGTTGCAGGGGCAGGGGCAGCGGGTTATGGCATAGTTAGCATACTACACAAGGCCAGCGCAAGGAATATACTCGTAGTTGACTCCACAGGGATAATAAGTAGGGATAGGAAGGAGAATATGAATCCATACAAGTTGAGGATAGCAGAGCTGAGCAATCCAGAGCAGGTTAGAGGTTCGCTGCAGGATGCTATAAAGGGTGCAGATGTGCTCATAGGTGTATCTGGCAGGGCAGGTATAGTAAGTAAGGCGATGGTTAGAAGCATGAGTAAGGATGCGATAGTCTTTGCATTGACCAATCCAGTGCCTGAGATACTGCCATATATGGCAAAGAATGCTGGAGCAAGGATAGTTGCTACTGGTAGATCGGATTACCATAATCAGATAAATAATGCTGTTGTATTCCCATCGTTGATGAGGACGATGCTTGACCTAACCATAAAACGTATAGAATGGGATATGCTTATTCATGTTGCATTTGCTATAGCAGACCTTGTTGGTAACAACATTAGCGAGAGATATATAATACCGAATATGATGGATCATAGACTATTGGAGGCTGTTAGGGATGCCGTTAAGTATTATCCGACTCAATAAGAATATAATATAATGGTGCTACTAACCTGATTCTTATTATTATAAGTTAGTAGTAGTAGAGATGTTGGTGTAGAATAATATGATATATCAATGGGTCTATAGTTACAAACATTTATTAGTACATATGCTTATAATATATGATGGTAGAGATTTTTGGTAGAAGTTTGAGAGATATAATAAGAGATACTCCATTATACATATCCCTTGCCAGAAGGTATTGTAGTATAAGGTTACTTAGAGCAAAGTATCCATTACTTGCCTCCGTAGACGTTTCCAATGTATGCAACCTTCACTGTTCACATTGTTACTGGTGGCTTAATAGAAAGGAGGAGGATGGCTTATACGCTGAAGAGTGGAGAAGGATAATACGTAAGATGCTCAAGGGCAAGGTTATGCATGTTGGCATTGCTGGGGGAGAACCATTACTACGCTTTGATGTGATTAGGGTATTCTGCGAGGAGATGCCTGGGCATGTATCTGTAGTAACTAATGGAACATTGTCATTGCAGAGGATAGAGGGTCTTTACTTTTACTTTGTGTCTATAGATGGGACTAGAGATGTGCATGACCAGATAAGGGGTAAGGGTTCTTACGATAGGACGAGGAGGAACATACTCTATTACATAGAGCGTTACAGCAATAATGGATATAAAGCATGGAAGGATATATGGTTATCATTCACCATAAACTCAATAAACTATAGAAGTGTAGAGGATTGCATAGAAGAATGGTATGGTGTAGTGAATAAGGTTGCAGTGCAGTTCCATACACCATTCGTAAGGGGAGATCCATTATCACTTCCATTTGGGGAGGAGAGAGATGGTGTGGTTTCAAAGTTACTAACGTTGAGGAAGAGGTATCCTAAATTCATTGCTAACCATCCAAGGCAGCTTGAACTCTTGAGAAGGAGTTGGGGAGGCAAGGGTACAACACCTATAGCATGCCCATCATGGGCAATACTATCACTAGACCATATGGGTAGAGTTAAGAGACCATGCTGTATAGGAAGTGCAGATGTAAATGCAATGCAACCTATATGTGAGGAGTGTGGGTTAAGTAGTTATGCCATGCTGTACAGCCATGGTATAAGGAACGTATGATATGGGTAGCTGTTTATGATAATACACATATATACATACGTACGTATGTATATTGTAATATTGTATTATACAATACTAATGTCACATGCTGGTATATACTGCAAGACTAGACTATAATTATGCCGGGGGCGACATTAATAGTTTTTGGTCTTAATCTGTATAAATCCCATATCTTTAGTGAATTGATAGAACAATATCTGTATATTCTTTTATACTTCTTCTATTTAAGTCTGCCTTGAAGAAAAGAGAAGAAGAAAGGGGAAAGAGGGAAGTAAGGAGAAAGATAAGGTAGGAAGGAAGAAAGAGAGGGAGAAAGAAAGGAAGAGACTGAGTACCCCTAAAGGAAGAAACTGGGTACCCCCACCCCCCTACCCCTCTGTATCTAGATACAATACCCTAGGGGGGTTAGGGGTAGTAATTAGTAGGGGGAGGTAGTAATTAGTAATACTAGTAGTAGGTAGGAATAGGAATAGTAGAAGGTAGGAAGGTTGTAGAAAGGAAGTATAATAATAAGAAACAAGCAACAAGCAAACAAACAAGCGAGAAAGGAAGGGAAAGTAAGAAAGAAAGTAAGAAAGAAAAAGGAATGGAATGAGTATCACCACCGCAACTACCACATATACCCACACATGCTACTACCACTAGTTAATACCTTACCATTACTACTCGTAACAGCAGTAGTATAAGTATAATTACTCCATGATAACGCTTCCCTAAACCATGCTGGTAACTCCTTCATATGCTTCTTGAATAACCATGAAGCATTGCTATCCAGTATATATGTAGTACAGTGATCATTCTCATGCCTAACACCTCTACCTGAACCCTGTATTATCTTCATTATTGCTCTCAACTCATACCATATCCTATCCCCTCTCTCCAGTCTTGTTCTATTCCTTAGATCTGATAGATCAGGATATGGTACCTTTGGTATTATTATGAACCTGCATAGGTCATCCCTTAGATCAACACCTTCCCAGAAGTTAGTTGATAGCAGTACACTGTTCTTGCTTGAAGCATGCTCAGCAAGTATCCTCTTCTTCTTTGCTTCCTCTGGTATCTCCTCTTTTCGCTTCTCCTCCTTCTTCCTTGCTATATCTACTATTACCTTATCTACCCTCTCTCCTTCTCCTTCACCTTCTCTTCTGCTTCCTCTCTCTCCTACTTCCTCTATTTCTTCTCCTTCTCCTTCACCTTCTCTCCCTCCCTCTTCTCTTCCTCCTTCTTCGCTCCTCCACCTTGTAAGTAGTAACCTACTCCTATACTCCTTAGGTAGGTAACTGTAGATTAGATCTGCTAACGCATATGAAGGTACAAGGATCAA
>JACAFJ010000045.1 GCA_013538675.1 Candidatus Nitrosocaldus tengchongensis
AGGAGTAACATCAACCTTGAGAGGATAACACTGCCAGGAATAACGGTTAAGGTTGTTGAGGGTAGTGACTGCAGGGCTACTGCACTGCTATCTGGGAGCATATGATATAATTTATTTATTTTATTATTTGTAGTTAGTGCTCCGGGCGGGACTCTCCCATGCTTTGCATATACTGCATCCATATGCATGATTTGAACCCGCGATCAGCGGCTCGAGAGGCCGCTATGCTTAACCGGGCTACACCACCGGAGCACCACAATCCATTATAGGAATGTGCAATTTAAAACTATCCTAAGTGATGATGGTAAGATAATCCTTTATGCAAGATCATACACTTACCTGTATGCTAGAGCGGATAGTGAACAAGTATAGGCAGTATCCTCTAGCGCTTACAGGATGCAGGGCTAGAGCCAAGGATCTAGCGTATGATGTATGCGAGTACAACATACTACTGCTTGAGGATGCAAGTATCAACAATACTCTACAGCATTATGATAGCCCATCTATAGATAGTGAAGGCAATGCGAGTAACGGTACAGGCAGAAGCAGGAAGGGATTGGATGGGCATACAGATGGTAGCATGAGTAGTAGTGGCAGCAGCAGTAGTAGCGATGAGTACATCTACATGGATGATGGTAGCATAGCAAGGATACATAGGATCGATAGAGATACCAAGATGGTTGAGAAGGTGATGCTCCTAGATGGTATGATTATACTGAACGATGTCAACAGTAGGCTATCTATGCTTGAGGCTAAGATGGCAAGCATATCGAGGAGGGTGAAGAAATTACATGCAAGATCCCTCATGGCTGATGTGCTCTTCTATGCAAGCAATGCTATACATGCTAGGGATGCAGTAGAGGCATCGTTCTGGCTTAGATCTGCTGCATGCTCATACATGGAGGCTCACATACTCTCGAATGGTAGTGTGCCTATGCCCTCACACATCCTTGCTCAGATTAGAGCATTGAGCGATACCAATATCAGTGCAATCACAGAGTGCCTGGGGCTTGAGCAGGCAAACAGATCATCAACTGCTAGAGCGATGAGGGCACTCATCCATGTACTTGCCTCATTTCACTGCAGTAAGTTGGCTATGACTGTTGTGAGGAAGAAACTTGAGTACCTCTCAAGCATGGGCATGTACACAGATGCCTACACATACATATGCTACATATGTAGCAAATTGGTTGAGGGTAAAGGTATAAGCATGGGTAGCATAAAGCATCTTCCTGCATATGATATGCTAAGCATTGCAATGAACCTGAGCAGTGATCATCTAAGCACATCGAGGCTTGCAGATACCCTACTATCCATATGCAAGGCAAGGCTCAATGCTTATTAACATGCTAAATCTAGCATACACATGAACCTGTTAAGTGTAAGGCTAGAGGCTCCTCCAAATACAAACATGATAGTAGGGCAGGCACACTTCATAAAGACTGTAGAGGATATGTATGAGATGCTGGTAAGCAGTAGCCCAACTATAAGGTTTGGGATAGCATTCTGTGAGGCAAGTGGCAAAGCATTGATAAGGTATGATGGGAACGATGATACGCTTGTAAGGAAGGCTATAGAGTTTGCTAGCATGGTATCTGCTGGTCATGTATTTGTGCTTCTTATAAGCAATGCATACCCAATAAACATACTCAACAGGGTTAAGATGATGGATGAGGTTGCATGCATATACTGTGCTACAGCAAACCCTGTAGAACTCATCATCGTAGAGACTGAGCAGGGTAGAGGGGTTCTAGGTGTTGTGGATGGGGTTAAGAGCAAGGGTGTTGAGAGCGATGAGGATAGAAGGGAGAGGCATGGACTACTGCGTAGACTAGGTTACAAGAGATGAGCAAGATGAGAGGATGGAGATGCTCCTGATTTATCCATATAAAAAATTGGGGTTGTTATTTATCTTGCATTAACACCCTTCACAGCAAATGGTGCAACGTTCATGTTCAAGAACTCCTCTATCCTGAACTTTATATCGCTAGGGCTCAGATCCTCCATACCTGGTGAGCCAACATCGAATGTTATCCTGTTCCCTGTAATATTTATGTTCGTAACTGTAAGATCTGCATACTGATGCTGTATCTCCTCTACATATGCCCTTGCTTGATCTACAGATGCAACATTTGATACATCCAGTTCTACCCTCATTGCCTTGATTGTTGCTGCCATCACAATTCAATCAGTCTGAAATTATATAAACTTTTTAGTGCAAGATTACTCTTGAACTTCAAGACCCCAGAGCTTGATCAACTGCTTATCAAACTCCTGCATCTGAGCATCAGATAGTGAGTCTCCACAGTTCTTATGGTATGCTATGCTTCTCAATCCATCAAGCTTGAACTCAACCTCGTAGAAGTGTACCTTCGGGCATCTGCACATACTTGATGAATGAGCAACAAGTATAATATAAAGTCTTTTCGTGAATCACTTGAGTAGAACTAGCCATCCTAAATACTAGATACATTATTAAACTAAACACCTGCTACATGCAGCAAGAGTCTCCATTGCATGTGCCTCTTTCTTATCATCACATCTAGTTGAAGGTTTATAAGCAAATGATGTGTGATAAGTATCAATGAAGAGAGTAACAACATATGTAACAGGCATGATATTGGCAGCAGTGTTATCCATCTCAAGCCTTGTAACAGTTGTAAACGCACAATCAACATGGTACCCTGGTAAGGGGGCAGAACTTGGCACATACTTTGTATACACGATAAGGGATTTGGAGTATGAGAGTGGAAGGGAGTTAGAGATCGCAATATGGCTAGGTTCGAGGGATGATCAAGGTAACTGGGTAGCAGATGTGAGCGTTAACGATGCTGGTATTGTAAGCAATGGCAAGATGGTTCTATCAAGCATAAACATGCAGCCACAGAGTGCAGATCCATCAGTTAGCAAGTACAGAGCTATAGTACAGAGGACATTGGCATGGCTTGGTGATTTTGCAAACAGTACTGATCCAAAACCACTAACCCCATCAGCCTGGGGAAGGCTTGCAATAACTGGAGGAGTTCCAGTTGGTGTTGGGGCTCCAGTTACTCTACAGGTTACCAATGAGCAGATAACAGCTGCAAATACACCATGGAGCACTACAATAGTAGGCTTCAGATACGCTAAGGATAGCAAGATATGGGTTGCAGAGAACTTCCCTCTACCTATAAAGGCTGAGGTATACGCATTCAGGACTGAAGAACCAATACCAGTACAATACTCATTCGAGCTGAAGAGGTTCGGGAGGAGTGATAAGCCTATAGAGTTGACACCTAGTGTAGTTGAGATACCAAAACCACCACTAGAGAAGTTGAGTAGCAATGGTAGCGTGTATGTACTTCTCTACTGGGGTCCACAGACCATAATGCCTGGACAGGATGTTCAGTTTGCTGCACAGCTCTACGATCCAGCAAAGAGACCACTGAGGGATACTGAGAGGTATACAATAGAGATATTCGATGAGGATAAGAGCATACTAAGGCAGGAGTTGAGCAACAACCTCCAGCCTGTAACTGTCAGGTTTGAGAGCGAGGGTACGAAGAGAGTAGTGGTAAGTTACCTAACATCCTTCAGGACTGGAGAGGGGGAGACAAGGATAATAGACAGGACTGAGTTCAACATAGTCGTTGTTCCAGAGTTCCCTCTAGGTGTTATGGCTATAGTAGCATCCATAATGGCTGTGATGATAGCAGTTACCAGAGGTAAGCTAGGATCTATACTGCATAGACAGCAGTTCTGACACCTTCTTTATTTACTCATTCCCTTATCCATCTCTATTTATTACACCCATCAATAAAAAGAGTTAATACTGTACTGTATCTTCATCTATACTATATGTACCATTCAAGTAGGGAGAGTGTTGATGAGTACAAGGTAACATGCATAGAGTTCATAAGGGATATCAGCAGGGATTACAAGGACTGGGTTAACAGGTATAACCTGGATGAGGAGGAGAGGGGATGGAGGCTTGAGATGATAGATAATGTTGTGAAGGTAACTAGTGTATGGATAGCAAGGTATGGCAATACGATAAGGAAGATAGATGTGATCAAGGATGATGGGATAAACAAGATGGCAGAGTTCACAGCAGGTTACCCATTCTATCTTCAGGTTTATGTAGATGGACAGTTGAGGTATGCTGAGCATAAGGTAGGGATGATAGAGTTGGATGTTAAGGCTAGGGCTAGAGAAGAGAGTAATAGTAGTAGTAATAGTAATAGGAGGAGGGTTGGTATAACAATGTACAACAGGAGGATGAACGAGATGTTCCAACTGCTTACAGCAACAGCGGTTAGCGATGCTGTAAGTGTTGTAAGTTACGATAGCAGGTTGATGGATGCTATAGATGCTAAGGTGATACTTGATGCTAGTAAGTGCAAGGAATCAGATCTCATATCTATAACTGTTGTTGTAGGAGAGTATGATGAGGATGGTTTGGAGTTGGATAAGAGAGGGTTTACAACCCTTATAAGGATAGTCTGAAGTTTATAGAGTTGATGTTATGAAGAGTACTACTACCACCACTACTACAATATCATTATCACCACCCAATACTTGTTAGGATGATCTACGATATGGTTGGGCTATATCATCATGGCTTATGCATATATATCTTGTATAATTCACCACTATCCTCATCTGTGTAACCCCACTTGCTGATATCAGGATTCAACTGCTTGAACCTACTCTGCATGTTTGGATGTAAAACATCATATACATTATGGCTTATCACTATAGAGTTGCTCTCTGCCAACGCATGTATCTTTGCAGCCATGCTTATCCCATACCCAACTATATCAACATCCATGCTCTTATCACTCCCATACTGGATGACTGAATGCTCCCCAGCATCCATGCTAACCTTCATGGCAAGTTCAGGATAGTCATACTGTAGGAGTACAGGGTTTATCCCCTGTCTTAGCACCTCTATCATTGCTACTGCACAGTTTACAGCATCATCTGCAGCAAGGAGTAGGTTATGCATTGCAGGGAAGTATGCTATAACAGCATCCCCAACATACTTGAGCACTAGACCGTTGAAGTTCAGTGCTATTAGAGACATCTCTTGCGTATATGCCTGTATTATTGCTGCTAGCCTCTCTACAGGGAGCATCCTGCTCAACCTTGTAGAGCCTACCATATCAGCATAGAGCACAACCAGTTTGATCCTGGAGTTAAGATGTCTCTTGAGGAACTCCTCAGAGGATCTTGTTAGTGCTTGGAAGCGCATACCTCTCTTCAATGCCTTCCACATCCTTGCTTGCACCTCCGCTATATACGTCTGGGTATCTACTACTCTAGTGGATGAGAGTTCTCCCATTATGATATTTATTATATCCTCAGATACCATCCTTCCATCATCTCCTCTCCATCTTACCCTCTCTTCCTTACTACTACTATTGCTATTGCTATTGCCCTTGCTCTCCCCCGCATCATTGTCATCAACATTCATTACTCAATAATAGGGCGGTAAATCTTTTATATAATATGTTATAATACATACACCTTAATATTACCAATAGATGGGATAGATGACCTTAACTATTTAAATTTCACCTGCAGTTATTATCATGATATATATAGTTCCCTTGTAAGTTGCACAACCTTCTCTGCTATTATACTTGTTGCTAGTGCTTGTGCCTCCCTTGTCTGTGCACCTATATGAGGTGTGCATACAACATTTGGAAGGCTTATCAATTCCATGTTGGTTGGGGGTTCAACCTCATACACATCAAGCGCTGCACCTGCTATCCTCCCATACTTCAGTGCAGCAAGCAGTGCCTGCTCATCTATAACTGCTCCCCTAGCAGTGTTTATTATGTATGCTGAACTCTTCATCATAGCTAGTCTATTAGCATCTATCATATGCCTAGTGCTCCCATTCAATGGTACATGCAGTGTAACAAAGTCTGCACTCTTGAGCAAGGTATCAAGATCTGCAGTTATAATACCTAGTTCTCTAACCAGCATTGGATCTATCTTAACAACATCGTAAGCAATTATGTTCATGCCAAGTGCTCTTGCAAGCCTAGCAACCCTAGTACCTATCTTCCCCATTCCTACTATGCCTAGGTACTTGCCCTTCAACTCTATGCCCATCAACTCGTTCTTTATCCACCTGCCCTGCTTCATTGCAGCATCAGCCTTTGCTATACCCCTTGCTAGACATATCATAAGCCCTATCACAAGTTCAGCAACAGCAGTCATCGCTGCTTCTTCAGCATTAACAACCCTGATGCCCTTACTCTTGGCATACTCAACATCTATGTTATCCAACCCAACTCCAACCCTTGCTATTATCTTGAGGTTATGAGCAGCATCTATCACATCCTTCCTAACCTTTGTTCTACTCCTCACAACCAGGATGTTGTAATCCTTTATTGCAGCAAGTAACTCCTCATGCTTTATATTAGGCCTATAATCTACATGGAGCCCATTCCTCCTCATCACCTCTACTCCATTGCTATCTATTGCATCAGATACAAGTACCTTGATCGTTCCTTGCATACTACTACTCTAGATGATGGCTAAATTAACCTATCTCCTGCCCATATACGGTTAAATACTCCTGCTCAGTATCATCCTGTATGGTAAACTACATAATGCGTATAGCAAATAATGATGAGTTTGAGGCAAGTGTATTCAGTAGGAGGGCATACTACACAGCAATGAGAAGGAAGTGGGAGAAGGGTATGAAGATACTCCTTGCAAGGAAGATAGAAGGCAAAGGGGATGCGTTCATAGGCTATGCCATAGTTGATAGAGCATTGAGCGTTGATGAGTTGAGTAAGGAGGAGAGGGATATGTGTATAAGGAATGGGTGGAGTACAAAGGTTCTCTTCAGCAGGCTTATAAGGTTACAGCCTCCAATACTCATCAAGGATACACCTGTGGGTAGATGGCCTCAAAAGGGTGCACTACTGCATGGCGCACCCATAAGTGATGGGGATATGAATTCTGTTATAGAACTTGCAAGCATAAAGATTAACTATTAAAGTTAACAGTATGTATATCTTCCATATGATGAAAGAGAATGTCTGTTATACATTTATTCTAGCTATCTTGCATCTAGTAGGTTTAATAACCATAGCAGATTATGCCTTTGCATGTACATTGACACCAAGAATTGATGTTATGCATAAACCCTTATTCATGTTAGAGGCTTATCCTGCTGCTGGTTATAATTACTCGATAGGAGAAGCGTTCATGCTATTCCATAAGGTATATACAGATGTTGCAGCTTCCTTAGCAGTAGTTAATAACATACCTTACTATGTCGAGGCAGAATTCACCCCATTAGCAGATGGTTATGGAGAGTATACACTGCTTATCTACTACTATGATCATGAGAAAGAGTATACTGAGAGGCTGGATATAGGAGATAGCATTAACGTTAGGATAAGCATGGATGCATTCAATCTAATCGATCTTAGTCCAGACTGCTCAATATCACCTGCTGCTGAGCACGAGTTCTTTACATTAGTTGAGTTTCTCAATGCATATACGATGAATATAATAAAGAGGTTTGATGCAAACAACATAGAGAGCGTATCAGTGCAACGTATATCAACCGATGCAGCATACGTGTACTATCTTGCAGAGGTAGCAAAGGTGAATGGCGATCCCTTACTTGCTTATCCATATATACCATTCTTGATAACGGTTACTCATGATTCAGGCAAAGAAGGAGAGATAGTCTATTTATATAATCCTGCTGATAGAAGAGACATATATGCGCCAAGACCAATCCCGTTTTCATTATTGATATTATATTATGTGCTAGCAAATTTACAATACCTATTTGCTATAACCATTGTAGGATGCATTATCATGCTCTTGTTCTGGCTTTACCGTGGTAAGAGATAAATCAAAATA
>JACAFJ010000046.1 GCA_013538675.1 Candidatus Nitrosocaldus tengchongensis
CCATCCCTTGCATCAAGAGCATAAACGTATGTATCGGATGAGCCAAAGAATACCCTTGAGTTGGAGTATGCTGGTGATGAGAGTATTGGATGCTCTGATACCCTTCTACTCCATTCTATAGAGCCATCCATGCTGATGCAGTAAACGTGACCAGAGTATGTTGAGATGAATGCATGTTCACTTGCTATGCATGGTGATGATGATCTTACCTTACCATCAAGAGTGATCTTCCATACAGGCATACCATCATCCAACGCTAGAGAGTATACGTTAGCATCATCAGAGCCTATTATGATACTCTTCCTCTTGCTATCATATGCTGGGCTTGACCACACCTCCCCTCCAGTCTTGAACCTCCATGCTATTCTTCCAGTATATGCATCTACTGCATACACATAACCATCCAATGCTCCAAATACTACAAGGCTATCTGCATAGCATGGGGATGAGAATACATCCCCCTCTATACTCAACTCCCATAACATGCTACCATCATCAGCATCTAATGCAAATACACTATTTACATTGTTGTTTACACTGTTTTTATCATCATCCTTCTCATCAAACCATGTACTGAATGTAGATGCTACAATAATGCCCTTCTTCCCTTTATCCTCTACCAGCACTGGGGTAGATACTATAGGGATGGAGCATCTATGCATCCATCTTATCTTGCCTGATAACTCTAAGCCATATATGCATCCAGCAAGTGTTGATGCATAGAGCATCCTTTCAGAGCATATACATGAAGCAACCATAGGCTCAAGCCTAAGCATCCATTGGAGCGATGGATGCCTTGCAATACCATACTCTACAGCACTTCTCCTCCTCTCATCACGCTTGAACGATCTCCATCCAGCAGTCATGTATGGTATAATGTTTAAATTCTGAACCAACTAATATCTTATGTGCAACACATTAATGAGGAGGAGGTATGGCAGGTAAGGAAGCTTGTGGAGATGCTAAACTATGAGAGTAGCAATGGTGCTGTTGTGCTAGTTGAAGGCAAGAGGGATAACAATGCATTGAGGGCATTGGGCTTCTCTGGCAGAATAGTGATGCTCAACAACCATAGAGGCTTAAGCAGAGTTGTTGATAGCCTTGAACATGCAAGCAAGATAATACTGCTGCTTGATATGGACAGCAAGGGCAAATACCTCACACAAAGGATAATAGCCATGCTAACAAACAGGAAGAGTGTAGACCTCTTCTACAAGAAGAGGCTGATGGAGATAACTAGAGGGAGGATAAGGAGTATAGAGGAGTTGATGTCATACAGGTATAGTATAGCGATGAGCAATCCTTTAGCAGATCTAGTCTGAATGATTTTAATCAATTGATTAATTAGTAACCGAAGTTGCAATTTGCTATACACAATATTCAATTACATCCTGAATGAAACCTCTTCTTCAGAGATTGGTTAGGCTTGAAGAGGTACAAGTATGATGAGATGTGCTAGTGGCTAGCGTAACTGGTACAGTATGGACAATGCCTTGCTTCATTAGATAGTACTAGATTTCTATCTATATATCCAGTTCATCATCCTCTCCACCATAATAGAATAACAGATCATGATCATCCTACCTACCTACCTAAAGTCTATCCCTTATCATGCCTGTTAGATGCTCTGCTATTGCTGGAGAGGCTGTAAACCCTGGTGACTCTATACCTATTAGGTGTATGAAGTTAGTTGGATGCTCTTCTATAACAAAGTCTGGCTCCTCCTTGCTCCCATATCCAGCAAGTCTAGCCCTTATACCATAGTAACCATACTCTAGATCATCCTTGCTTATACCATCGATCATCTCAGATGCTCTAGAATAGAACTCATCGATGCTCTTATCCACAACATCCTTAACCTTAGCGTTATCCTCATCCTTCTCATCTACGTATATTGCATTAGGCCCTATCGCTATAGTACCATCAAGCCTCTTGGTTAGGTGTATCCCTATCCCTCTGTAATCGAATGTTGGTGCTGGGTATATAAGCGAGTTGACAAGGTAGGGCTTCCTCCTTATAAGATAGTACTCCCCTATACATGGATAGATTCTGTACTTCCTTAGCCCAGCAAGAATTGCAATATCATCTGCATGGGTTCCTGCACTATTCACAACAAGCCTAGCAGTTATGGTTTTGCTCTTGCTAGACTCTTTTGCATCTTCGCCATCATCCTCTACCATCTCTATCCTGTAACCATTCAGTACCTCATCTATACGTACTACAGCACTATTGAAGATGAACTCTATGCCATATGCTCTAGCATGCTCATACAGTGCATATGCAAGCCTTGATGAATCTGTAACACCAGCACTCTCTACCAACAGTGCTGTATCTGCCTTAGCATATCTCTCCATCCTCCTTACCTCATCACCATACACAAATCTTATGTTAGCAACACCATTAGCATAGCCTCGCCTCTGCAACTCCTCCAAGGCATCCCTGTTATCATCAGTGCATACTATGAGCATACCATCTCTCCTGTAAGGTATCTTCAATGCATCAAGGATGCTATACATCATCCTGTTACCTTTAACGCAGAGCCTAGCCTTCAGGGTTCCAGGTTTAGCATGTATGCCAGAGTGTATAACTCCAGAGTTCCTACCACTTGCATGTAGTGCAACTGAATGCTCCTTATCTATGCATATGGTCTTGAGCCTCTTCCTATGCATACCGCAAAGCATGTAGGATATGAAGAGTCCAACTATGCCAGAGCCTATGATTGCAATATCGTACCCTTCCTCTACCATAAGCATATCTAGAGATGCAACACTTATATCTAAGGGTTTGGTATGCTCTTTGTTATACTAAAGAGAGGAGAGAAATATTGCCTAATTCAGGGGTTGTTAAATACAATGTAAAGATAAGGTTTGAGGTGGATGGGATAGTAGAGAGGGCGGATATAATAGGAGCCCTCTTTGGGCAGACCGAGGGGTTACTAGGCCCAGAGATGAACCTGAACGAGCTGCAGAGGACATCGAAGGTTGGGAGGATAGAGGTTACGCTAGATGTTAAGAGCAACAAGAGTACTGGAGAAGTGATAATACCGATGAGTGCTGATATAAGCACTACAGCACTAATAGCAGCAGCAGTAGAGACCATAGACAAGGTTGGACCATTCAATGCAAAGTTCACATTAGAGGCTATAGAGGATGTTAGGGAGTTGAAGAAGAGGCTCATAGTTGAGAGGGCAAAGAAGATAGTGCAGGAGTGGGCAACAAAGACCATGAGCGAGTCTGAGGAGATGCTCAAGGATATATACGATGCTGTAAAGCCAGCAAGGTTAACAACCTATGGCAAGGAGCATTTAGCATGTGGTGCTGGTATATTCGAGTCTGACTGGATAATACTTGTTGAAGGCAGGGCAGATGTTATAAACCTGTTAAGGGCAGGTTACGATAATGCAATAGCAATAGAGGGTGCAAAGATATCTGACTCTGTTATGAAGTTGAGTAGGGAGAAGGGTTACGTTGTAGCATTCCTAGATGGCGATAGGGCAGCTGATCTGATCCTTAGAGAACTTCAGAATACAATAAGGATAGATAAGGTTGTTAGAGCTCCACAAGGCAAGGAGGTTGAGGATCTGACGCCTCTAGAGATACAGGAGTTACTCAAGGATGTAGAGCCTCCACAGCAAGAGGTAAAGGCTAGGGTTAAGGATAGGGGAGAGAGGGAGAGCGTTGGAGGGACTACAAGGTACAGGGAGAGGGCAGTAAGGGAAGGCAGTAGTATCAGTAAGGAGGTTGTTGTAGAGCAAGAGCAGGAAGTTGCAATAATAGATGAAGCACTAGTAGGTAAGGTAAAGGAAGCATTCTCTTCCATAAACGAGACGCTGGAGGCTGTAGCATTGGATGCCAGTATGCAGCAGAGGTTCAGGGTGCCAGTCAGCGAGGTTGTTCAAAGGTTGCAGGAGGAGAAGGATATCAAGTACCTTGTGCTTGATGGTATAATAACTCAGAGACTGCTGGATGCATGCTCAAAGGCTGGTGTTGAGTACGTCATAGGTCATAGGATGGCTGATATAAAGAATGCATACAGTATAAAGGCTCTAACATTCAACCAGTTAAGGCTCACATGAGCGAGATAAAGGTACAGCATATACTTACCATAGTAGAGTTACTGCTCAAAGGTGCTAGGGATAATTATGTCAACATAACTACAAGGGAGCTTGGAGCAAATATAGGTAGATCACAGCAAGCAGCATCTAAACACCTGCTTGAGCTTGAGGAGAAGGGTTACATAAGCAGGAGGAGGAGTGGGCAAGGGTTCTGTGTAAGGGTTACAGAGAAGGGCTACAGAGAGATGCAGGAGCTCTTCCTTAGACTCAAGGTTGCGCTTGAACCATTACCAAAGATGATAGAGCTTGCAGGGGTAGCAGTAACAGGTATGGGAGAAGGAGGTTATTACATGTCTCTGGAAGGCTATAGAAGGCAGTTCGTAGAGAGATTGGGCTTCGATCCCTATCCTGGAACCCTAAACATTAGACTGGATAAGATATACATAGACCTAAAGAGGGAGTTGGTCATGTATCCTGCAATAACCATAGATGGGTTCAGCGATGGCAAGAGAACGTATGGCTGGGTCAAGTGCTACACTGCAAGGATAAATGATAGGCTAGATGGTGCAATACTCATACTTGAGCGAACGCATCATGATGAGAGCATAATGGAGGTTATAGCCCCTGTAAAGATACTGGATGCTCTAGGCTTAAGGTATGGAGATAGGATAGATGTTAAGGTATTTATACAACAGCAACAACAGCAGCAGCAGAGGAGAATAACTAGCAGTAATAATGATTCTGCAGGAGTAAAGATAAACAAGAAGGATTAGGATTGGATTGAGGTAATGATGTTGTTAATGCCTATGTTATAAGTGATATTATAAAGGAAGGTACACACTACTCACTCTGCAGATAAGTCCCAGTAGTGAGCATCCTTGAAACCTTCAACAGGTAGGTTCAGAGACCTCCACTCCTTGAGTGACCTAGCATATAGCCTAACCTTTGTGTAACCTGCCAACCTCAATGCATAGTAGGATAGACCAGAGAGTGTACCAACGCTACCACAGTATACTATGACCTCATCATTCCTTGTTATCTTCCTGTGTGATAGCAGTGAGTTTATCTCATCAACAGATTTGAGTATTCTATCCTCTCCAGCAAAGGCCTTCCATGGTATATTCATTGCATATGGGATGTGATGGTCTAGATAGTTCAGCCTCTCTCTTACATCTAGAAGTGCTACTTTACTGCTTATATTACCATACTGTAACTGCCTAATACCTTCAAGTATAGATTGTATGTATTCATACGTTGCAAGTATACCATCATCGGCATTAATATCACCAGGCTCTATAATAATAGTAGGCTCTGGATTAACTTCTTTGCTTGATCCCTTCTCAATCTCATAGCCTAAAGATACCCACCTGCTATATGTAATAGAGAGAAGGGAGACCCTCTCGTATCCTATGTACTCCAATGCCCACGCTACCCTTGATGCAAGTGCACCAAAGGTATCATCATAAACTACAACATGCTTACTACTCCTACTATTATTATTAACATCAACATCGACACCAACCTTCCTGAATAGCATGTAAAGTTGTTTTGGATTCATGCTCTCCAACACCTTTGCTAATGGAAGCGATACCGCATCTGGTATGTGCCCTTGTATGTAATCCTCCTCCTTGCGTACATCTAGCAGTATAGCATCATTACACGAGAGCATGTCCAGCAACTCCTCTGGCTCTACCAGCACAGGATATCTCCTTGCTAAGATCATGCAGCACACTCACCCCTAGCAGTCCTGACTATGAACCTAGATTCACTCCCATAATCCACATAGCTCTCTGGATCCTCTGCTGGTAATGGGAGTTTGGATGCCTCCTCTATTATAGGCTTGAGATCATCCATACCCTTAACCTTACCTGTACCCTTGCCTTCCAGCACCTTATCTATCCATGATGCAAAACTCTCTCCATCAAGCCTCTCACTCCTATACACATCTATCAACCTCAATACAACATCTATTATCCTCTTCGCTGGTACCCTTGCAACTATCCTTCCTAGAGCATTACCCTTGCCCACCTTTCCACCTAGGAGCATGTTGTATGCTGGGGTAAGGGAGTTGTTTATCCTTACAGCAGCACCAAAGAATCCTATTGTTGCTATCATATGCTGACCACATGAGTTGGGGCATCCACTTATCTTTATCGTTGCATCACTTAGAGCATCATCCATATCAAGCCCTAGTTCTATCAACCTACTCCTTATCTCCTTTGCTAGCCTATGGGCATTGGTTATTGCTAGATTGCATGAGGTTGTACTCGTGCATCCAACTACAGATGCTATGCTCAGTGCACCATAGTTTGCCAATCCTGCATCTGCTAAATGCTTGTAGAGTTCAACCAACCTGCTCTTCATGACCCATCTCATTGCGAATCCCTGTGTTGGGGTAGTTACAACACATCCTTCATGGGAGAACTCCCTGCATATACCTGCTAGTGCTCTCAACTGCCTTGCTGTAACATCTCCAGCAGGCAATGGGATGAAGACTACAGCATAACCCTTCTGCTTCTGATCCATAACGTTGCTCTTAACCCATCTATCAAATCCATCTGGTGCATTGAATGGCTTCAACTCGACAAGATCTATATCATCTATATCTGGAGCATCGACCTTAGCCTCTCTTATGTGAAGCCTTGCTAGAACTGATCTTGTCATAAGCACTATCCTCCTCTCCTTCAATACTAGATCTCTAAACTTCTCGAAGCCCATGTCATGGACTAGATAGCGCATCCTATTCCTATGCACCTTCTCCCTATCACCAAGCCTATCGAATAGCCTTATGACTGCCATGCATGTTGGTAGTAGCATATCCTCTGGTGTGAATTCTTCAAGGAGTTCAGCAAGGTAGGATGCTGGCCCCAAACCCCCACCTATGTAGACCTTGAATCCTCTAACCTTGGTGATATTACCATCATCTTCTACCTCCTCCTTAACCACAGGTACAAGCCCAACATCTGCTATCCTTGCATAACTATGCTCATCACAGCATGCAAGGTTGAACTTGAACTTCCTAGGCAGGTTCTGGCAGATAGGGTTACGCAAGAAGAACCTTGCCAACGCCTTTGCATATGGTGTAACATCAAATGGCTCATTCCTGCATATACCTGCGAATGGAGAGCATGTTACATTCCTTACAGTATTACCACATGCCTCTCTAGTAGTTAGACCAACCTCTACAAGCCCTCTCTCAACTGCAGGGGCATCATCCAGATATACCCAGTGCATCTGTATATTCTGCCTTGTAGTAACATGTACACTACCTATGGAGAAGTCCTCGCTCAACTTTGCTAGTCTTGTAAGTTGCTCTGGATAGAGTATGCCAGCAGGTACCTTTATCCTTACCATCGTGTATTCCTTGTTCAGCCTTGAGCCATACATGCCATGCTGTAACCTGAACCTTCTAAACTCATCCTCGCTTATCTTCCCTTCCCTGTAGAGTCTAACCATCTCCTCAACGCTTGTAACCTCTTCAGGTAATCCCCACTGCTCTATCCCCTCATAAGTATGCTTGGTACTTTGATTGTCTTGTTGCTTTTGCATATAGCAGTATGATAACATCGTTATATTTAAAACTTCTTTAAATAAATATTGTGGAATAAGGTACTATTTATAACATAATTAGCGTGCTATATACATAACAATCACTGTTATGGTTGTTGATATGTTATACAGGCTTGATAAGAATAATCGCTCTTTATTTAAAGAGCATGGCATACAACTTTATCTGATGGGATGCTGAAGATGTAAACCAGAACCCTATTCTACCAGTAGATATTATATTATAACT
>JACAFJ010000047.1 GCA_013538675.1 Candidatus Nitrosocaldus tengchongensis
GTGAGATGAGCCCATTTGCCCTATTGCCTCTACCTACTTGACCAGAGTCTGAACTATCTGCAGATGTTCCTAGCACTGTAAGATAAAGCCCTTCAATGCCCTTACCCTCTCTATCTAATGTGTTGATCTCAATGCTTAGATGCTTGATATCAAATCTATCTCTGATATGCTCATCTATAGCATGAAGCATATTCCTCTTCCTAGCAAAGTAATGCTCTTCAGACTCAACATATGCATCTACAAACGCTATTGCAATAGTAAGATCAATGCTCTCATCATATCTGAAGCCCATTACCTTGACATCCTCCCCAGCCTCTGGGAACTCATCCTTGAACTCAGCAGAGTTTATGAAGAGTTCTGTCTCACGTACTACCTGCTCAAGTAGGGTTGATGGTGCGTAGCCTACAAGTGCAGAGGTATCGTTTGATGGTATTGATGAAGGTGAGGATGCTACTGCAAATAGAGATCTTAACTCTGCAGATGCTGAGCCTAGCATGGGCTCTATGCATAGATGCTCATCCCTTACATGTCTAAGGTTCTCATTGAACCATCTCCTTGCTGTTCCTCTAACTATGCCATCAACATCTAGAGAGTTGAATGTTGCCCTATCCCCTATGATGAGGTGCATGGGTCTCTTCACCATACCCCCTCTAAACCTGTTCTCTGCCTCCCCAGCAGCAAGCAACGCCTTGTCTACGTTGAAGTGCATCATCTGCCCATACTCCCTCATGTACTGCCTAGCCAACTCTACGCATATGCTATCAGCAACAAGATCACATATAGTATCTGGATGGCCTAATCCTTTCCTCTCAACTATCTCGAACCTCCTAGCCTGTATTGCTACCCTACTACTCCTCTCAACCTCTACAATCAATATGATCAACCTTGTAATATCGTACCATTTATTATATCAACCCCTTGAATGTGATGCTGATGATGACGATGGGAGTATCTAACCTCTAACATGATTGTAAGGATCATCCTAATAATAATAATAGTCTTGTTTACAGATGCGAAGTTAATAATGATGTATATTATCTTGTAGTATATCTACAACATCGTATAGATCATCTATAACATGCATAGCCTTGCCTCTAACAGCAAGACTCTTTGGTCTATATGCTATGCTTACACCTGCTTGCTCTAACATGCATATATCGTTGTCGCTATCCCCAACTGCAACGGTGCAATCCATGCTAATACCTAATCTATCTGCTATGCTCTCAAGCTGGAACCTCTTGCATACTGAGTTCATGCATCTACAGCCTATCCTCTCCCAGCCTAGAGGCATCACCAACTCACCAGTAAGTATACCACTGCTATCATACACAAGTCTGTTTGCTATTCCAAAGTCCATACCAAGGATCGATGCCAGATGCTCCACTGCCAGATCATAACTATCACTTATCATCCCTACGGCATAGCCATATCCCTTTAGAGCCTCCACAGTCTCCCTTGCATTTCTGCTAAGCGGTATGCTATACAGAGCCTCCAGCAGATCATCCCTGCTTAGACCCTTCCATAGCCTTGCTATTGCACTACTCTTCTCATAACCATACATGTTACTCTTACTCATCATGCTGATAACCTGCTCTCTAACATTGCATCTATCTGCTAGAGCAAAGACGAGCCTACCATTGAGTAGTGTACCATCCATATCGAATGCAACTACTAGGTCTCTCCTCCCAGCATGCTTATTCATCTACACCAACTCCTCTTACTATCTATCTATCTTACTATCTATCTATCTATCCCTTATCATTTACTCTCTACCTACAGAGATACAGACTCAAACTTTTAAGAGGGTGTATTGGAAGGTAGTACGGTGATATCCTTGTCTAGCAAGAGGCAGCAGGAGAAGCAGGAGAGGGAGAGGGAGAATAAGGAGAAGATACTCAAGGCTATATCGATACTCATGAGCGTTGCAGACAACACGATGACACCAAAGCAGGTTAGGCAGAGCATAAAGGATATAGTTAACAACCTTAAGGATGAGAAGTTGGATGCTGGAGTGAGAGCAGCAAATGCGATAAGCATGTTGGATGAACTTACGCAATCTCCTAATGTACCTTCACATATGAGGGTAACGTTATGGCAAGTAGTATCAGTGCTTGAGAGTATAAGAACATGATAAATTAATATGGATAATAGATTATTTGATTCATAATCATCCTCTGTATAAAATATATACAGTGCTGAAGATCTATGCTGAGAGGGAATATTTTATTAATATGCTACTACATAATAGTATAGGATAGGGATGGAGCATAATCATTACGAGGGTAATGATGATGATAGCGAGGGTGAGATGGTTGAGATACAGGTTGAGGCCATGGACTTTAAGAGGGAGTACGATCTACTTGTTAAGGTGATGAGGAGGATAGAGGCTATGGTACACTCTTACGACTCATTTGTTATAGGCGATCCTGATAACCATATGGGTTGGCACTTCTTCACCCTGTATGTGAGCAAGAGTCTGATAATCAGGCTTGCCAATCTTCTAGGCAATGAGTTCCTTAGCGTTAAAGGTAAGAGCATGGAGCACAAGTTCGTGAACCTTCTGGCAAAGCATCTCAAGCAGGCAGGATCAGATGCAAGGGTAGTACTCATGGCTGACTTCATGTCAAGCAAGTATGGGCTGTTCTGAAGATCTTCATACCGTTAATAATGCGCTAGTAGTTACTTTTATCTATAATTGATGCCATCTTAATACTGTATTGAGGGTCTCACTCCACTACGATAAAGGTACAATAATAGTTGATGGGTTAGCATATGCACCATATACAGTACTAGATCCAAAGATCAATAAGTATAGGGCATTAGCGATGCACCATTCCTCCATAGTAGAGTATCTCAAGGCAAGTAATATAGAGTATGAGGATCATGTCCTAGACCTTATACCCCTCAAGAGGATCAGTTCAAGGTTAAGGTTAAGGGATTACCAGAGTAAGGCGTTGAGGCAATGGATCGATGCAGGGATGAGAGGATGCATAGTGCTCCCAACTGGCTCTGGTAAGACAGTTATAGGCATAAAGGCTATAGAGAGTGTTAACCTTGCATCTCTTGTAGTTGTACCAACGCTAGATCTCATGGATCAATGGGTCTCTTCCCTTACAAGTGCGTTCTCACTAAGCAATGATGAGATAGGGATGATAGGAGGGGGCAATGATAGGCTCAAGGCTATAACTGTCATAACATACGACTCTGCATACATAAGAGCCCCAGCAATAGGGAATAGATTTGCTCTAGTTGTGTTTGATGAGGTTCATCATCTCCCAGCACCAGGGTATAGGAGCATAGCAGAACTGGTAGCAGCACCATACAGGCTTGGCTTAACAGCAACGATCGAGAGGGAGGATGGTCTGCATAAGGATATACCTCTACTGCTAGGTGCTGGTGTTGTATTCAGCATAGATGCTAGGGAACTTGCAGATAGGAGTTACCTTGCAGGATTCACCATAGAGAGGAGGTATGTTAGGCTCTCAGATGATGAGATGGATGAGTATAAGAAGAGCTATGAACTATACATGCAAGGTCTGAATACCTTAGGCATAATGCCTGGAATCAATGGATTCAAGAGGCTAATAATGATATCCAACAAGAGTAAGGTTGCACGAGAAGCACTGCTAGCAAGGAACAAGGCATTGAGTATAGCACTTAACAGCAGTTCAAAGATCGAAGAGTTGAGGGAGGTACTTGCAGAGCATAACGATGCAAAGATGATAATATTCACACAGCATAACGATCTAGCATACAGGATAGCTAGAGAGTTCCTTATCCCATTGATAACACATAATACAAGCAAGGCTGAGAGGGCAGATATACTCAAGGGTTTCAAGGAAGGCATGTATAGAGCAATAGTAACATCAAAGGTTCTGGATGAGGGTATAGATGTACCAGATGCTGAAGTTGGTGTCATAGTTAGTGGTACAGGGAGTAGCAGGGAGTTCGTACAGAGGCTTGGAAGACTGTTAAGACCAAAGAAGGGTAATAAGAGTGCCATCCTCATAGAGATAGTCTCTAGCGAAACCAGAGAGATGCTCATGAGTAGTAAGAGGAAGAGATCTGTAAGGACTAAATGAGCGAACATGTATTAATATGAGTAAGGAAGAGAAGGAGAAGGTCATATGTTGCCTACATCACTTGTAAGAGCAAGGGTCAGAAAGGGTAGGCTAATACCCATATTCGCTTCACAAGAGGATATAGGGTTAGCATCACTCATGATAGATGAGCTAGATAGGGCGTATGAGAGCAGGGAGAGGAAGGGCTCTCTCCTAGATAGGGTTAGAGCGTTAGAGGATTACAACGATTACAGACTCGTTAGAGGATTCTATACGATACTTGAGAGGAGGTGTGTATTCAAGCACAGAGATAGCCCTGTACATCCTACCATGTTGAGGATGGAGGTATTCAAGGAGTCAAGCAGGAGAGGCTATGCACTAACCCATGGAGAGAGGAAGAGCATAATGGAAGAGGTAGCTTCTAGACTAAAGGTAGATCCATCGTATATGGAAGAGATGATGTGGAGCGATATGGATGAGAACCTTATCATTGAGGAGTTCAGATCTATAAGCCCTGAATCGCTCGTAGCAGAGTACAATATAGCACTTCTTCAGAGCATACTCTTGAACTGCACTAGGCTTGAGTGTAGTGTATCACAGGGTGTTGAGTGGAAGAACCTGTTAAGACAGGCGAAGAGGCTAGGCTTGATGTACATGTTAGATGATTCTTATAGGTATAAGGATGAGGATGATGATGATAATAATGATATACCTTCAAGTGTGATATGCATCATAGATGGTCCAGCAAGCATATTCAAGTTGACAGATAGGTATGGGTTTGCGATTGCAAGGTTACTACCAACACTGCTCAGATCTAAAGGGTGGTGGATGAAGGCATGGATAGTAAGGAAGGGCATGGGTAGAGGTGTAGATGCAAAGAGACTCTATGAGTTGAAGATCTCATCCAAGGATGCAATGAAGATAGATCTACTCTTGCATAATAGCAGTAGTAGTGAATGGGATGGAAATAGAGATGAGGATGATGGTTACAGTGTATATGATAGCAGTGTAGAGGAGAGGTTCGCTACACTCTTCAACCAATATGGCACAGGATGGAGGCTTGTAAGGGAGCCAGAACCCATAGCAGTCTCAGGGCAGGCATTCATACCAGACTTTGTGCTGGAGAAGTATGGGAGGAGGATCTACATAGAGATAGTTGGATTCTGGACCAAGGATTACATAGAGAGGAAGGTTAAGAAACTGATGCAGATAAAGAGCAAGGGTATGTATAAGGATAGTGATATGATCCTGCTTGTAAACAAGGAGTTGGTATGCTCTGAGCCCATACATATGGAGCATCTCTCAAAGGTTGCAAGGATAATTGCATATGATGGTAAGAACATACCTATGAAGCAGATCATAGCCCACCTCAAGAGCATAGAGGATGAGATCACAGCAGAGCATGTAAGCGATGATATCCTTATGAAAGGCGTGAAGGCATACATCAAAGGCTTGAATCATGGCAGGATAATAAGCATAAAGGAGATGGCTGAGAGGTTCAACATAACATACGATGCTGCCTTATCCATAATCACAAGCATTGTGCAGAACGGTGAACTTCCCAACCATGAGATGGTCATGAATGCATTCCTGATCCCAAGAGATATGTTAGAGGATATAAGAAGGAAGGTATGGATGCATAAGAGGTTAGTAGATGCATGTAAGGTACTTGAAGCGTATGGTGTGCCAGAGGAATACCACACCTCGCTCTTATCGATTCTAGGTTACACTGTGGTATGGAAGGATATAGATGTAAATAATGCAGTTATTGTTAGGAAGTATTATGAGGAGGAGGATGAGGATGGCTTACGATAAGAGAATAAACAATCTTATAGTAGAATAAAAAGGGTAATGTTATAAAAGCATCGATCTGCTTGGTTCGTTATCTCTTCTCTTCTCATATCCTCTTCTCATTCTCTTCTCCTTTATCATCTACTCATCTTTTTGCCCTTGCCTTTCTGCCTCTAACCTTACCCCTTCTACCCTTACCAGCAGTCTTGAGCCTGTTAATACTCTTCTCTAGTCTTGATACCTGTTTGCTTAGGTCCTTGATCTGTATCCTCAGTGCCTTGATCATACCACTCTCCTTCTCTATTCTCTTGATTGGTTTGAGCCTATGCTCTATCCTATCCAGTATCTTCTCATACCTTACAAGCATGCTTGCAACATGCTGAACATCTGGCATTAGTTTAGGCTCTGCTGCTGTAGCTGTGGTTGTAGATAGCATCTCTCCTTCTTTAGCCTTTGGTCTCCTCCCCCTTCTCCCTCTTCTTCTTACCCCTACTACCTCTTCCCCCTTCTCTGTCATAATAACATCTCTTTCCGTAACCTCACTCTCTGTACCCGTTTCTTGTTTAGACTTGGTTTCTTCTGCAGACATTGTTATTACTAACGTGAAGGTTATTAAAATTATTTATGTTTAGGTATAAATGTGGATATCAAAACTCAATTCCATTATCCCATTCAGAAGGTTAAAATTGATCAACCAGTACGATTACAAAAATAAATAAAATTAAACAGGTTATACTTGCTTTTATGTCTACTCCATGCCCATACCGCCCATACCGCCCATTCCACCAGCACCTCTACCACCCTTCTCCTCCTTTGGCTTACTTGCTGCTATGATATCATCTATGCGTAGTATCATGCATGCTGCCTCTGCTGCAGATGCTATTATCTGCTCCTTCACCGCTAATGGTTCACATATACTACTCTTGCTAAGATCCTCAACCTTGCCCTTCAACACATTCACACCATACACTGGCTTTGTTGACTTCTCCTGCATGGCTCTCAACTGCACTTGTGTATCTATTGGGTCCATGCCAGCATTCTCTGCTAGCGTTAATGGTATAACCTCTAACGCTTCAGCGAACCTCTCAACTGCTAGTTGCTCTCTTCCAGAGAGTGTATTTGCCCACTCCCTCAACCTCTGAGCAGCAAACGCCTCTGGTGCCCCTCCTCCAGTTAATATGTACGGCTTCTCAACAACATCCTTTACAACCATTATTGCATCATGTATGCTTCTATCAGCCTCATCAACGACTCTTTGGGATCCTCCCCTTATCAGTATCGTAACTGCTCTAGGATCCTTGCATCCTTCAATGAATACCCACTTGTCAGTCTCAACCTTCCTCTCCTCAACAAGGTCAGCATAGCCTAGATCAGATGATGTCAACTCCTCAATGTTTGTAACAACCCTTGCACCAGTTGCCTTTGCCAACTTGTACATATCTGACTCTTTAACCCTCCTAACTGCTAGTACTCCAGCCTTTGCTAGATAGTGTTGAGCCATATCATCTATACCCTTCTGGCATATAACCACGTTTGCACCTGTAGCAACTATCTTATCCACCAT
>JACAFJ010000048.1 GCA_013538675.1 Candidatus Nitrosocaldus tengchongensis
TAATCCCTAGGAAGGAGGAGTTGGAGCAGAAGGGTTATGCATCAACAACAGCAGTTATAAAGGATAAGAAGTATAGAGGAGGGTTTGTAGTTGAGCCAAAGCCTGGAGTACACTTCAATGTTGTTGTGCTTGACTTTGCTAGCCTATACCCAAGCATAATCAAGGTCTACAACCTATCCTATGAGACTGTAAGATGTGTGCATGAAGAGTGTAGAGCAAATATAATACCTGAGACTGAGCACTGGGTATGCAAGAAGAGGAAGGGTATAACATCACTGCTTATAGGCTCTTTACGTGATCTAAGGGTGAATTACTACAAGCAGTTATCCAAGGATAAGACACTAAGGCCTGAGGATAAGGAACTGTACAGTGTTATAAGCCAAGCATTGAAGGTCATCCTAAACGCAAGTTATGGAGTCATGGGTGCAGATATATTCCCTCTTTACTGCTTGCCAGTTGCAGAGGCAACAGCAGCAATAGGTAGATACATAATAACAAGTACGATAAGGAAGTGCCATGAACTTGGCATAGAGGTTATATATGGGGATACAGATTCGCTCTTCCTTAAAGGTCCATCTAAAGAGCAGATTGAGAGTATAGCAAAGTGGGCTAGGAAGGAGTTGGGTGTTGATCTAGATCTCGATAAGCAGTACAGGTATATAGCGTTAAGCGAGAGGAAGAAGAACTACCTTGGTGTGCTGATAGATGGGAACGTTGATGTTAAAGGACTGACAGGGAAGAAGAGCCATACACCTCAGTTCGTTAGGGATGCGTTCTATGCTGTAGTAGATATACTAAGCAAGGTTAACACTGAGCAAGACTTTGAGTATGCTAGAGAGGAGATCAGGAGGATAATCAAGGATTATGCTAGTAGGTTGAAGAGCAGGAAGATCCCCCTTGAGGATCTAGCGTTCAATGTTATGGTTGGTAAGGCACCAGAGGATTACAAGAAGACCATGCCTCAACATATAAGGGCTGCTCAACTGCTACAGGATCATGGGAAGAGAGAAGTTAAGGCTGGAGATATCATCTCATTTGTGAAGACAACTACTCCTCCAGGTGTGAAGCCTGTAGAGCTTGCTAGGGTTGATGAGGTTGATGTGGAGAAGTATATAGAGTATATGAGAACAACATTCGATCAGATACTTAGTGCATTAGGCTACGAGTTCGATGTGATCCTTGGGGCTTCAAAGTTGGAGGATTTCTTCTTTATAGATAAGTAATAGTCTATTCATTATTTGCCCTTCAATTACTATATTATATATAAGGCTATATATCTGAGCAGTCTAACCTTGCTCCACAGTTTGGGCACATGAGCAAGCATCTACCTCCCTTCAACTCTATCATCTCTTCAGAGCAGATTGGGCACCTCTCCTTATTCCTACTCTCCATACTGGGCATATTTGGTTTATCTGTATGTTGATATAATAATCATTCACTTTATACTCCAAGCAGATACACTACTGCAATGAATGTCATCAATGCACCTTCAACTATTACAAACTTCTTCCAGAAGCCTCTAGACTCTCTCTGCATATCTTTATACATGCATCTATGTGCTCTCTCCATCCATGGTTTATCTAGCAGTACGCCACATTTGCATCTGTATACCATGGCATGCTAACAACCTAGCGCATGAAATACTTTAGTAAGTAGTGATAGATACATTCTACCATTGCCCAACCACAAAGGAAGGGTGTATGGGATGAAAGATATGGGATGAATTGTATTATTTGGGTTATTATATTAGTCTTACTTCAATTAACCTAGACATTAAATAGATTTTACCGATTTTTTATATAACTTCTCTATAATAGCTGCTTAATGCAACAAAGAGATGGCAATATAATAGTAGCGATGATATTGACAATGCCTCTAGCATATGCTACAATGATACGTATACTACAGTTGACTCACAAATCGGAATATGGCTCTAAAGGGACCATTACATCTTATAAACCTGCTATAATAAACAACGTATCCAGTGATCATAGGGATTACATGGTGTATACTGTATCTGGTAAGAAACATACGATAGGAGCAGGGATGGATTGGTATAAGACAAATACAGGTAGCATAATAGTAGGATGGCTGACGGTGTATGTACATGATCCATCAAACGCATCTTACCAGGGCGTGCATTACGTATACTCAGGTTATGTATATACACAGAGTTCTGTTACTGTAGATGCATCAACATGTAAGGCTACTAGCAGTACATCTACAGCATGTAATCCTGCAGCAACTGGTTACTGTTGGATAGGTTCTGTTGTAGATCCAAGCAGAGGTTACCCCCTCAGAAATGGTCATTGCTATGGTACATATGAGAATACCAACTTTACTACTGGTATTCCTGGAGCAACAAGCAGAGCATTCCCAACATACACTGCAAACCAGAATACACTAGCAAATCTATTCGATAATCTGCAGTTTCTATTGTACGATGGTAGTTGGATAGCCTTTAATGTTAGCAGTTCCAACGTGTGGATAGTGGAGAGTAAGTGCTTGAGTAATAATAACAACACTAATCCTACAGGATGGGTAATAGACTAGTAGATAGTACGAGGAAGTTTGGTACTGGTCCACCAACATACACTGCTGATGATTGCACTATTGATGCTAATAACTGGGCAAGTGGTGAGCCATGAGATCTACAATGTACATACTTGCAACTGCCATAGTACTTGGCATAGCAGTATTGATGCTTAGCAGTTACTCCACAGCAAACGATAAGCCTAGAATCAAGAACATATGGGAGGAGTACAGTGTATGTGATGTTGATGTTCTCCCTAATGTGGTAATGGAGCAGATAAGAGAAAGGTACCCATTCGAGGTTAAACTTGCATTCCCAACATATATACCAGAAGGTTACAGGTTAATTGCAATGGACTTTGTTGTTGATGGACTTGATGAACCAAATGGGTATGTTAAACTCATCTATTGGAATAAGGGTGACTGTAGCGTACTGTATAGAACTAGCGAAGATGCTCTATACGCTTTACATGGTGGGTTTGGATACATAATAGATCTGCCTATGGAGAAGGGTCCAGTACCAAAGGGTATGAATGACAGATCTGTAGATAATGCTCTTGCTGAGTACCAGAATAGGAAGAATGCTATACGTGCACCAATGCAAGAGGTAAAACTGAGCAATGGGTATAGAGCAGTTGGATGGGAGCCATTCATGGGAGTTGGTAGTATGGCAATGGCAAGATGCCCAGAGTTGGAGGGCAAGACTGTAACAGATGTACTCATAGATTATACAGATAATGTTACATGCACATACGATGATGGTGCAGTTGCTGAAGGTTACATTGTTTATAGTGGAGAGGATAAACAGGCTGGCATGGTGACTTATTGGCATGAAGAGTACAACCTTGGCATAACTGTTAGGGGAGGATTGCCTTTAGAAGAACTTGCAAAGATAGCAGGTTCAGTAAAGATTCAAGAGTAAACTTCTATTATTTTATTTGTATGTTAACAACATACTTACATCATAACATCCCATTCTCTAAACAACAAGTTTAATTAGTGCAATGCTAAATGAAGACGGAGGGATGCATAAGGCTAACTGGACTAGCAATGGAAGCAGTAACAGGCATTCTTTCACTGGCAAAGATATCCCATATGCAAAGATAAGCAAGGATATGAGCATTGAGCAGTTGATAGAACTCTATGCATCTGCTGGCTACAATGCAAGGAGGTTAGGAGAAGCAGCAAAACTATTCTACAGGATGATAGATGATGATGCTACCATATGCCTTACAGTTGCAGGTGCAATGACACCAATAGGCTATGGAGGCATAATAAAGGAATTGATAGAGCATGGCTTTGTAGACTGGATTATATCTACTGGAGCAAACGTATACCATGATGCACACTTTGCATGGAACCTGCCAGTTAAGCAAGGCCATTACGATGTTGATGATGATATACTGCATAAGAAGAACATAGTCAGGATATACGATGTGTACATCAAAGAGGATGAGACACTACAGGCACAGGATAGGATAATACAGGAGATGTTCACAACATATGCTAGTGATAACGATACTCTACTGCTAACTACTTCTGAGATCTCGCATATGCTTGGCAGGTATGTGAAGGAGTATGCAAAGAGCCCAGATAGATCGTTCATTGCAAGTGCTTATGAGCATGATGTGCCCATATACGTATCAACATTCAAGGACTCCTCTCTAGCACTGGATCTCATCCCATTCAGGCTTAAAGGGAAGATGGTGCTTATAGATGCTGTTAGAGAGATAATAGAGCAAGCAGCTATAGTGTACAACTCTAAGAGGAATGGTGCATTAGAGATAGGAGGAGGGGTGCCAAAGAACACAGCACAGCAGACTGGTCCAGCACTTGATCAGATACTACATCTAAACCATGGAGGGTTAGATTACATAATACAGTTGACAGATGCTAGACCTGATAGTGGTGGCTTATCTGGTGCAACACTACAGGAGGGGAAGAGCTGGGGCAAGGTCAAGACATCGCATGTTAATATTGTGACTGTCTATGGTGATGCAAGCATAACATTCCCACTTCTCTGCCTTTATGCTATAGCAAGGCATGAGCCTAGGAGGCATAAAAGGTTGTACTCAAGGTTGAACGAGTACTATGAGAGGCTCAGGGAAGCGTATGAGATGTATATAGTTAGTGATGAGAAGATAAAGCCTACTGATTAATGTACTGTGTGTAAGTATTTATGTGGATCATACTGGATGCTTCTCAATGAGCTACATAGATCTATACATGAATAGGGCAAAGATTGCGCTTAGCAGTAACATTCCTACTACTGCTGATAGCAAGGCTGGTGTTTATATGCTTGGTGTACCATTCGACTCTACCACATCATACAGACCTGGCACAAGGTTTGGGCCAGATGCTATAAGGGAGGCATTGGCAAACATAGAGTTCAACTCAATAATGCACGATGGAGATAACATCATGCTAGAGGATGTTAACCTAGTTGATGTTGGCAATCTGAGGAGTACTACAAGCCCAGATGTTATGGTTGATATGCTTAACAAGGTTATGAACGAACTTGGTAGCAAGGGAAGGCTAGTAACAGTTCTCGGAGGTGAGCATCTACTGACCCTAGGATCATACACTGGTATGGTGAAGAGTATAGGTATGGATAATGGTAGTAGCAGTAGCAGTAGTAGCAGTAGTGGCAGTATTAGTGCTAAGAGCAATGGAAGTGCTGATACAATGCTTGTTGTGTTCGATGCACACTTTGATCTTAGAGATGAGTTCAATGACTGCAGATTGAACCATGCAACTTATCTACGCAGGATAGTAGAGGATAATGGTGATGATGGGAGTAATGTACTGCATATAGGGGCTAGAGGATACAGTAGGGAGGAGATTGATTATGCTGTTAGGAGTAGGATGAACATTCTACTTGCAAGGGATATCCTGTTTGGTCCAAACAATGCTATAAGTGGTGAGGTTAAGAAGAAGATAGCTGATGCAGTATCAAGCTATGATAAACTGTATATAAGCATAGACCTAGATGCTATGGATCCAGCATTTGCTCCAGGGGTTGGTACACCAGAGCCATTTGGGCTTCACCCATTGCATGTACTCGATATACTTGCATCTCTACAAGAGAGGAATAAGAGGATCACTTGCCTTGATGTGGTTGAGTTATGCCCTCCATACGATAACGGGATAACAGCTGTACTTGCAGCAAAGATGATACTTGAGATTATCCTCATGCATGTTAGAAGTTTATAGGCTAGTTAGGCTAGATCAGACTATTATTATTATGCTATATCAAACCATGATCTGGGGTCTCATGCTTAGATACTTGGGCATGTTCAATGGCATGTATGGCTTATCCTTCAGAGCATCTTCTATCTCATGTGCAAGTTCCTCTATGCTCATCTCCCTAACCTTGCCAGATACCCTCTCTCTAACACTCAGCCTATTGCTTGCAATCTCCTTCTCACCTACAACAACTATGTATGGTATCCATTCCATCTCAGCCTCCCTTATCTTCTTGCCTACACTCTCATCCCTATCATCAACATCAACCCTTATCGATGAGTCCTCAAGCCTATGCATTATACTATTACAATAATCCATGTATGTTATTGAACCTGCAACGCCACTCTTATTACTGCTACTGCCATCATCCTCACTACCCTCATCATGGCCCTTGCCTTTACCTGCTCCTCTCACACTTACTGGTATCAGCCTAACCTGTGTGGGGGATAACCACAATGGGAGCATTGGTGCCTTGCCCTCCCTCTGCATCCTGTATGCCTTCTCCAGCAATGCGTATATCACCCTCTCAACTGCCCCACTAGGGGAGTTGTGCAGTATTATTGGATTCCTCCTACTACCATCCTCATCAACGAAGTATATGCCATACCTTGCTCCATTCTCAACATCTATCTGATCAGTTGATAGTGCTGATGCCTTTGCTATGTTGTCTATGAAGTTGAACTCCCATTTAAGTACGAAGTAGAAGAACCTCTCGCTCCACTCCTCAAGGAGTACTGGCTTACCTATCCTTTGCACCAATTCTGCTATAAACTCCCTATTCTCATTGTAAAAGTCCGAAGTAACCCTTATCGCTACCTCAACATCATCCATTAGGCTTATCCCTAAGCCCTCTATAACCTGCTTTGATAACTCTAGCCTCTTAAGCATCTCTTGCTTAGCCTGCTCAATATCCCTACAGAGAGCATGGCAGTCAGGCATGGTAAATGCCCTTAACCTTCTCAGCCCTACAAGTTCCCCACTCTTCTCCCTCCTGAATGAGTACCTTGTTAGTTCGTATATCTTGAGGGGTAGATGCCTATAGGAGATTGTAAAGTCTTTAGCCATTAAGAACTGTCCAAAGCATGCTGCGAAGCGGAGGAAGAACTCCTTGCCCTCAGACTCTATCA
>JACAFJ010000004.1 GCA_013538675.1 Candidatus Nitrosocaldus tengchongensis
AGAACAACAACCTTATATCATATCATCTCCATATGAACGAAGGGTATGGATGCTATAAGGACTATTAAGGTACTTGGTAGATGGTCTCTTAACAGGATGCAAGGCAAGAGGATGCCTCTCATAGCAGTATTCAGCATGACCCACTACTGCAACTATTATTGTGCCATGTGCCCATTTGGTGATCCAGATAAGGATGTTCAGATGAGGCTAGCAATGCATAGGGATCTTAGCACGGAGCAATGGAAGGCAATAATGAGCAAGGTTGCTCCTCATGTGATATGGAGCATAGTTGAGGGAGGAGAACCTACAAGCAGGAAGGATATACTTGAACTGTTAGAGCATCTTAAGAGTTTAAGCCTTCCAGTTACTATGATAACCAATGGCTCATTACTACACACACTAGATCTCGATAGGCTCAAGCAGTGTGTTGATTACATATGCCTAAGCATAGACTCTCTAAAGCAGGATTCATACTGCAAGGTTAGAGGCGTTAAGCCTGAACTATTCAATAGGGTGATGAGCAACATCATGCTCCTAAAGGATCATGGCATAAAGCATTACATAAACTCAGTTATAACCAAGTGGAATACTGAGGAGTTCATAACGCATGAGTACTTCGATACTGCTAGAAGCCTTGGGATAAGAACAGTGAGCATGACATTCGTTGAGGATAGGTCCGATGTGAACTACTCATTGCTCCCAGATAGGCATACAATGGTTAAGGTATGTAATAGCATATTGGATTACATGAAGAGGCATGATGAGCCATTCATCCTCATCCCTCCACTATACTGGGAGCAGATAATTGCCTATGGAAGGGTGCTATTCGATGAGTGTGGTGTATGGAAGAGCATATTCGTCAATGCAGATGGTACTGTTATGGCACCATGCTGGAAGTACAAGGATAATGTGTATAACCTTCTCGAGCATGATGTTGATTATATATGGAGGAGGAAGGAGTGGGATGAGGTTAAGCACTGCAAGGAATGTGATGTTCTAGCATGCATATGGTACTCATCCCAGAGTCCCTCTGTCATTGCAAATGGATACATGCGTGGTATAAGGATGTTGCTAAGAAGGCATCTAGCCTTATAGTAATATTTATTAAATATTAAATTTCTAATTATTATCCAATTTGATCTGAATAGACGCTGGATAATCTTGCTATCTTTATAATATAATTGCCTAGGAAAGAATAAAATATTCAAGACCCTATAATCTAAGCATGCTTGTAAAACTACGAACCATAGTAGGTAAGGAGGGCGAGGTTAATGAGAAGTATGGTGGTTACGAGATTATAGTCAACAACCCAGACTTCTTCCCTTGGAAGGATGTCTTCAATCTACTCGTAGATGCGTCATACGAGATATGGATCAAACGGCAGGCCAATAGGCTGACTATACTATCAAAACCATCCGTTGACTAAGCTATAAAAAGTACTAGTCAGATGTCTTCATAATATCAATATAAGAAAAGACTTTAAAAGTACTCACTGATAAGAGTTAGCATGCCAAAAACATTTGCATATCCTGCTGTACTTGCTGGTGTAGTTGTAATATCAATAGCAGTAGGGCTGGAGCCTATACAGATAGCCTCTCTAACCATATTCCTTGGGCTTATAACTGGTACACTCATGTACTGGAGGTTCAGGCTTGCATTTGCACTTTGTGGTATCGCTGCACTTATGGCCTTTGGCCTGATCACTACTGGCACACTCATCCAGTTTGCAGGGTTCGATATCATCCTATTCCTTGTTGGTATGATGATAGTCATAGGTTATCTTGAGGAGAGGCACTTCTTCGAGCACTTACTTGAGAGGATAGTGAGAGGTGTTGGCAGCAACCCTACAAGGCTAGTAGTTATACTCATGCTCCTAGCAGGGCTCTTTGCTGCTCTAGTTGATGAGGTAACCTCCATACTCTTCATGACTGCTACCATACTCCATCTCACATCGAAGTTGAGGATAAGTCCAGTACCATTCGTTATAATGATAGTCTTTGCAACCAACATAGGGAGTAGTGCAACAGTGGTAGGTAATCCTGTTGGAGTGCTGATAGCGTTAAGGGCAGAGCTTACATTCATGGACTTCCTAAGGTGGGCAACCCCTATCTCAATAACAGCATTAGCAGTAACGATCCCATTATCGCTCAGATACTTCTCAAGTGATATAAGAAGGATGGGGCAGATGATGGAGACTCTGAAGAGTATACCAAACTCAACTAATACAACAGACAACCCTATGGAGCGTAAATCGTTCAAGCTTCCTTGGATGCTATTCCTAGGTACAATAGCAAGCCTAGTTGCTCATGGACCAGTAGAGTCACTTTTAGGCTTGGAGAAGAATGCCATGCTACTTGGAACTGCACTAGGCGCTGCTGGTGTTACACTCTTCATAAATCGTAACGCTGCTAGGGAGTTGGTTGAGAAGAGGGTTGACTGGTGGACACTAAGCTTCTTCATATTCCTCTTTGCATCAGTTGGCACATTGAAGGTAACAGGTATAACTGCACTTATAGCAAAGACACTCTTTGATGTTAGCAATGGCGATGATGTTATCCTATTCTTCCTCTTCACTCTAATTGCAGGGATAATGAGTGCGTTCATGGACAATATACTTGCAGTAGCAACGTTCATACCTATAGTGTATGATATGGGCGAGTTGGATGTGCATATCTATCCACTCTGGTGGGGTTTACTGTTTGGGGGTACACTGTTTGGTAACATGACTCTCATAGGGAGTACAGCAAACATAGTTGCTATAGGCATGCTTGAGAGGCAGAGGCTTGGGCATATAACATTGCTCCAGTGGATGAAGCCTGGGCTTATCGTATCCATACCTACTCTACTCCTTGCCATGCTATTGCTCTACATACAGATGCCATTGATGCCCCGTTAATGTATAGAATTTTAGACCAGTTGATTAAAGCTGATTAAGGAGTAGATGAGTAGAGAGGAGGATCACTTGCACTCTAATACAGATGCACCCTTTGCAGCCTTACACACCCTCACATAACATTCTAACCCCTCCTTAGCATATGCTTCCTTCACCATCTTCGCTATACTATCTGCTGCTTCTCCTCCACCATCCCTAGCATCTGCCACCACTATCAGCATTGATGGTCCTGCTCCACTTATAGTTACTGCTAGTGCTCCAGCATCTAGTGCTGCTCTCTTCACACTAGCATAAGCAGGGATGAGGTGCATCCTTGCTGGTTCAACTATCGCATCTCTCATCATAGCATCTGCTATAAGCCTTGTATCCTTCATCAAGAACCCTGCAACAAGCATGCTTGCATTTGCTACATTGCTAACCATCTGCTTCAACTGCACCTTATCTGGGAGCACGCTTCTAGCAACCCCTGTCTTGCCTTTAGGTACATCAATCTTTGGTGTTGCTACGCATAGCAGTAGATCATCTGGAGGCTCTATCCTTATAGCATGTAATGGCTCCTGCCTTACTATCACGAATCCTCCAAGGAGTGATGCTGCAACATTATCGTAGTGTGCAGTGCCAGCAGATGCTATCTCGCCTTGAGCAGCATGCCTTAAGAGCGTTAGATCATCAAGCTCTAGTCCATACATAACATCCAGAGCCTTGACAGAAGCAACAGCAGATGCAGCACTACTCCCAAGCCCATACCCTGCTGGTATACCCTTTCTTACCCTAACCCTTATCCTATCCCTTATACCATACTCCTTCATCATACTCAATAGTGCTAGACCAGCGGAGTTATGCTCTGCAGCATCTGGTATATGCTCAGTACCCATGTCCAAACCATGTACCTCTATTGCAAGTGAACCAATACTAGCATGACTACTATTACTACTATTACTACTACCATGACCTTCCAACGATAACTCAACCTCATCACTATATGCATCTAGTGCAAGTCCAAATACATCGAACCCAGGACCTAGGTTTGCAGTTGATGCTGGTGCAACTACCTTAACCTGTCTAAAGGCCTCCTTACTCATTGCTCAACATCCTCCCCTTCTCTAAGCATCCTTGCTAGTGCTCCTGCAAGGTTAACCATCCCTTCATATGTGATGCTTGATACTGCTAATAAACCCATTGATATCCCTTGCCTCCTCAGACCCTTGAGTATGGATATGCTAAGCATGTAGAGTTCGCTATCCTTCTCTCTCTGTAGGGCATGCTCAAACCTTGCTGGATCAGCAGAGTACTCTATCAACTCAGCAAGCCTATCCTTCTTGATTAGATCTATCTTTGAGAGTACGTTCACCTGTGCTAGCCCAAGCCTTAACCTTATGGATGTTGCCAGTAACGCTATTGAGAGCATGTTCAATGGAGAGTTGGCAAGCATGGAGTCGAAGAGGAATACAGATGCCTTGGCGTCACATCTAAACTCCTTAGCAAATATAACTCCACTAGCCCTATAAGCAAATAACTCTAGTTGTCCAGGTGTATCAACTATGACATAATCAGGATTAAGTTCATCAACCTCCCTCTGTATCTCATCAAGTCTATCTGCTATGAGATCACTTGCAAGTATGAGTGCACCATTTGGGCCTAGCCTGTACCTACTCATTATCTCATCGATGCTCACATGTTCTCTAACATCAACATCAGGCTCGTAAGGAAGATCTATAACCCCTGGATCTAGATTCAGGGTTATGGCATATGCACCCTTGCTTGCATACCACTCAACCAGCCTTGCCGTTAATGTTGATTTGCCAGACCCTGCAGTACCAAGTATGAGTACAGCGTACATCTAAATAGCAGGGTAGGGTAAATTATTTAATCCTTGTTGAGGATTATTAGTATGAAATAGATGAGGAGAGGGCTAGGGAGGGTAATAGCGATAGTAGCAAGTGTGATACCCTTGATAATAATAAGTCTACTCCTTGATGTTAAGGTTGAGGATATATTCTCCATAGGCTTACTCCCCTTCATCGTATCTTGTCTGATAGCAGTAGCGAAGCTCTTCATGCAGGGCTTGAGGTTTCACTATTATGTTAGATCATTCATAGGCAGCAATGTTGCCAATATGTACAAGAATGTGCAGATAAGGATGGGGAGTGAGTTCGTTACACTAACAACACCAGCATACACTGGAGGGGAGTGGGTTAGGGTTGCATGGCTACACAGGAATGGAGTGCATTCAGGTAAAGGGCTATGGATAATAACTATTGAGATAATAAGCGATGTGCTGGTAGGGAGCACTCTAGCATACATAGCAATGGTTGTAGCCTTTGGGGCTCATAACTATGTGATCTCTAGTGCTATACTGTTAATAACCACACCTGTATTTGCTTCATACCTGATACTTCTAACATTATCAGCAAAGAGGATTATACAGATGCCTAGGTTCACTCAGCCACTGCTTACAAGGTTCTTTGGCGAGGAGAGGGGAGAACGATGGACCAATTTTATGAACGATAGCCTTAGAGGGTTATGTGAGATGTCAAGGATTTACCTTAAGAGATCATCACTAAGGGTATTTGCTGTGGGGCTTGCACTGACATTCGCTGGGGCATCATTGCATGCTTTAACATTCATGGTAATAGCAAGTGCAAAGGCATCGGTAGGCTTCTTCGAGTCACTGATAATGGTTGCTGCTGCAATATCCATAGGAACAATACCAGTAAGCCCTGGTGGCTCTGGTCTTACAGAGTTAGGGATAGCGTACTATCTTAACACATTCAGTATAGACCCAGCAGCATTTGGAGATGTGATTGTAGCATGGAGGATAGCATCCTACCATGTACCTCTATTCGTTAGCTGGATATTACTTGTTCGCTCTTTAAGTAGAGGAAGTAATAGTAGCAAGCAGTAGTGATAGCAGTAGCAGGTAAGCATAAGACTATAGATTAATAGCCTTACAGCTATGCTATAGTTCTTGTTAGATAGATAGAGATTGACTCATATATATTCAGGTAAGATGCATCAGTAGTAGTAAGCATATGGCTACACATGAACCCAGACTTGTACGTACTCTAGGTCTACTCGATGTTATAATGATAGGTATAGCAGCCATGATAGGGGGAGCAATGTTTGTGCTTGTAGGCCCTGCCATAGGGCTTGCTGGTCCTGCTGTAGTGATAGCATTCCTTCTTAATGCTGTGATAACCATGTTCACGGCGATGTCATATGCAGAGTTGGGCTCATCGATACCAGAGGTTGGGGGAGGCTACAGATGGATAAGGGAAGGGTTACCCAGGCCAATGCCGTTTATAAACGGCTGGCTTGGATGGTTTGCTCATATAGTTGCTACAAGCCTATACGCTGTTAGTTTTGGTACATTCATGCAGGGTCTGCTTGCTCTAGCAGGTATTGATCTAGAGCATGGTGATAAGTTATTTGCTGCTATTGCTATAGTTGCACTAGCATATGTTAACTTTAAAGGTACATCACCAACAGGCAAGGCAGGTAATATAATCACATTATCGCAATTAGCAGTAGCACTAACATTCATTATCTCTGGCCTTTACATAATGAGCATAAAGCCTGAATGGACAGTTCAGTTCTCTGACTTTGTACCCATGGGCGTTGCTGGCATATTTGCTGCAATGGCACTAACATTCATTGCGTTTGAAGGCTATGAGGTTATAGTGCAGGCTGGGGAGGAGGTGAGGAATCCAAGGAGGAATATACCTGTAGCAATATTCATCTCCATAGCATGTGTAGTAACAATCTACAGCCTAATAGCCATAACTGCCATAGGTGCCAGTGATCCAGGCTCAGATACACCAGCATGGATGTTCATAGGTATGCATGGCGAACTTGGCATAATGAGGGCTGCAGATACCTTCATACCATTTGGTGCACTCATGGTACTTGCTGGAGGCATGGTATCTATGCTTGCTGCCCTTAACGCTAGTATATTCTCCTCAGCAAGGGTAGCACTTGCAATGGGCAGATACTACAACCTCCCCCATGTACTCAGCATGATACATGCAAAGAATAGAACACCATATGTAGCAATAATCGTCTCAGCAGGGATAACACTATTCATGGCATACTTCTTTCCCTTGCAGGATATAGCAAAGGCAGCAGGGCTGATCTTCCTCATACTCTTTGCACAAGTTAATGCAGCAGTGATAAACATAAGGAGGCTTTATGGTGAGAGGTTGGAGTACGGGTTCAAGATACCACTCTTCCCAGCAATACCTATGATAGGTATACTCCTGAATATAGCATTAGCATTATACATAATCATAACACAGCCTATAAGCCTAGTGGTGATGATCATATGGGTTGCAATAGGGTTACTGATGTACAGGGTATACTCATTCAAGCAGGAGGTTGAGCATACAGCTCCTCTCCTTGCATCGACTGGCTACCTTGAGAGGAAGGACTTTAGGGTACTTGTGCAGTACATGCCAGAGGACCCCATCAAGATGATAAGGTATGCTATTAGGGTAGCAGAGGCTTCAGATGGAGAGGTTAATATACTGAGAGTGATAACTGTACCATACCAGATGCCTCTATCTAGTGGGATAGCGTTTGTTGATGATGCTATAAGATCGTTTGCACCAGTGAGGAGTGTGCTAGAGGAGAGGAGGGTACCATACCATTACCTACCAAGGATAGCACATGATGTAACAGATGCTATACTTGCAAGTATTGAAGAGCAGAGGGTAGATCTTCTAGTCCATGAGTTCGATAGCTTCAAGCGCAACAGGAGGCTCCAGATGCTACTCACATCCGATGTAATGGTAGTCAGGGATGTGAAGGGTATAGATGGGAGCAAGAGGGTACTAGCATTCTACGATGATGAGGGAGAGCACTCAAGGCTTGTACTCAAGGTACTTGGATGGCTCAAGGATACAGAGAGGGCTGTGGTCTACCTATCTAGGTTAGAAGGGATAGAGTATGTGAATGAGAAGGATAGGCTCAAGGCCCATGGTTATGAGGTTTTAGAGGTTACAATACCAGATAGGATAGGGGATAGATGGCTCTCTAACCTTATATTTGAGAAGGTAAAGGCGTATGAACCAGATACAATAGTGCTACCTGCTACCTTGTTGGGTATAGATGTAATAAACAGTATGAACATGGTTAGAGCATTAGATATGGTTGATTGTAATGTGATAGTTGTAAGGCATTTCACCATACATGCAATGCATCAGGCTAAGGTCATGCTCAAGAGAATACTGCAGAGATGAACCCTTGTGTATGCTCTTCCTCCATCAATCATTCCCCATTCCTCTCCTCAACCATCCTCTTCCCCTAATACTTCTCCTCTACTTCCTCCTTCATAACTCACATCCTCTAGAGGTTCTAACGAGTGTAGTTCGAATCTATAAACTCCATCCATGTTAAGGTTGAAGTTCTTCTTAAGATACTCTGCAAGTCTATCACTTATAGAGGCTTTAAGTACCTTCAGCCTATACGTGTAGACTATACCCTTCCTGAATTCATCCATCCTTAAAGCATCGCTCACCCTAACAGTTACTATATGCTTGCCATTTGGGAGCCTCTCGTAGAAGTTTATATCAACAAGTCTAGCCTTGCCATCTATATCAAGGAAGTAACCAGTGCCTTCCCACTCCTCCTCCAACCTGAAACTTGAGTCTGTTATGGAGTTTATCTCATCCTCAGCCCACTTTGGTAGCTCACTCATACCATAAGATTATCTCAAACTATATTAAAACCGTATCCTTTAATAAACAACCAGGGTAGAGATCATCATCACGATGCTATTGCAGTACAGTATATAGTAGTAGTAATAATATATGCGATGTACAGTAGTTATACTGTCTAACTAGTTAACTAACCAACCATTATATCCTGCTATCTTATTCACCATGAATATCCTTCACTATATATTACAATAATTTAGACTACCAGTTATGCTACCATTCTACCCCTCCCTACCTACCTATACACTACTACCTAATCCTCTCCACCATTACTTACTTCTTACTCATCCACCATTCTAGATACTCCGATTCCTTACTACCCTTCTTCCTTGGTCTCAACCTATCCCTTATATCATCCAACTGCTCCCTTGTTGCATAAAGGCCGCAGTTCTTGCATATAAAGTGCTTTGTGCTAACCTCATACAGCAGATTACCATTGCACTCAGGGCATGTATTTGCCAACAGCAGCATTACATTACTCGCATATAAAAATCCTTGTCATTGCAATAGAGATTTACTTACAAGAAGGTGAAGGATCGCTGAAGCAAGTAAGTTTAATTAACTAATCTACACCAATCTAATAGGTTGGATACAGAGGGTATAGTAGTACTGATACTCAAGCATAGACCAGATCTAAGTAGGGAAGATGTATTGAGTATGGCTAGGGAGAAGATGAAGAACATAGGTGCTGGGTACCTGACTGAACAGGGAGCCCTATTCCTTGTAGCAGCAGATCTGGGCATAAGGATAGATGAGGAGATGAGCAAGATGAGGATGAGTAGTAGTAATAATAGTGGTGGTGGAGGAGCAATCACAGCGCTCAAGGACCTCTACTCTGGTGCAAGGGATGTAAGCGTAGTTGCTAGGGTCATGAAGATATACCCTGTGAAGAGGTATGGCAGGAAGAGTGATGGAACGGTATCAAGGTTGAGGAGGCTAGTGGTTTATGATGATGAGAAGAGTATGAGTGTGAACCTCTGGGATGATATTGCAGATTCCATTGAGAGGCTTGGTATAAAGGCTGGAGATGCTATAAGGATATCAAGGGTGTATATCAAGAGTGGTCTAGATGGTAGCAGTCTAGTTATAAATACTGGTATGAGGAGCAGTGTAGAACCTCTTGGCTCTGACTACTATGATGATATCGGTAGAGGTAAGGGTATGAGCATAAGCATAGAGATAAAGAGGCTTGAGGATATAGCAATAGATGTTAGCGATATAGTATACAGGGTAGGGGAGGAGGAGGGGAAGGGAGATAACTTTGTAGTTACAGGCATACTATGCTCCAACCCTATAATATCTACCTACAGGAATAAGGATGGTGAAGAGAGCAAGGTCATGAGTATGCTACTTAAGGGCAGTACATCCAAGGTTAGGGTGGTTGTATGGGATCTTAACTATGCAAACCTAGCAAAGGTGATGCCCCTCAACTCTAAGGTTATGGTAACTGGTGTAAGGGTTAGGCGTGATGGAGATAGGGTAGAACTCCATGGTGATTCTGGAAGCATAATAAAGACCCTTGAGCATGGATGGAGGTATCATAGCACTGGCAGTAACATTGAGTCTAGCAGCGATGGGGATTACTTGGAGTTGATGAGGTTGAGGGTACTTGCCATAAATAGTGGTAGCAGTAATGATGATAATGAAGAAGAAGAGGGTAAGTATAGCATTGGTAGTAGTAGTAATGACAACAACAGATATGCCATAGTGGTGGTTGATGCTGCGGATGAGGTTAATCATCATCATGATGATGAGGAGGAGGCTAAAGCAGCATTATACCTCTTGGATATCTCATCACTTGCTGATAGAAGCAGGGTTGTGATGAAGGAGGGTATGAGTATAGAATGCATACCTAGCAGGTTTCTAGGCTACACGATATACTTGGATGAGGACTCATACGTAGCAAGTAGAGATGAGTATGATGCCAAGGGTAATGGAACTGGATACGAACCCATAAGCAAGATAATAAGTATGGAGGAGGAGAATCTATACGCTATTGAGGTTATCGTGCTAACCATGCCTAGAGTAGATGAGGTAAGGCGTAGGGATGGGAGCGTGAGCAGGTATGCAGAGGTCTTGGTAGGGGATGATACAAATGAGGCAAGGCTCATCGCATGGGATAAGCAGGTAGAGAAGATAGAGGCTCTAAGGGTTGGGGAGAGGATAAGGCTCTACGGTGTTGTTGTTAGGAGAAAGACAATAGCAAGCAAGAGGAGGAGAAGGGGGGATTATGATAATAATAATACTTTCTACTATGATACCACTAGTAGTAGTAATGATAGTAATAGTGATGATAACAGTAATAGTAGCGATGTTTATGAACTTAACGTAAAACCGTTCACTATCATAAGGCATATCGGCTAGATGAGAGAACTCATAATATCTCTATATCTACTCATATATGTGTAACCTAACTATTGATAATTATATCCAATCCTAACCCAGACTTAATTAATCATCCCAGAACCCTCTAGTTGTTATATACTGCCTCTCAGCCTCATATATGTACTTCACCAGCATCTCATCCTGCTCGTAAGCATAGTTCTTGAGCATCCTCGCTGCAGTATCAACCCCTATACCATATCCAGATAGTACGAGTAGTGCCCTCCTCCCAAATGTATGTACTAGGGATGCAGACTTCCATGCCCTCCTGAATCTATGCTCCTGCTCACCATCAAGTCTAGCATTCCTTACCTTGAGCAATATAGCATTGTATGTATCATCATCATAAGGATGTATTGCAGCAACTATCCTTGAGTTGCACTTCAAGCATGCTATCTGCTCTGGAGCATTGCCAACCTCAACTATTCTGTTGGATGCACACTTGAGGCATACAAGTCTATGCTTGCTCTTCATAAGCCTATTCCTTACCATTTCCATTACTGCTTGCTCGTTACTCAATGGGCTTGAGTATGCTCCAACCCTAATCCTACTCCTCTCCATCATAGGTTCTGCAAGAGGGGAGAATAGATTACTACTACTACTACCATTACCTTCTTCTCTCACATCCCTCCATACCATCTTGAACCTTCCGTCCCTTAACCTTTTTATTATGCTCTTTGCACCATCAACATCGTACTTCTCATGCAACACCTCCCTTAGCGCTTCCCTAACTATTGGTGTATTAGCATATCTCTCATAGATCATCCTTGCTATCTTCTTATCGTACATGGCATTAGCATCAACAAGACCAAAGCGTTTCGCTACATTCCATACGCTCCAGCTGAGGTTGTGTGTATCCTTGAGCGATACTCTTATTATTTCTTCAGCATCGTAATCATCTACTAGACAATCAATGATATGCTTCTTGCCTATCCTTGCTGTTGAACTCAGCATTATCCTATAAGCATCAGACCTTACATTGACTATATACCCAAGGCTTGATGATATTATGGTTGATAGTAATGATGCCAATGTATTGTTTATCCTTGTGCCTAAGCATGCATGTATGATCACAAGGTTAGGAGAGTATTCTATAACGAATGTCTTATCATCTGGTACGATGTTACCCAACTCCCTATAGGCATCTATTAATAATGCCCTGCTCATTATATCATTATTGATCCTACCCTGTACTATAAGCCTCCTCATCATACCTACCAGTTGTGCAGTTCTATGATCAACTGGTATCATCTCACCACTCCAGTATGGTACGTTTATGCTCATAGCATAGTAAGGCTCAACGTTGACCCTCATCCTAGCATAGTCTACTGCAAGTATCCTCCACTGCATGCCTTTGAGTATGAATACATTGCCCTGCTCACCATAATCTCCTACAAACTCCTGATCTAGAGAGCCTATGACTCTATTGCTTGCGGTGTCTACAACATCGAACTTGAGTACATCTGGTATCATGGATGCGTTATCATAGTAGTATGCTCTAACCCTAGCAGCCCTGAACCTCAACCTATCTCTATCGAACCTCACTATACCATTCTTGCTGAGGAGTTCTAGGCAATCCATCATATCATTAATGTTGATATTCCTGAACTGGTAGGCTCTCCTTACTAATGCTAGTGCTTCCTCAACGCTAACCTCAACATCCTCCTTCTTCTTCTTACCATCCTTATTACCATCTCTGCTGTTGCAATTATCATTGTTATTGTTATTACTACCATCATTACCATCTATATTGTAGCGCTCCAATGCTAGCCCTACAAGATGGTGTGCAAGAACATCTAGAGGAGACTCATGGATCCTCTGCTCCTCAACATCCCCCTTTGCAAGTCTCTTGAGTATTGCAAGTGCCTCAATCTCATCATCAGCACTGTTAGTGAATATTACTCCCTTGGCTGATTCTGTGGATCTATGCCTACTCCTCCCTATCCTCTGGGCCATCTTGGATACCTGTCTAGGAGAGCCATAGTGTATAACAGTGCTTATAGAGCCAACATCTATACCAAGCTCTAGGGAGGATGTGCACACAACAACATTGGTTTGTTCTGTATCACCATGATGATGATAATGGTCATCTCCATCGCCCTTACCCTTACCCTTACCCTTATCACTGCTCTTATAACCATCTCTACCCCTAAGCCTACTCTCTGTCTCCTCCCTAACCTCTCTGGAGAGTGAGCCATGGTGCACATCTACACTTATAGTAGCATCATCGATACCCTCACGCATTATACTTGCCATGTATTCAGCCTCATCCCTAGTATTTGTGAATAAGAGTATCGATCCTCTATTGCTAGATTTAGCACTCCTTATATATCCTATTATATGTTCTGCTACATCTGTTATTGGCGCATCTATATACACTACATCAACATCATACTTGCGGAGAGAGTCATCAACTATTATTGCACACTTGCTACCCCTCCTCCCCCTCCTTCTTCTTATTTCCTTACTATTACTACTACCATCATCATCATAACATGCACATACATCACCACCTCTAACATATGATATGAACTTGGCTGCAGTATCTAGATTGCCAAGGGTTGCACTCAACCCTACCCTTACTACCCTTCTACTCGATAACCTCTCAACCCTCTCAAGACTCAAGGCTAGGTGTGCCCCACGCTTGTTCGCTAGCAGTTCGTGTAGTTCATCTATGACTATCCATTCTAGAGCATGGATTGCTCTAGCCATCTTCCCTACTAGGATTATTGCTAGGGTCTCTGGAGTAGTTATGAGTACATCTGGAGGATCATCCTGTATCTTCCTCCTCCTATAACTACTTGTATCACCATGTCTAACAGCAACACTCAAGCCTAGCATCCCAGCATAGTGTACAAGCCTCCTAAGCATATCCCTATTCAATGCCCTTAGCGGGGTTATGTAGAGTACCTTTACCCCTTTGACCTTAGCATTATTATTATTATCATCATAATAATAATTATTATGATGATTAGCCTCTGCTACCATGGTAAGTATGGGTATCATTGCAGCCTCTGTCTTCCCTGAGCCAGTAGGTGCCACTATGAGCGAGTCTCTCTTTCTAGCAAGAATTGGTATGCTCTTCCTCTGTATAGGCGTTAGTCTAGAGTAGCCTAACCTATTGAAGGCTTCTAATATCCTACTCTCTAACTTTCTGTAAGTACTGCTTTTGTTGTTGCTGCTACTGCTACACCTGTTAGTGGTGGTATGGCGATAGTATCTATCTGTGATGCGTGATCTATCACTATCCATAACAATTCAACCCATTATATACATACATATAAGAGGTATGAATAGTTTGATACAATTATGTGTTGTGTTGCTATGTAATGTAATGTAATGCAATAAAAACCATCATTAAAAAAGTGATTTTAGTAGTTAATGGGTAGTCTACCCTTGAACCTGCTCATGGCTACTGCTATACCTGCTATGGAGGCGAATACAGCAACTATACCAATTGGGAACTCTGGAACTACAGATATGCTCAAGGCTGACTTGCCACTAAACTTTGTATCGAATGGCTTGTTTATACCAGTGCCTAGAACGTTTATGTCTATTGTGTATGCACCTGTGCTTGCAAAGTTAACCTTATGGCTTGCATCACCAGTATGTGTATGCTGCTCTGGTCTATTGATCACAGTATTGCCATCAGCATCTATAACCTTGAAGTCATAGTTTACATGCTCTATCAACTTACCGCTAGCAGGGTCTACGAACTTTATGTTGAAGGTTACCTCCTGTGGTGGATCTACAGTTAGCATGCTGTCTGTAGCAGTACCAGCACTGAACTCAACCTCAACCTTGACTGAGTTGTTATCTGTTGTAAGGGTTATCAGTCTAGTCTCTGGAGGGGGAGCAGCAGCCTCAACTATCACTCTACCTATCATCCATGGATGCACATAACATACATAGGGATGCTCGCCAACCTCGTCAAGAACAACGCTCCACTTGCCATTTGGTAGCACTAATCCAGAGTCGAACTTTGGATCTCCCAACTTCCATGTAGTAGCATCTAGAGGGTTGCTTGCAAATGCTACAGTATGGCTAGCAGTATCCTTGTTAACAAAGGTTACAGTACTACCTGCTGGCACTGTTAGGGTTGAGGGGTTGAAGCATTTATCGTTAAGCATCTTCGTCCAATCTCCAGTTGGTGAGTATGCTGGATTACAAGCCATGTTCTGTGAGCCTACAGGCATATCTATTATGAACTCTGCTGCACTTGCCTGCTTGCCATCGCCATAGAATGCTAGTGATGCTACTGCTATGCTCAGTATGCCTAGGGTAAGGATGTTACTATAGTACTTCATTGTTGTACTATTCAACTGACCAGTACTTAAAGCTTACAGATTATATTACATGTTGAGGATAAGATTAAACATACGTTGCTAGATATCAACTATACCTCTCTCTACTATACTGAAGAGTGCTGTATTGTTCCTAGTCAATAATGGTTGCAGTAGTGTTGCCTTGAACAAACTTCCATACATCCTTCCCATACCTTCCTCCCCCTCCTTCTCCTTCATCTTCTTGCTTCTCTGCCTCTCAAGCCTAACCTTAAAGTGTGTAAACATGGATACAGATCTATCCATTATCTGCCTCTCCCCCATCTCCATTCTCATTCCTTCTTCAAATCCAGAGTCAGGAACAGTAGTAGTATCAGCATCACCATGCTTACCCATTGCACTAACAATCCCATTGGTTACAATCACAGCTGTATTCCTAAGCACTGCTCTAAGGGCAAGGTCATGCATGAGCCTCATCAGTCTAAAGTGCCCTTCAGCACTCCTGCTTCCATACTCCAACCTGAATAGCGATGGGGAGTCCTCCACTATAAGCAATGATACACCATGATCATATCTATCGTGCATGCCATATACATCGCACAGGGAATTGAGTATATCATCAACATGATACGCTCTCTGCACATAGATCCTATTCATGATGCTCATTATTGTATTGATATCTTTACCGTATCCAGATCCACCATTTCTCTCAGAATAGTTCATGTAGGTAGCCCTATAGATATCAATAATCCTTTCAGGTCTAAAGTCACCCTTTGCATCTACAATAAACACCCTTGCCCTCTCACTACTTCTTGCAGAGTTCAACGCCAACTGCATACAGAGCTGTGTCTTTCCAGAGCCCGATGCACCAAATACACAGTAGAGTAGACCCCTTCTAACACCACCCAGCAGTAGTGCATCTAATGCTCTAGACCCTGTGCTTATCACCTGCATGCAAGAGATTAGATGCTAGTAAGATTTTTATCTTGGGGTAGGCTCATCTTTCAAGTGAAGTCTTTGTCAAACCAACAGCAGCAACACCCAAAGAAACCATTGGTGGTACTGCAGAGGGCAATAAACAAGAAGGTATCTGTTAGGCTGAAGAACGAGGCTGAGTATAGAGGGAAGATGAGCAACGTTGACTCTTACATGAACCTCATCCTTGATGATGCTGAGGAGTTCAATGGCTCAACACATCTTGCAAACTACGGCAAGGTTGTGATAAGAGGCAACAACGTGCTCTTCATAAGGCTGGAGGATGAGCTGTAAGTCTGTATTCAAATAGCGGGATAAAGCAATAGCAACAACAGTAGCAGTTAGGGATAGTAGCAGTAGTAGTGTAATACAAAGGGGAGGAAGGAAGATTTTATAATACCCTTGAATGGTGTAGCCTTGATGAAGCAACTGTTCACCTCAGAGTCTGTTACTGAAGGGCATCCAGACAAGGTATGCGACCATATAGCAGATGCGATACTGGATGAGTATATAAGGCAAGATATGTACTCAAGGGTAGCAGTGGAGATACTTGCTACTGCTGGGCTCATGGTTGTGGCAGGTGAGGTTACAAGCAGTGCACACGTTGATATCCCTAGAGTTGTAAGACAGGTTGTGCAGGATATAGGATATGGGAGCAATGACTCTGGTCTAGACCTTGAGAGATGCAAGTTGATAACATCGCTACATGAGCAGAGCCCTGATATAGCGATGGGTGTGGTTAGAGGCAATAGCATAGGTGCTGGGGATCAAGGCTTGATGTTTGGGTATGCATGTGATGAGACCGAGGAGTTGATGCCAATGCCCATAATGCTTGCAAACAAACTATGCATGAGGCTTGCAGAATTGAGGAAGAGGGGTATCATACCATGGCTAAGACCAGATGGTAAGTCTCAGGTTACTGTTGAGTATGAGGATGGTGTGGTGAAGAGCATAAAGGCAATAGTGCTATCTGCACAGCATGCTCCAGATGTTGATATGGAGACTGTAAGGAAGGAGTTGATGGACAAGGTTATACTCCCAGTATGCAATGAACTCATAGACAGTAGTACTAGATTCTACATAAACCCAACTGGAAGGTTCGTTATAGGAGGGCCAGCAGGTGACACTGGTTTGACAGGGAGGAAGGTTATAGTTGATACCTATGGAGGGGCATGCAAGCATGGAGGAGGTGCATTCTCTGGCAAAGATCCTACAAAGGTTGATAGGAGCGCATCGTACATGATGAGGTACATAGCGAAGAACGTAGTTGCATCTGGGTTAGCGAAGAGGTGTGAACTGCAGGTAGCATATGCAATAGGTGTTGCAGAGCCTATAGCACTGTATGTTAATACATTCAACACTGCTGGCAAGGTATCAGATGAGGAGTTGAGTAGATACATAGTGAGGAACTTCAACCTTACACCATCAGGGATAATAGAATTCCTTCAGTTAAGAAGACCAATATACAGGAAGACATCTGTGTATGGGCACTTCGGCAGGAATGAGCCAGAGTTCACATGGGAGAGGCTGGATAGCGTAGATGTATTCAGGAGACTAGCAGTTTAGATGGTCAAGGTTCAAGGTTATCTATTTATTATTATTAGTACTACTACTATTAACGCTCTTCTTCAGCTATGGTAACGTAGGCTATAGCCTTGCTCAGATCATACTCTAGATCGAACCTCTTGCTGAAGAAGCGTAGTATATTGCTAAGATCCCTCTCAAGCAATATCCTAGCATTTGGATGTACTCTAGCATCTATGCTCTGAGGCCAGTCTATTATCCATACCTTGCCATTAACATCGTAGAGTATGTTGTACTCGCTCAGATCAGCACTGATCATCCCTATGGAGTATGCCAACCTTATATTCTCAAGCACATCCTCAAGTACATGTATGGGATCATCTAGGCTAGTGCACTCTACAAGCCTTATACCCTCTACATACTCCATCACAAGAGCATGCCTTGCCAGTGCTCTTGCCTCTGGTACATTAACACCTACAGCCTTCAACCTCCTAAGAGAGTGAAACTCCTTTCTAGCACTCTCTATGCTGGCAAGGAGCCAACTATGCACATCCTTGAACATGCGCTTCCTTGCTATACTCCTGAAACTTACCCTTCCTATCCTGAAGAACTTTACAGCAAGCATATTATCATCAACATCTATAGCCTCGAATACATCGGCCTCCTTACCTATGCCTACTGCCCTACCTATGCTTGCTATCACACCCCTATCAGCAAGTTCCCTAAGCGCTAGAACATCAAGCCCTGCATATACTAAATGGTAGCCCCTGCTGGGGCTCTTGTATATAAGGCTCTTCCCGTTGAGTCTAGTTAGAGCATACCTTACCCTGTCTATATGCATCTTTGCACTTATGGCTATCTGCTCCTCATCTATACTCTCATAATCCCTCATCATCCTCACAAATGCCTTAAGTACTTTAACCTCCTCATCCTCCAGTTCCCTCACATGCCTAGCTATATCTAGCATTGACATATTATTATCATGCTAGTTAGATCTGGCTCAATAATATAAAATAAATAGACTAGAGTGTAAAGGATGATTGATTGTATGAGCAACAGTAATAATAACAGTGTTGGTACTGATGCTAGTACTGATGCTGATGATCCCATGATGCTGAAGGAGATGGAACAGGAGCAGGAGTTACCAGAGGAGATATTGGAGAAGAAGAGGAGAGGATTGTTGAGGACAGGTTACACAACTGGCACGTGTGCAACAGCAGCAGCAAAGGCAGCACTAATAGCGCTGATAAGCATGGGTAGAGAGTTGCCAACTAGCGTTACTGTTACTCTACCTAAGGGCAGTGAGGTTACGCTACCAGTTAAGGAGTGTATCTTTACTGCTACTTCTGCTTATGATGGTTATGCTGTATGCACAGTTGTAAAGGATGCTGGAGATGATCCAGATGTTACACATGGTGCAGAGATAGTTGCTAGGGTTGAGTGGCTAGATGGTGAGCCTGAGAGGATAGAGGTTACAGGGGGCAAGGGTGTAGGGATAGTAACAAAGCCAGGGCTAGGGTTAGAGATAGGGAAGCATGCAATAAACCCTACACCCATGCGCATGATAACCAATGCTGTTAGAGAGGTTGCATCTGAGCATCTTAAGAGCAAGGGTGTGAAGGTTACAATATCAGTGCCTAGGGGAGAGGAGTTGGCAAAGCAGACAGATAACCCAAGGCTTGGTATAGTTGGGGGTATAAGCATCCTAGGCACTACAGGGATTGTTGTACCATACTCAACAGCATCATTTGCAGCAAGCATAAGACAGTGTATAGATGTTGCAGTTGCCATGCATGATGATACCATAGTGTTAACAACTGGAGGTAGGAGCGAGGATTTTGCTAAGCGTATTATGCCCAACCTTCCAGAGCACTGCTTTGTGCAGATGGGCGATTTTGTTGCATACTCTGTAAGACAGGCTGCGATGAAGGGTATAAGGCATATAGTAGTTGCTGGGTTCATAGGCAAGCTCTCAAAGGTAGCAAAGGGTGTGAAGCAGACACATGTCAAGGGCTCACATGTAGATATGGAGTTCCTTGCAGATGTTGCTAGAGACTGCTGTAATGCAAACCATGAACTCCAAGAGAGGATAAGGAGTGCAAATACTGCAAGGCATGTTATGGAGATCGTTATGGAGAGCAGGTTGGAAGGTTACTTCAATACGCTATGCAGCAAGGTATGTGAGAGGCTAAGTTCGTATATAGATGGTAGGGCAGGTGTAGAGTGTATAATGTTTGATTTCGATGGCAAGATAATAGGCAGGGCAAGTATGAGCATGAAGGAGGTTCGTGCAGTATGAACAACTCCAATAGCGTTGGGAATGATGATAGGGAGATGAAGAGGAGGAGAGTTGCTATAGTAGCAATAACAAAGCATGGGATAGAGATAGCATGTAGGTTGAAGAAGACCATGAATGAATGGGATATCTATGCTCCAGAGAAGTTCAGGGCAGGAATAGGTGATGATGAGAGCGTTGAGGTGAACTGGTACACTGAGCCTAGCACAGCACTAATGGCAAGGCTCTTCAACTCATACAACGCTCTAATCTGCATATTCTCTCTTGGTGCAGTGATAAGGATGATCGCCCCATACATAAGGGATAAGAGAAGTGATCCTGCTGTGCTTGTTATAGATGATACAGCAAGATTCGTAATAAGCGCACTCTCAGGCCATATAGGAGGGGCAAATGCATTGGCAAGGCTAGTAGCAAGGATACTTAACTCTACCCCTGTTATAACAACAGCAGCAGATGTGAATGAGACTATAGCGGTTGATCTACTAGGTAGTGAGTTTGGATGGCGTATAGATGAGGTTAGTGAACATAACATAACCATGATGAGCGCTGCCATGGTAAATGAGGAGCCAATAGGCATATACCAAGATGCTGGTGAGCATGGATGGTGGAATGGTAAAGAGTTGCCAAGGAATGTGAGGGTATTCAAGAGCATCGATGAGTTGTATACCTCGGGGCTTAAAGCACTTCTAATAACTGATAGGCTCATAGACCCTAGATATGGTGAACTCCTTGCTAGAGCAGTTGTTTATAGACCGAAGAGCCTAGTTGTAGGACTAGGGCTACACTGGGATACAAGTAGTGATGAGATAGCAAGAGGTGTAGAGCATGCATTCAAGGATGCCATGTTGAGCATGCACTCAATAAAGTGCATAGCAACCCTCGAGAGAGGGTATGAGATAATTGGTTTGAAAGAGTTCAGCGAGCATGCAAAGATACCTGTTGAGTACTACAGCAAGGAGCAACTTGCATCCATACAAGTGCCTAACCCATCAAACCTAGTGAGGATGTATGAAGGGACTCCTAGCGTTGCAGAGGCAGCAGCACTTGCAGGTACAAGGGGTAAGGGCGAGTTGGTTATGCAGAAGCGCAAGTTCCCCCCTAACCTTACGGTTGCTGTTGCAAGGATTAAATACGATGAGAGTGATGTGCAAGGGCAGGTAGGCTAGCTATGTCTATGGTGTTAGTTGCAGTAGTAATTGCAGTAGCAATAGGTAGGCGATCCAGATGATGAGGAATGGTATAATCCTTATAGATAGAGGGAGTAACGATTCAGATGTACTTTTAGAACTGGAGGAGTTGTGTGCATTGGTTAAGGATGAGTGTGCATGTGAGCATGTTACATTCGCACTCCTAGAGGTTACTTCACCAACGATAGAGGATGCATTCCTAGACTCTCTAGGCTATGGTGTAGAGCATCTAACTATAGTGCCATACTTCCTCTATCCAGGCTTGAAGATGAAGGTTGCTGTAAGTAAGAGCGTAAAGGTAGCAAGGGAGTTAGGTGTCGAGTTTACGGTAACAGATTGCCTGAACTACCATAATCAGTTGATAGAACTTGTCAGGGCAAGGATAGATGAGGCTAGGATGATGATGAAGAAGATGAGGAGTAATAGTAGCACTGGCAATGCCTACATTGAGGATGAGGAGTGCGATGTCCTTCTCATAGGTCATGGGAGTAGTGATCATGATGCAAGGAGGGTATTCAGGCTCATAGGGGATAGGCTCAAGCAGTACTACAGGAGTCTTGGGATATGCTTCCTTGAGTTGGATGAGCCAGACATCCATGATGGTATAAGGATTATGCTTGAGAGAGAGCCTAAACTACTGATACTCATGCCATACTTCCTCCACAACGGGGAGCATATGAAGCATGATATAAGGGAGGATATAGAGAAAGCATTGGAGGAGTTCAAGCCATCCTGCAGTGTTATAATGGCCAAACATCTAGGAGTCGATAGGAGGATAGCCAAGGTTATAATGGAGAGGGTTAGGGAGGCCAAGCAAGTAAGAAGTAGACAAGGCTAGAGTTCATAGAGGGATGGATTAAGCATGACCTCAAGGGGGGATGAGATAGAGGAGAGGAGCATGCAGATCATAGAGGAAGAGGTTGGTACCTCCAAATCAAACTATAGTAGTGATGAGTGGATGGTAGTAAGGAGGGTTATACATGCTACTGCTGATTTTGATTACGTTAGAAGCAAGGAGGACTCAATAGTATTCAGCAGTAATGCCATAGCAAGTGCATTACTTGCTATAGAGAGCAGGTGTAGCATAGTATGTGATACAGATATAATCCCTGCAGCACTAAACAAGAACGCAATTCATACTTTAGGATTAAAGTGTATAAGCAGGATATCTGATCCATCGATAGTAGAGGAGGCTAGGAGGAGCAACAGGACTAGGGCAGAGGTAGCAATGAGAGCGATGCAGGATCAAATAAGCAATGGTGGTATAGTTGCAGTAGGCAATGCACCAACAGCACTCTATGAACTTATAAGGATGGTAAGGGATGGTAACGTCAAGCCCATGCTGGTTATAGCACTACCAGTTGGGTTTGTATCTGCTGTTGAGAGCAAGATAGCATTTATAGGAACTGCAGAAGATCATGGTATAGAGTATATATCAAATAGGGGAAGGAAGGGAGGGAGTACTGTAGTAGCATCGATACTCAATGCACTCTTCAAACTGTACATACAAAATAGGAGGTGATGTAGGTTTGAGTAGAGATCGATCAATAGATCATCTCGCTGAGTATCTCCTGCATGAGTATATGAACGTTTCAACCAGACTCTTGCGTGAGAAGTGTAGATGCATGTATGATGCAAGTGTATTCTGCATTATGAACCCATCCCTCTTACCATCAACCCCCTTGCCTCTTAGCATCTCATATGCAAACCTACTATCCCCTGCTATATCAGCAAGGGTTGAGTAGTGGAACTCATGCCCTCTAACCATACTACCAGGATCAGCAATTATACATGATGGGGCATCTACCCTAGCCTCCGTATAGTTCAATGTAAGCCTCCTATCCATTATAGTATCTGCATCTATGAGCCCAACCATATTGTACTTTGAGCCATCAGTATCTGTTATGCTCCTGCTCAAGTACATGAGCCCTCCACACTCAGCATAGATTGGCATGCCATCCTCAGCATTATCCTTTACTCTCTTCATCATCTCTGCATTACTTGCAAGCATGGATGCTAGGACCTCTGGGAAGCCTCCCCCTATGTAGAGACCATCGCACTCTGGAGGCTCCTCATCCTTTATGGGGCTGAAGTACACTACTCTAGCATACCTTGAGAGCATCTCCAAGTTATCAGCATAGTAGAAGTTGAATGATTCATCAAGTGCAACACCTATGATAACATCCTTCCTTGAATATGAATGGTCTACTACTACTGCATCATCATCATTATCTACCTCTACCCTTTCATGTTTGAGCCTTGATGATGATGATGCACTCCTTGCAATATCAAGTATCCCATCAACATTGATATACTCGCTAACATACCTTGCAGTTGCCAATGCATCATCCCTAGCCTTGCTACTCTCATATGTTGGTACAAGCCCAAGGTGCCTCTCCTTCAATCTTGTATCCTTGTTACGCCTCACAATACCAAGCACTGGTATACCCTTCTGCTCAAGCGCATCCAAGCAGTACCTAGCATGTCTATCCCCTGCTACGTTGTTGAGTATAACGCCCTTAACCTTAACCTCTCTGTTGAATTCTATGAACCCTAAAGCCATGGCAGCAACAGATCTAGCTGCCTTGCTTGCATCTATAACAAGTATAACTGGGCTATCGAGCAGGGTAGCAATGTATGCAGTACTGGCATAATCATCAATACCAGATAGGCCATCGTAGAGTCCCATAACCCCTTCTATCACTGCTATCTCTGCATTACTTGTATGCATTGAGTTGATGAAGCTCTCGACTACACCATCCTCACCCATGAGCCAAGGATCTAGGTTCCTGCTTGCTACTCCAGTTACACTTGTATGGTATGATGGGTCTATGTAATCAGGCCCAACCTTGAAGCCTTGAACTTTATAACCCTTCTCCTTAAGGGCATACATTATACCTATTGTTATACTAGTCTTGCCTACACCGCTGCTAGTCCCTGCTATGACTACTCTTGCATGCCTCTGCTTCATACTATTGTTATTATTGTTATTATTATTCTGCCATGCGTCATCTTTATCAGTACTCATATTACTCATGCTTTGAATGAGCATGGTTTTTATTTAAACTTCAAGTATCCATAGCGGTCTTGAGTTGAGAGATGTAGGGAGAGAAGAGAATGATGGCGGTGATGATAAGGGTACAGTAATACATGATGAAGGGGCTGATGATACCAGAAGGGCATCAAGGAGAGGCCTTGTAATAGTCTACACTGGTAATGGCAAAGGCAAGACTACAGCAGCATTGGGCATGGCATTACGTGCTGTAGGCCATGGGATGAGAGTAGTTATGGTGCAGTTCATCAAGGGTTCTTGGCACTATGGTGAGATGGATAGTGCAATGAGGTTAAGGCCAGAGTTCAATCTTATAACTGTTGGTAGGGGTTTCGTAGGGATAGTGGATGATGATCTACCAAGAGAGGTGCATGTTGCTGCTGCTAGAGAAGCGCTAAAGGTTAGTAGGGAATTGTTACTATCTAACATGTATGATATAGTTATATTGGATGAGGTTAACTACGCTGTAAAGTTAGGGCTTATAAGCGTAGAGAATGTATTGGATCTAATAAAGGTTAGGCCATACAGCACAACCCTAGTGCTTACAGGCAACTATGCAGATGAAAGGGTTATAGATATGGCTGATCTTGTAACTGAGATGAGGGAGATCAAACATCCATTCAAGAAGGGTATAAGGGCACTCAAGGGAGTTGATTTTTAGGGTTAGTAGTAGTAGCAACATTAAATTACAGTTCTCTAGGGATGATATAGGATGAGGTATCAAGAGGAGCAGGAGCTGCCTGAGGAAGGGGATCTTGTAATGGCTACTGTACAAGAGGTCTTCCCTCAAGGTGCATATGTTACGTTAGATGAGTATGATGGGATGCTTGGATTCCTTCATGTATCGGAGATAGCAACTGGATGGATAAGGAACATAGAGCATTATGTTAGGCCAAAGCAGAAGATCGTACTCAAGGTGATAAGGGTAAATAGGACAAGGAGGGAGGTTGATCTCTCGCTAAGGCAGGTTACACATGAGGAGAGGAGGCTCAAGGTAATGGAGGTAAAGAAGGCAGAGAAGGCTAGGGCATTCCTTAGCCTGATAAGGGAGAAATGCTCCAGCATAAGTGATGATGAGTTCAGTAGATGTGTTAAGATACTCAGTGATGAGTATCCATTGCTCTACGATATGTTTGAAGAGGTTGCAAGGAAGGGCGCAAAGACACTTGAGAGGTTCAACATCCCAAAGGAGATGCTAGATGCTATACTAGAGATAAGCAGCAAGATACCCCTGCCTAGAGTAGAGGTTGGAGGCATAATGGAGATAACATGTCCTAGAGCAGATGGCATAGATGTTATAAAGGATGTACTTACAAGTGTGGAGGGAAATAAGCATAGTGCAGATGTGAGCATAACCTATCTGGGCGCACCAAAGTACAGGCTTGTTATAAGTGCAGAGAACTTCAAGGTTGCAGAGAGGGTACTGAACTCCATCCTTCAGAGTGTGCAGAAGGGTATAGAGAAGAAGGGAGGTACATTCAAATTCACAAGAGAGGAGTCAAGGAAGGGCGTAACATCTTGATCTTGATATGAGACATCTGCTTAGGAAGTGCTTCAACTGCGATCTATACACCTTGAAGCAGGAGTGCCCAAGATGTCATGGTATAACACACGATCCACACCCTCCAAAGTTCTCTCCAGATGATAGATATGCTAGGTATAGGATAGCAGATAGGTACAAGGGGGGAGAGGAGGAGATTGGTAGTAGTCAAAGGGAGGAGAGTACAGGGGATGTAGAAGATGTAGAAGAAGATAGGAGGTATGAAGATGTCTAGTCATAACGCATTCACTTGCATGTATGTATGTATAATTGAAGTGCAACATAACAAAAAAGTAGAAGGGTAACTAAACTAGTAATCATCTACAGGCTTCAGTATACGGATATCGCATTCCTCCTTTCTGACCATGCTCTTGAACCTCTCAGCATCCTTCTCAGAGCCTACTATAGTGCCGTAATGCATTGGTATAGCGATCTTTGGCTTGATCATCCTCACAGCCTCAACAGCCTCATCTGCAGTCATCACATATGTGCCACTAACAGGGAGCAATGCCACATCTATATTTGAGATGTTCCTCAACTCCTCTACAGCATCGGTATCCCCAGCATGGTATATCCTTACACCATCAACTGTAAGAACAAAACCTATCATGCCAGCATCCTTTGGATGAAATGGCTTCTTGGTATCTGGGTTTATCTTGCTTATGTTGTATGCTGGAACAGCCTCCACTGTTATACCTTGCAGATCAACCTTATCCCATGGCTCAACTATCCTCATATCTTTAACCTTCGCACCTTTCATCCCATCTGCACAACGCTTGGTGGTAATAACCACAGTCTTATCTGCTGCTACAACCTTCTTAGCATCCTCTACGCTTAGATGGTCGAAGTGCTCATGTGAGATGAGCAGTAGATCTGCCTTATCCCTAGCCTCCCTCTTCAGCCTATATGGATCTATGTATATAATAGCCTTGCCAGAGCTGCTTATCTTGAATGTATCATGTCCAAGCCATGCTATCCTTACACCCTTGTACTCAAGCATGTTCTTACTTGCATTAGAATACTTAAAAACTATACTATCTATCTATACTACTATCATGGTATCATCCTGTAGCGTTACTATACCTGCACACCTACCCTTCAACCTCTTGATCATCCCTTTATCAAGGGTTGCAACGTAGCATCTAGCAGATTCAGCATGAGCAACTATAAGGTCGTCTACCGCACCCCTACCACTACTACTATTACCTTTCCTAATCTCTGCATGCTTGCTAACATCTATAATACTGAACCTGAATCTTACATCGTTGATAATCTGTAGTGCAGCCCTAGCCTCCTTTGCTCTCTTAACACCTGCACTTTCTGCTATCCTCTCAAGTTCTCTAACAACCACATCAGGGATGAGGAACTCAACCTTGCCCAAGTTGGTTTCAAGCCTCTCAATACCCCTCACTGGCCTGTTTGCCATTGCAATGAGGAAGCTTGTATCAACTAGTACTCTGACCATACCATCTCATTTAATAACCTTGTAACGAACCAATGAGCCCTTATTATTTATAGTATAACGCCAGCACCTATGAGCCTCCATCTATCTGCTATCCTTCTACTTATCGCTACCCTACTCTTAGCTATGGTACATACAGGTCTCTTCAGCCTTACCGTAAGCCTACCACCATGCACAGATCTGACTGTTGCTAGAACAGCAGCAGTACCTATGTTAAGCCTCAACTGCTCATTGACCTTTACTGGCTCAACCTTGATTAGATCTTGTGTACCAACTGCAGTATCGAAGAGATCACCCTCTATGGTAAGTTCATCAAGCTCCTCTGGTAGTCTACCAGGCTTACCAACTATAGAGCCTACTAGGGAGTCGCTCTTGGTATATGCTGGATCTAACCTTGTGCCTATAGCTATCAACCCTCCAGGTCTAACGAACTCAACAAGCCCTGCCCCAGTTGCTAGACTGATAGCCTTCGTTACTATAGGTTCATATGCAGCCTTCCTCTCATTGTATATCCCTGGTCTAATCTCTATCTCATCCCCAACCCTCAACTCTCCCTGTTGCAATGAGCCTCCCAGTACCCCTCCCCTAAGGTCGCTTATCCTTGTTCCAGGTTTATTGACATCAAATGATCTGATTACATGCATTATAGGCTCTAGGGAAGGGTTCCTAACTGGAGTAGGTATGCCCTCCTCTATAGCCTGTATAAGAGCATCTATGTTCACCTTCTGCTGTGCAGATACTGGTATTACTGGTATATCCTTGCCTTCATCCATGTACTCTGCTATGAACTGCTTTATGCTCTCATAGTTGGCCTTTGCTTCCTCATAACCAACAAGATCAACCTTGTTCTGAACCACAACTATACTCCTTATTCCAAGTATCTTCAATGCCATCATATGCTCCCTGGTCTGTGGCTTTGGTACTGGTTCATTTGCTGCTATAACCAGCATTGCACCATCCATCAACGCTGTACCAGATAGCATATTTGCCATCAGACTCTCATGCCCTGGCGAGTCTACAAAACTAACTACCCTACTCAACTCACATTCATTGCCACAGTTACTACATGATGGAGAGGTTGAGAAGCATTCAGGTGCACCACATGCCTTGCATCTGTAGAATGCAGCATCTGCATAGCCAACCTTTATGGTTATGCCTCTCTTCAACTCCTCGCTATGTGCACTGGTCCATACACCTGTTATCGCTTCCACTAGCGTTGTCTTGCCATGGTCAACATGACCTGCAGTACCTATGTTCACGCATGGCTGATAACCATACTTCTCTACATACCAATCTGGAAGGGTATCTCTCCAGTTCAACACACTTGCTAATGATGAGGGATGGTATTAACCTTTGTATATGTATTACCAATGCATGTTGAATGAGTAGGCTAGATGCTGATAGAATATGACTTCTGCTTGTAACACCATCAAGACTCTAGCCCTCTTGAGCAGTAACCTTCTCCTCCTCTTTATCTTTCTCTCTTACCTGCCTTTCCACTCCTCCATCATCATCTTTACTGTTCTTCACTTCCCCAACCAGTACGGCATTTATCTGGTATATCTCTTCGCTTATCACATTCCCTCTAACCAACTTCCTTACCCTCTCACCCTTACCTGCCTTCCTTAATCCTATACCCTTGGTTAAGAGTACGTACTTCTTCACAGCTCCATGAACATCTGGCCTCATTGGTACACCAGCCTTATCACTCCCTCCAGTTATCCTTATCTTTCCAGGCAAGCTTATAACTGTAGCATCGAATACATCACCTATCCTCAACCCTAGCAATGGCTTAGCCTGATCATCCTTGACCTCATAGGTAGTGCTCTTACCATCCCTGCTACCAACTACAACCTTGAAGTTGACCAATGTACTTGCATTGCTATCTAGAGTTAATCAACCTTTCGACTACAAATATAGATGGATGCTTGCTTGAGGAATATGATATGGATATGGGTAGTGGTAGTAGCAGCAATAGTAGTAGGAAGGCTGTGCTCTTCATAAGCAACGGTGATGGTGATAGTATAGCAAAGGTAAGGGAGATGCTAACAAGTGCAGGGATAGAGTATGTTGAGTACAACATAGATGAGGAACCAGCAGGATGCTGTGGTAGCTTCAGGACAGAAACACCAGCATTATTTGCACCAGAAGGGATATTCAGGGGTATTGATGGGATATCAAGGTACATACAGGCAAGGATGAGTGGTAGTCTATACAAGAGTGAGAGTGCTTACTGGTAATATACTATCATTAACAAGGACTCAACAAAATATTTACATATCCTACCTCTCTAGCATGAACTCATCAACTATGCTGGATATCCTATCCTTCATCCTCTCTAGATATGCATCATACTCATCCTCATAACCACAGTGCTTACATATAACCTTGCTCATATCATCCAAGACTCTAGCCCTCTTCTCGCATACAGGGCACTTTGCTTCTAGCATGTTTACATTATGCATAAGAAGATTATAAAGACTATCCTACTGGAGGAGGAGATATATCCTTCTCCCCATACACCCATTTTACTCCTCTACCCTCATGCTTGGTCTTCTCCCAGAATACATCCTTGAATATGCTCTGATACACTGCCCTCGATGCTGCAATAGGCATCATCACGTTCATGTACACGAATGCAAGTAGTGGATCTGATGCCTTGACCCTTATCCCTTCCTTCAGTGCTCCCTTGAAGAGTGTAGAGTAGTATATCGCATTGAAGAGGAACGGTATGAGGGCAAGAGATGGGAATAGATCTGTTGTTATCTTACTAGCAAGTATATTAAACTCCTCTAGGAGCCAGAGTATGGTTAATGAATAGGCTATATAGTTGAACATTACTATCAGTGGTGCTATAAGCATGAAGATAGTTGTTATAACATTTGCAAGACCTATCCTCCTTGCAGTTGATATCTTGAGCATAACTGGTAAGTACTTCCATAGACTCTGCAACCATCCTCTATACCATCTGGTCCTCTGCTTGAGCCATGCCTTGAATGTAGTTGGTGCCTCCTCCCATTGCCTAGCATCTATGAGGCATATGCTCTTGTTAGCAAGCATCAACCTTATTGCAAGTTCAGCATCCTCTGCAAGGTTTGTAGGATCCCAGCCACCAACCTCCCTCAACGCCTCTCTAGTTATGTAGTTACCAGTACCACCTAGAGGTGTATACACTCTTAACTTTGATCTTGCATTGAGCCATATCCCGAACCATCCAGCATACTCCATAGCAAAGAGCCTTGGGATCCATCCATCCTCTACATTCCCTATCCTAAGCATTACCTGAACCGTATCATATCCATGATCAACTATTGCAGATGCAACCTTCTTGAGCAGATCTACCTCAACTATATCCTCTGCATCAACAACCCCTATTATCTCACCAGTGCATAGTGCTAGAGCATCGTTCAACGCACTTGGCTTGGTTGGGAAGTAGTTCCTGCGCATGAGTATCTTAACACTCTCTGGATACCTCTGCTGGTAGTAGAGTGCGATCCTTGCCATATCCTCATCCTCAGTAACCACTATGATCTCCTTACTATGCATAGGGTAGTCTGTGTTGAGCAAGCATGTCTCTATGGTTCTGCTCAGTATTGGTTCTTGTCTTACAGGTATTATCATGGATATCTTTGGATATGAATGGGGATATCTTGATCTTGATGCATTGTTGGCAAGAGGATTGAATGGCTTGCTTAACCCATGGATCAGCAGGATGAGATGGTATACACCCCATATAGTGTAGATGGTAAACAGCGCATATACGATGATTTCGATGGATTGCCTAGGAACCAACATTATTACAAGCAGTAGCGATGCTATGAAGAGTAGGAATATGGATACCTTATACCTGATCCTCAACCATCTTCAAGACCTCCTGCACTATGAGTTCTGATAACCTCAAGCCATCCTTATTGTAGAGAACCCTTATCCTTGATGTATTGAATGTAGTAAGTATATGCGCATCTATTGGCTTATCTGTCACAACTATGCTTAATGCATTAGCAAGATCTATACTCCTAGCAATTATCTTGAACCACTGTATTGCATCGTTAGGGTTTGGCATGTAATCTATTATTAGGTTCATCTCTACATCCTTGAGTATGAATGGGATGATGTGCACTACTCCACTTGCACCAGTTACCTTGCAGAGTACATCTGCCTTGAGACCATAGTCCTTGAGCATCTTTGCTGCAGTAACAAGTTCTTCATACACACCTGCTAGATTGTTTACTGTACCGCTGACCTTGTAACCCTCAAAGATCATCATGTTAAGATCATATACGTTTGATGTATGACCATTATCACACTCAACCATTATCACAGGGTATTGGGTTATGAACTTGCACTTCTCGCACCTGAACCCGAAACCTGGTCTACCATAGTCTATGCCTACCTTGCTCAATTGCTTTCTACACTTTGGGCATTTATATAATACATCTGCATCGTTGGACTTGAACTCATCAGCAGGGGCTATATGGTTGCACTCGTAATGCACTATCATATCATGCTTGGTTAGCATTCTGCCCTTGCATGTTGGGCATTCGAAGATGATGTGCAGTGCTGTGCTATTACATGTACTGCACGCTGGGTATGAGTACCTTGAGACTGGGAGCAAGAGCTCATTCTCCCTGTACTCATTGATCTTCTCTAGAGTCAACTCCATACCATTGATCTCATAGAGTAGACCAAGGTTCTTGATCCTAGGCTTTATCTCTCCATCGCCTAGAGATCTTAGCACGAGGATCATGGTGTTGATATCCATATGCTAGGGTTAAGAACTATAAACTATTATGAGTTTGAATGTTACAAGTGTAACAAACATAACTATAGAGGATTTAGTTATCTATGCATCCAGATTTATTATGAAGCATATCATCTATAACCTTGCCAATCCATTCATCCATCCAGTGTACTCTCTGTGCTATGAAGAAGTCAACACTAGCAACCCCATCTATACTCCTAGCCTTCCTTATCAGTTCGTTCATACCCTCTACGCTCTCGCTATAGAGCACTCCAACAAGCCTATTTTGAGATACAGGGATGAGGGGCATGAGTAGGTTGCTATCCAGTACACTACCCAATCTGCTCATAAGGTTGTTATTGTAATCATTCAGCGTTATTATCATGCTGAAGTTTATGAACCCCCTCATTGCAGATGGGTTTATGAGTACTGTGAAGTGAAGTATATTGCTCTTGAGCATCTGATCAAGCCTCCTCTTCACTGTACGCTCAGATATGTTAAGCCTAGATGCTATAGACTTTATGCTTGCCCTAGGCTCCTTGAGCAGTTCCCTTATTATCCTGAGATCATTGCATAAGAGCCTCCTAGGCATGGCATCCATGCTTGATGTGTATAGCACTGTATTAGGTTGCAGCACCACTGGGAGGAGATCTAGCCTCTCCTTGAGCATACCCTTGCTTGCAAGACCGAATACGGTTATGTCCCCAACGCATGTAACGCTCATCAGAATGTTGCCGAGTAACCTCAACCTCTCCATTACTTGAACCTCATTACCATTATGCTTCACAGCAACATGGATCATGCTGTAACCGAGGGCAGTTAGATCTAAACTAGCTACGAACCTAGTTATCAGGCCAGTGTTAAGCATGTTAAGCACTCTACTCCTAACCGTACTAGTGCTTAGACCTACACTTCTACCTATGCTCTTGTACGATGCCCTACCATCCATCAGTAGTGCTCTTAGTATCGCTAGATCCTTACCATCCATACCTCAATATATGACACCTTCTACATATATTTGTCTATAATTTACGGAAGAAGTTATATATAAGAAAAGTTATGTACAATCATAAGATGGATTCAGGTGTTGTATTGAGGACAGAGAACCTAAGCAAGGTCTACAATGGAGGCTATGTTAGGGTTGCAGCATTGAAGAACGTTAACCTTGCAATTGGAAGGGGGGAGTTTGTAACCATAATAGGCCCATCTGGATCTGGCAAGTCAACACTACTGAACCTGCTTGGTGCACTCGATAGGCCAACATCTGGCAAGGTGTACATAGATGGTATAGATATATACTCGTATGGCGATAGGGAACTTGCCATAATAAGGAACAGGAAGATAGGGTTCATATTCCAAGCATTCAACTTGATAAATAGAACTACTGTGCTTAGGAATGTTGAGATGCCTGCAATAATAGCAGGTGTGCAAAAAGATGTTAGAGCAGCAAAGGCCATGCAGTTGCTCAAGATGCTAGGCATAGATGATAAGGCTGCCTTTAAGCCCATCTCACTCTCTGGAGGGCAGCAGCAGAGGGTTGCAATTGCTAGAGCACTGATTAACGATCCAGCGATAATACTTGCAGATGAGCCTACAGGCAACCTTGATAGCAGGACAGGTTTGGAGGTAGTAGAACTCCTAAACACATTATGCAGCAAGTACAACAAGACAGTGATAATGGTTACTCATAACCTAGAGCATGCAAGCATTAGCACTAGATCAATATACATAAGAGATGGGATGATAGAGAAGGAGGTGGTTTATCAATGATCAGGCTAGAGCGTAAGTGGTATAAGAATAGTACAAGGAGTATTGTTAGCATACTCTGTACATCATCAATTATGCTTATCCTTCTCCTATCCTCTACCATACTACCAGTAGCCTACTCTGCAGTACCAGAGCCTAGAAACCCAGAGGATTGTCCAAGCATAAAGATAGTTGGTAGCCCTAGCCCATGCGAGATAGAGCAGCAGCAGGAGATAAGCAAGGAGGTTAAGTTCGTTAACCTGTACTTTGGGGATCCTAACACAATCATTAATGGGTTCCCTGCAAAGGTTGAGATGGCACCAGGGGATGGTGTTGGTACACTTATTGCTGTCATGGCAAACTCTGGAGCATTCGAACTTACAGGGCTAAGAGCATGGATATATCTGCCAGTAGGGTTTGAGGCTTATGGTAGAGGTGAGAACGAACCAGCATTCGATACCTACGACTTCACAGTAGCAAGGGGAGGAACATTCTACTTTGAGTTCCCTGTAAGGGTCAAGGATGGTGTAGTATTGGGCATCCACCAGGCATGGATTAGGGTTGAGTACTACAGATCTAACGATGTTGGGCTCCACTTTAGGAACTTCAACGTTGAGTTCATGCTCACTGGGAGGAGTGTAATGGATGCTAGTGTTGAGAGCAATGTGATAATCCCTGGAAGGGATAATCCTGTTAGGATAAACATATCCAACAAGGGAAGTGCACCAGCATCAGGCGTTACAGCAAGTCTAACATCAACGAGTGCACTACTCAGCACGGGAGAAGGTAGTGTATGGAGTTTAGGTAGCATAGAGCCAGGAGCAAGCAAGCATATCGATCTCATGCTCTATGCAAACCCTAACATTGCAAATACATTACAGTCTCTACAGATAAACCTGGAGTACAGGGACTCCTATGGGCAGCATAAGAGTGCCGTTATGAGCATAAACCTACTTGTTAGGGGGAGCATAGGTAGTGCAGATCTCAGACTTGCATCAGAGCGTTACATCATAGAGACTATAAAGAAGAATGATCTAACAATTACAGTAAGCAATCTAGGAGATGAGAGTGCTAGGGCTGTAGAGGTTACTATAAACACAACGAGCCTAGGCGGTACACCATTAAGCATAGTGGATGGCGATGGTTACTACAAACTTGGCGATATAATGCCAGGAACAAGCAAGAGGATAAACCTAAGCATCTTCACTAGCAGCGATGCAAACAACAAGACATTCGATATACCTGCGAGGATAACCTATCTCGATTCAACTGGTGGCTTGCATAGCATAGAGAGGAGCATCAGTGTGTATGCTCTCGGAAGTGCAAGCATAAGGATGTACGATCTAAGCATAACATACATAGGCAATGAGCCCAACCTTACAGGGTATCTACTCAACGAGGGTTCAGATACAGCATTCTTCACAAGCGTTGAGATGGTTGAAGATACGCTTAGACCAGCAGCAGGGGCACAGTACCTTGGCGATCTACTCGTGAACTCGCCATTGCCATTCAACATACCAATCAGTAGCAGCAGTAGTAGTAGTGCTGATACCCCAGGGCTCTACAACGTTAAGGTTAAGGTGAACTACAAGGATGCCCTTAGGAATGCCCATGAACTCATACTCGAGGGCAAAGTATACTACTCCCCCGTTAGGGTATCAGCAATGGATAGGGATGGCGCTGGTAGTAGTCCATCACTCCTACCAACAGGTGTACAGTCTCCAGTAGGTGTACTGCTCATAGGGGTTGCTGGTGCAGCACTAGCAGGATACATAGCATGGAGGAGGCGTAAGAGCAGCAGGTTACAGGAGATCAAGATCTAGAATGGATATAATCAAGATAACCCAACTTGCATTCGATGCACTTAGAGAGCGTAAGATAAGATCCATCCTTACCATACTGATGGTAACTACTGGTACAAGTCTGCTTATAGCAGTTAATGGCTTGACTACTGGGTTCCTTGCATTTGCAGATAGGCAGTTCAGCATGCTCGCACCAAACGTTATATTTGTAAGCCCAGCACCAACAGAAGGTGGTGGTCTAGGAGGAGGACCTCCTCCAGCACCCAAGATAGTCCTAACCTCTGTAGTTGTTGATAGGATAAAGAACCTTCCTGCGGTTAGTGATGCTATACCAAACTATACTGGTGCAGTAGCCATAGAGTCTAGAGGCAAGGTTCAGAATGCAAGAGTGTTTGCACAAGATGCTACTAAGATATACTCCATTGCCCCAGGGATAGAGTTCTATGAAGGTTCTATAATAAGCAATAATCAATCATCCATAATAATATCTGAGAGGATAGCCAGGCCTCCTGGAGAGACAGTACCATTCGCAACCCTAGGCCAAACAGTAGTTGTGAAGTACTCCTATGTGGATGAGGATGGGGAGAGGAAGACAAACTCTAGAACTCTAGTTGTTAGAGGGATATTCAAGTTGACTGGTAACCCAACCATAGATGGTGCTGCTATAATCCATCCAGATGTTGCAAATATGCTCATGAACAAGAAGAGCAGGTATGATGGTATAGTTGTGCTAGCAAGGAACAGTGATCTTGTTGAGGATGTTGAGGATGGGATAAAGAGGCTCTATGGTAACGATGTTGGCATAACATCATCCAAGGTTATACTAACAACGATAAGGCAGTTCATAGGGGGGATAACAACATTCCTATTCAGCATAGCAGTGATCTCGCTAGTAGTTGGGGCAATAGGGATAATAACTACGCTATACACCTCAGTCCTTGAACGAACAAGGGAGATAGGCATACTCAAGGCCATAGGGGCACAGAACAGGCATATACTACTGCTGTTTCTCATGGAGGCTCTAATCATAGGGAGTATAGGTGCTGTTGTGGGTATACCATTGGGCATGGCTGGAGGAGATCTACTCTCAAACCTTGCACCAGGGAATAGGGAAGCACCTCCAGATGCCAGATCTAGGCCATTGTACACTGCAGAGGATATAGCAAGGGTCTGTGCACTCTCTATAGGGTTGAGTGCAGTCTCTGGTCTCTATCCATCGTTCAGGGCAAGTAGGCTTGATCCTATAGTTGCGTTAGGTAGACTCTAGTTAGTCATATACGCTCACTTACTTAAAATGAATAAAATAAATGTGATCCCTAACCATATCTAGATGAATGGATAAAGCAAAGGCAATAGAAGGGTTAAGGATCAAGGGATGGCAGTATGCCGATGGGAGGTTATCCAAACAGTATATGCTAGGATCGTTCACAGAAGCAATAGAGTTCGTTAATGATATAGCCACAGTGGTAGAGAGTAGAAGGGGGCAGGTAAGCACCAATCCTACAATAACTGTCGAGGATAAGAGCGTTAGATTACTTCTAGCAGATGATGATGTAAGCATTGCTATAGCAAGGGTTATGGATGAGATGTATGGGATGAACTATGCTAGTGATGAGGATGAGGATGAGTTGCTCAAGAAGGAGGAGGATAGAGAGAGGGCAAGGTTTAGAAGCAGAGGACCGTATAGAAAGTCATCCAGTGCTGGTTTGAGGTAAGGTAGATAGCACTAGTAGTAATAATAATAACAGTGGTGGCTCGCTTGATAATAAAATAAATAAAATATATTGATGTTATTGTCATATGAGCGGGATTGGTCTAGTGGTTAGGATGTTGGCTTCCCAAGCCAACGGCGCGGGTTCGAATCCCGCATCCCGCATAGTTATCACTCACTCTCGCTCTTCCCTACCTCTTAATCATAGAGCATATCCTTCTCTATTCTCCTATGCTATATAAGATAAATACCCCTTGCAAGATAGATAGTATATGAAGAAGATAAGTGAGCAGCAGGTGTTGGAGGCACTAAAGCAGTGCATGGATCCAGAGATACCCCTAAGTGTTGTTGATCTAGGCCTGATATATGGTATTGATGTGGATGAGGAGAACAACATCAAGATAAGGATGACCATGACCACCCCAGGATGCCCATTGCATAACACGCTTGTAAGGGATGTGAAGAGAGCCCTCAACAGGGTTGAAGGCATAAAGGATGTTAGCGTTGAGATAGTCTGGGATCCTCCATGGACACCAGAGCGCATGAGCCCTGAAGCAAGAGAGAAGGTCTTTGGTGCAAGATCTGCCAGCATGCATACCGCTCCCCCTCCTAATAGCACTAGCACTGGATATGGGGCAAGGAGCCTAAGATTCACCATAGACCTTGAGAAGTCAAAGCCATTGAAGCAAGGAGAGTTCATAAGGCAGGAGGATGGCTCTCTAGTACTTGTTAACGATGCTGGCCAAGGTTTCATGGTTAATGAGGCATTGCTGGAGTTCTGGAATATGTGCGATGGTAGTAAGAGCATAAACGAGATAATAGATGAGTTCAGTCTTAAGTTGAGACTCCCTAGGATTGAACTTGAGGGGCAGGTAGTAAACCTTGTACAGCAGATGCTGGAGGCAAGGTTACTCAAGGTGTAAGAGCCATAGTTACATCTCTAATGAGCAGGATGTGGATTAAGAGGTGTAGGGGTAGAGCACTAACAAGATACAGTGCGATGCTCTTAGCACCATAGTTACTAACTCTTTTATACAGCAGAATATAACCAGATGAGAGTATCAGTGCATGTATTGTTAACTGAACCATCAACGGCTCCCTGTTAAAGTACAGGTATAGTGCACTTGTAATACCAGATGCCATGCCAGCAGATATGAGCAGTAGCAGTGGTAGTGATGATGACGATCTTGCCTTTCTTTTATCGTTAAGATCAAGATCTGTCATACGCTAGCCCTAGTAGTAAGATCATTGATTGACTTTAGTATCGACTATGTTGGTGTTGGTATCCACATCAGCCTTGGCCTTGATATATTCTGCTCTATACCTTGCAACCCTCTTTGCTATCATCGCTGCAAGTACACCAGCACCAACCCCATTATCTATATTCACAACTGCAAGCCCTAGAGTGCAACTCTGAAGCATGGAGGTTAGTGCTGCAACACCACCAGCACCAAATCCATAGCCTACAGATGTTGGTACACCTATAACAGGCACATCTACAAGCGATGCTACTACAGATGGTAACGCACCCTCCATACCAGCAACAACAACTATTGCATCAACATCTTTAGTAAGCATATCCTTAAGTATAGGGAATAGTCTATGCAGTCCAGCAACACCAACATCGTAACTTGTAATAACCTTGCAGCCCATAGCCTCTGCCACAAGCTTTGCCTCTTCAGCAACCCCTATATCTGATGTACCTGCAGTTATAACCCCAACTGTACCTGTATAGTAATCATAACCATTGTCGTTACCATTACTACTACTATTATTATTACTATTACTACCCTTCTTACTACCATCGCTATCATCATATTCCTTCTCCTCCTCCCTTCTCGCTACAGCTATTATCCTACCCTTCTTACTACTCTTCACTGTAAGATGTCTACTACCACCACTGTTACTGCTGCTACTATTACTACTACCCATCAACTCCCCTACCAGCATATCAATATACTCCTGCTTAACTCTACTTATGACAATGCTATCCTTGCTCTTCAATGCAGTTACTGCTATATTTACCAGATCACTGTACTCCTTACCCTCAGCATAGACTATCTCTGGCACTCCTCTCCTCAACTCTCTACCAACATCAAGCCTTGCAATATCCTCAACATACTCTATCTTGTGTAACTGGAGCATCTTTTCGGCATCGTCTATGCTGATCTTGCCATCGCTCAACGCCTTCAGTATATCCCTTATACTCATGCAGTAGTTTAATGCAGTACCAATTTAAAATTTAATCCAATTCAATTCTGATGATGACAATCATCATAATATCTTCTTCTCCATTCTATCCATACTCATACACTATACCCTTCTCCCCTCTTGTATGTCTCCATTCAGTCTCCCCTGAGCATGTACCACACTCTATGCATCCTTCATGCTGTAGTATAACATTGGATACAACTGCCTTTAACCTTGCCTCTGTCTTTACCCCTTCTCCTTTACCAACCTCCTCCTTTCCTTCCATCTCTTCACTAGCCTCCATCATATAGCACCTCGTTGGGCAGAGATGGACCATAGCCTTTATGAACCTGCTTCTAGGATCCTTTATTCTTATGTGGGGAACCTCATCCTCCCTTATCTTTAACCTTGCTATCCTCTCATCTATACTCAATGGTCTTACCTCTGCTATAGGCTTCACTTCACTCCCAACCTTTCTAGCAACCTCCATTGGTATCCTAACGTATGCATCGTTGCTCTCTATTATCTTGAGTAACGTGCTCTGAGCCATCATCCTTGCTATCGCTGCTGCTAACTCCTGCACTGCTGTCTTCTGGATGAGCATGAATGCAAGCCTTAGGAAGAGTGGGAATGGTTCAAGGGGTATGTTCCCACATGCTCTAACGAATATCTTCATATACTCGAAATCTATTCTCCTTATATCATCTGTATACGGGCTCTCCTCTACAAGTTGTGTATAGTATCTGCCCATGTAATCTTCAGAGAAGTTGTTCATCTTTTTTGCCATTGCTACTGCTCTGGCAGCTCTAGCAGCATCATCTATCCCTATGTTTATACCTTCTATCCTCGTGCCTAGGAATATGCCTTTGCCAGCAGCATCCCCTATGAATAGTATGTTATTCTTGTACGGTTTACCCATCATCGCCCTCTTGCCATCTGGCACCAACTTGCATGAATACTCCATCTCAACGTAGTTCTTTGCAAATGTAACACCATACTCCCTCTCCAACCTGCCCCTAACCTCTTCCAATCTAGTCTTTATCTCATCCTCGTTACTGTATAGCCCTCGCCTTATGGCATCAAGCCTTGCATGCTTTGAGTAGTAGGTGTATCTCAACTCCTCATACTGTTTGAGTAACCTACTCAACCCAAACCTTATCCTCAACTGCTCCTCCTTTGGGAGCGTTCTATCCAACTCCTTCGGCACTGCTACCTCATCAACTATGTAATTTGTTACTACAGGGATCGTTAGGAACTCGTTGAGTAAGTTGTAAGGTTCTATTGGACTCTTCAGCAGGGAGTCTAGATGGTATACAAGCCCTACAGATAACGTATCCCTGTTAGTGTACAGGAAGCCTCCTCCATTATGCCCTTTCGATATATCTCCAGCGAAGAGGTGTGCTACACCCTCATCACTGCTTATATTGAACCTCTCATCCATTACATCCTCTGGAAGCCTAACTATGCACTTCACACCTTGGTAGAGTGCTTCAGGCTCGAACTTTCCTCTAGCGTTAGAGATGAGTGCTACCTCAGAGTTTACACCATCTGCTGCTATTATTGCTCTTGCACCAAACTCCTCCAGCTCATCAGTAACTATTATACTATTCCTACTACCTCTACCATCATCCATCCATACTATATCCCTCACATGCACACCCTCTATTATGCCTCCACCCATCTTTGCTGCCTCCTCCTCAGCCCTCGCAGCGAACCACTTGTTCAGCCTAGACATTAGCACTGAATACGCAAAGTTTGTTCTATATTCATGTGCCTCGCTTAAATCTACCGTGTATACCTTGCTTCCAGATAATGCGTTAAGGTAGTAGCGTGTGATCCTCCTCTCTACTGGAGCCTCATCCAAGAAATCAGGGTAGATATCCTCAACATTGTACACCTTGCCATTGGGGTAGTTCTTTGAGTAGAGTATGCCACCAGTTACACTCTTGGAGCCTATAGGTTTACCAGACTCTAGAAGCACAGCCTGTATACCCAGTTTAGATAACTCCATCAGCGCTGCTAGCCCTGCAGAGCCTCCTCCAACTATCACAGCATCGAACCTATCCATTTACATACACCAACCAACTACTATGATGAACCCATACCTTTTATACTCTCTATCAGGATTGGTAGCACATACTCCAACCTTCCCTGTATGAATATATCGCTCTCATCCTTTATTGGCGCATCTGGATCAGGGTTTATAGCAATGACTGTATCACTCTCCTTCATCCCAACAAGATGGTGCATTGCACCACTTATCCCTATTGCTATGTACAGTTTGGGAGCAATCTTCTTGCCACTACTCCCAACAACCCTAGCAGGTATGAGGTACCTCTCCTTCAGTGCACTGCTCACACTGAATGGTTGCTTAGATAATGGGAGTGATATTGCAACCTTTGCATTTATGAGTTGAGCGAACCCCTCTATCATCCTTATATTATCCTCTGGATCATCTTTTATGCCTCTACCAAATGCAACTACAATCTTGCTATCCTCTAGCCCTATCTCATCCCTTATTATCTGCCTTCTCACTATCCTATACCTAAGGTCATCGCTATTGAACTCTGGCTTGTACTCCACTATCCTAGCGTATCCTTCCTCAACCCTCTTCCTTGCATCACCATCGTATTGCAATGGTTTGAATACCCCAGGTATGACACTGCATGCTTGGGGAGAGTACTCCCTTGCTATTGCTGGGTTCTTATTGTCAAGGCAGAGTATCTGGGTCCAGAGGAAGCCAGAGAAGTCTGGCCTGTACATGAAGAGTACATGCTTGTAGAGTTCAGGCTTGCCATTTGTCTTGTACTGATGTGTTATCGTAACATCATCTATCACAAGTTTGTTCACATCAGATGCAAGCCCAGACTCCAACTCTGCTAGAACAGTAGATGATATATGCCTCCCTATGCTATCAGCACCAAAGAGCATGTACCTTGGCTTTACATACTCATCACTTGTGCTTTGTGCTGCCTGCTTTACAAGCGATCTATCCCTTACTATTGCAGATATAACTTTGGTGTACAGGTTAACCCTTGGATACCTCAACTCCTCATGATCTGCAAATATGACTGCATCTGCACCAGCGTCTATTGCTCTATAGGCAAGTTCCCTTACGTTCTGCCCTAGGAGTACTGCTATAACCTTCTCATCAAGAGCATACCTACCATTGAACTCGTCCATGAGCCTCCTTGCCTCACCAAGCATCTCATAGCTAACGTTCAGTGCATTGCCATCATCATGCTCGAATAATACAAACATGTGCTGATACCTCACCATCGACTCACCTCTCACCCAACGCTATGTTAAGGATGAGGTTCCCAATCTCTCTCAACTCCTCTACATTATTTGGATCCACAACCTTTGCCCTTCTACTTGCCTTTGCCTTTGGTATCTTCTCAACTTTGTAGACTATGGTTGGGGAGCCAGCAAGCCCTATATACCTGACATCAACACCAAGGTCCTTTGCACTCCATATCCTAAGGTAACTCTTGTAATCCTCTGCCCTCTTCCTTGCTTCCTTCTCTAGCCTAGCGTATCTGAGCCTCTCTGATACCTTTCTGTAGTTATCCCTATAACTTGGATCTAAAGCAATGAGTGCAGGTAATGGACATTCAACATCCTCAATGATGGTGTATAATCCAGGGAGATCAACCTTCCTCCTAGCATTGATCATCCTACTCCTTAGATCTATGCTGTACTCTATAACATTGCCTATGAAGTTGAACCCTAGCTTCCATGCCGTCTGGGGACCAGTCTGCCCAGTCTCACCATCAACTGCCCTATGCCCACTGAATACTAGATCTATCCTCCTCCCCATCTTCATGATGCCATGCTTTATGGTCTCTGCAGTTGCAAGCGTATCTGCACCAGCGAATATCCTATCGCTGTAGAGGTGGAGTTCATCTGCACAGCATATAACCATGGCATCCTTGAGTGCTATCTCAGCTGTAGGAGGGCCCATAGAGCATGCACCAACCCATGCATCATAGCATACCTTTGCATACATTGCTGCCCTGCATGCTATTGCACTATGAGGTCCAAGTATGTTCTTTGTCTGCGATCTGTTCAGTGTGCCATCTGGGTTGTAACTCACATTCCCCTCTGATAGATCTGGTTCAAGTTTGACCATCACTGCTGCATTTATTACACCCTCACCATCATCATCATCCATACTCATTACAGTACGTAGATCTTCTCCACTAACTTTTAACCTTTGCTAGCAATTGTCTGTAGCAAGTATAAATATTGGATTAACGGTTTAGATCTCTACAGATCTTATAGCTTCCCTAACAGCATTAACACCATTCTCGAATACCGTTCTCTCATCATCGTTCAACATTACCTCTATTATCTCCTCTACACCCTCTCCTCCTATCACTGCTGGTACACCTATGCAGATATCGTTAACACCATACTTGCCATCGGGATATGCACATACAGGCATAACAGCCCTCTTATCACTTACTATTGCATCAAGCATCTCAGCAACTGCATTCGCTGGAGCATATATGGTTGCTCCCTTCAATGCTATAACCTCTGCAGCAACCTTCCTAGTCTTCTCAACGAGTTCCCTTGCCTTCTCATTGCTTATGAGATGCATAAGGGGTATGCCTGCTATGGAAGAGTACCTAACCAATGGGAGCATATTCTCGCCATGCTCCCCTATCACTAGAGCCTGTATAGAATGCCTTGAGACCTTCAGTTCATCAGCAATGAAGTGCTTGAACCTTGATAGATCTAGCAGGTTACCCATACCCATGACCCTGCTTGACTTGAAGTTTGTTGCCTTCAACGTTATGTAGGTCATAGGATCGAGAGGGTTGGTTACTGTTATTACTATAGCATCCTTTGCATACTCTGCAACCTTCCTTGCAACATCCCTTACTATCCCAGCATTTGTATTCAGCAGATCCATCCTTGTCATCCCTGGCTTCCTGCCAACACCAGCAACAATAACCACAACATCTGAGCCCTGCATATCAGCGTATTCGTTGGAGCCTCTTAGGATGGTATCCTTGCCCTGCTCTGCAAGTGTATGGTTTATATCCATAGCCTCACCTTGGGGAAGACCCTTGATTATATCCAGCAGGAGTATGCTATCATCCACCTCTCTCATCCCTGCTTGAAGTGCTATTGAACTACCAACCTTGCCAGAGCCTACTATCGTTATCATCGTGCATGCTCCTCCAAGATCATTTATATATATTTGCATGCAAAGTAAAGAGAGGAAGAAGATGTATAGGCTCGTTATAGACTGCCAGACTGCAGGGATATCTGGTGATATGCTACTCTCCTCTCTAGCAGATCTTGCTACTCAAGAGGTAAGGAGGAGGATAGTAGATTGCTTATACTCATGCCAGGATGCTGTTAGTTGGTTAAAGATACATGATCTAGCATTCAAGCAGGTTAGTAGATCTGGCTTCAAGGCTATGCAATTAAGCATATCCTATGAACAGGAGGAAGAGGAAGGGGAGCGTAGAGGAGTTGAGGTTTACGATGCAGTTGCTAGATGCTGCAAACATCTATCTCTAAGCAAGAAGGCAGAGAGTTTTGCCCTTAAGAGTATGGAGGAGATAGTAAAGGCTGAGGCAGTGATACATATGGAGGATAGGTCTACTGTGCATCTACATGAGATATCCAGTGCAGATACTGTAGTTGATATAGTTGGTACAGCACTTGCATTGCAAGAACTCAACCTTCTCGATGATGATGTTGAGATATATGCTACAAGGGTTGCTGTAGGAGGAGGCTACGTGAGTTTCTCACATGGTACAGTAAGTAATCCAGCAAGTGCCATACTAGAGATATTCAAGGGGAGGAGGTTCACACTCATAGGAGGGCCAGTGGATCATGAACTCACTACTCCTACTGGAGCAGCGATGCTTGTAAGCCTAGCAAGATGCTCTCTAGACTTCTATCCAGCATTGGAGTGTGTAAACGTTGGTTACGGTGCTGGTATGCAGGAGTTTACAACCATACCTAATCTGCTCAAGGTTGTACTTGGTAGGGTTGATGAGAGGTATGCAAGAGACTCTATAATAATGCTAGAGACCAACCTGGATGATGTTGAAGGCGAACTCATAGCAGGTATTGTAGATAGACTGATGAGCAATGGTGCAAGGGATATCTCTGTCATACAGGCTATAGGAAAGAAGGGCAGACCATCATACATCCTTAGAGTGCTATGCAATAGGGATGTTATGAACAACCTTCTAGCCATAATATTCAGGGAGTCTGGTACACTTGGTGTTAGGGTTCAGGAGTATGATAGGTACATACTTGCTGGTAGGGATGTCCTTGATGTGCCTGTAATGGTAAGGGGAAGGGAGTTCAGGATAAGGGCAAAGGTTGCAAAGGATAGCGATGGAAGAGTAGTGCATGTTAAGGCTGAGTATGATGATGTAGCATCCATGGCAGATGCACTTGGTTTACCATATAGGATAGCATACACAATGGCATGCAAGAGCATATCATCGATGCTTAATACTTGTATTGATGAGAGCAGTAGTAATAGTGATGATAGCAGTGGTAGAAGAAGAGATGATAGTGATAGTAGTAGCAATGGGTGAGTTAGTTGTATGAGCAGGTTGAATGAACTCATCACCTGGTTCAGTACAAATACAGGAGCAGGGAGTATCTACAATGGATCAGCAGGATCTAGGAGTAGGGTTATAGTTGCATTCTCTGGAGGAGTTGATAGTGCAGTGGTTGCATATGCTGCCTATCATGCTCTAAGGGATGGTGCATTGGCAGTTACAGCAGATTATAATACACTTGCAAGAGATGATCTTGAAGAAGCAAAGAGGGTTGCAAGGGAGATAGGTATAAGACATGAGGTTATAGAGTATGATGAGTTGAGCAATCCAGCATTCGTTACAAATGATGGGATGAGATGCTATCACTGTAGAGATGAACTAGCAAGGCATCTCATAGCAGTTGCAAGGAGGGAGGGTGCAGTACTTGTGGTTGATGGCACCAATGCAGATGACCTGAAGGATTACAGACCTGGAATAATGGCTATGAGGGAGCATGGTATAAGAAGTCCACTAGCAGAGTTGGGTATATGCAAGGATGAGGTTAGAGCAATTGCAATGGAAGCAGGGTTATCTGTTCACAGCAAACCTTCCAATGCATGCTTAGCATCTAGGCTAGCCCATGGCATAGAGGTTACTAGAGATAGGCTTAGGATGGTAGAGGAGGCTGAGAGGATAGTTAAAGGGTTGTTCAACGTAAGGCAGGTCAGGGTTAGGTTACATGCAGATAACATAGCAAGGATAGAGGTTGGGAAGGATGAGCGAAGCATGCTCTTCGATACAGGAAAGCTTGATACCTTGGATGAGAGGTTGAAGGCATTAGGATTCAGATACGTTGCTATAGATGCTAGAGGATACAGGAGCGGTAGCCTGAATCTTATAGATAAGAGGTGATCAGCATGTACTCTGGAATGGGGAAGGAGGAAGGTAAGAGGAGGAGAACCGTCTACCTTGACAACGCTGCAACAACACCCGTGCTTGATGAAGTGCTGGAAGAGATGCTCCCATACATGAGTTCTAGATATGGCAACCCTTCATCCCTGCATGGTATAGGGAGAGATGCAAAGACAGCACTGGATAAGGCTAGAGAAAGGATAAGCAGTGCTCTCAGCATCCACGACAACATAATCTTCACATCTGGGGCAACAGAGGCTAATAACCTTGCAATCAAGGGCTTTGCGTATAGAAAGCTTAGGGATGGCTTTAATAGGGATGATGTAATGGTAGTTGTAAGCAGCATAGAGCATGAGTCAGTGCTAGAACCATGCAAGGCACTGGCTAGGGAAGGGTTCAATGTAAGTTACTTGCCAGTGGATAGGTATGGTATGGCCAAGCCTGAGAGCCTAGAGCAGACATTATCCTCATCTAGGCATAGGGGTGGTGTACTTGTTAGCGTTATGCTTGCAAACAATGAGGTTGGTACACTGCAGAGACTCAAGGAGATGGTAGAGATAGCACATAGATATGGCGCTCTAGTGCATAGCGATGCTGCACAGGCTATAGGCAAGGTTAAGGTTGATGCTGGAGCACTCGCAGTAGATATGCTTACCATATCAGCACACAAGGTCTATGGGCCAAAGGGTGTAGGTGCACTCTGCATTGGCAAGGATGTAAGGCTTGAACCCATACTCCATGGTGGTGGTCATGAGTATGGCTTGAGATCTGGCACACAGAATGTACCAGGGATAGTTGGGCTTGGCAAGGTAGCAGAACTTGTGCCAAGGTTCATTGCACTGTATCAAGGAAGGGTAAGACAACTAAGAGATAGGTTGATCAAGGGTCTGCTTGAGATACCATACACAAGACTGAATGGTCATCCTGAGGAGAGGCTCCCGAACAATGCACATATATCGTTCCTTGGCGTGAATGGTGAAGATCTTATCATCAAGCTTGATGAGTATGGCATAGCAGTATCAACAGGCTCAGCATGCTCAACACTCAAACAGAAGGAGTCCCATGTGCTTAGAGCAATGGGTTTAAGCAGGGAGGAGATAAATGGATCGTTAAGGTTAACTCTAGGCATACAGAATGATGAGCAAGATGTTGATTATACATTAGAGGTTATGGCAATGGTGGTGAAGGAGTTGAGGAGGATCTCACCATACAGCAAGTATAGACTTTAACTGTTCATATTGCATAGTAATAGATAATGTTTAATAGTTTTTGTTGGCTAGAAGGTGCATGGCAAGTAGCAAGCAGGCATACAGAGTGCCAGAGGTTGGAGAGAAGGCCCCAGACTTCACTCTTCCAGACATAGAACTGAAGATGAGGAGTCTAGCAGAGTTCAAAGGCAAGAAGGTAGTGCTAGCATTCTTCCCTGCTGCACTATCACCAGTCTGCACTAGAGAGATGTGCACATTTAGAGACCACTTTGATGAGTTGAACAAGGCAGGGGCTGAGGTTATAGGAATAAGTATTGATGGTCCATTTGCAAACAAGCAGTTCAAGGAGGTGCATAACCTTAACTTCCCATTGCTTAGTGATTACAGTAGAGAGGTTATAAGCAGGTATGGGATAGTTATGGAGGATCTCCTCCATGTCAAAGGTTACAGGGCAGCAAAACGCTCAGTCTTCGTGCTTGATAGAGATGGCATAGTAAGGTACAGATGGGTATCTGATAACCCTCTCGTAGAGCCAGATTACGAGGAGGTAAAGAGGATAATCAAGAGCATACCATAGATAGGTTCAGGTTCAATCAATCGTGTTCGCTTTTAATACAATTTATTTTTTACTTACCTCATTAATTCATTCTATTATAGCGATCACATCGTTCCTTGCTATGTTTGCACCCTCCTTAACCTTGAGTTCCTTAACAGTGCCATCCTTATGGGCCTTTATCTTGACCTGCATCTTCATAGACTCAACTATCATAACCGTATCACCCTTCTTAACAGGCGTATCCTTCTTTGCTAGTATGGATATCACTTTGCCTGGGACAGAACTGGTGAGATACTTGCTTCTATCACCTGCTCCCCCACCAGCATCCTTGCCTGCCAACTTTGCATTGGGTACAAGGTTTATCCTAACCTCATCCCCGTTATCTACAACCATCCTCAACTCCCTGCTACTACTGCTATCAGTGTACCTCACAGAGTGATACCTACCATTAAGGAGGAACTCAGCCCTATCCCTGCCTATGTTTATAATCTCTATCCTACAATCCTTCCCGTTTATCACGGCAGAGATGCTCTGCTTAGTAGCATCCTTTACCTCTGACTCTATATCAGTGCCAAGGTCCTCTATCCTAAACCTCATACATACTCCCTCTAGCAAGCATGAGCATACCAGCCCTCTTCCATGCAGATACCTTGCCTCTATCCTGTTGAGCCCTCCTCTGCCCATCATTACTACTACTACTGCTGCTTGTCATGCCCTTACCATCACTAGCACTAAGATACCTGCTCATCTGTGTGAATATGAGGGTTGCTGCTGCTATCGCATCTGTTCTGCTCTGTATGCTAGCCTTGACCCTCTCCTGTATCCTCTCCATTATGTTGAACCTATCAAGGTAATCTGTTGATATCTCCCCCCTTGAGAATGCTGGTTCTTCCATTATGAACCTGTGCAATGGGATGGTTGTGTTTATACCCTCTATATGGAACTCATCAAGAGCATTACGCATCCTCCTCCTTGCCTCATCGAACGTGCTCCCCCACGTTATGACCTTTGCAACTAGGGAGTCGTAGTAGCCAGAGATATTACATCCAGGGTAAAGATAGGTATCAACCCTTATCCCTGGGCCATATGGTATGCTAACACTACCTACTCTGCCGTATGATGGTGCAAACTCATTCAATGGGTCCTCAGCATTTATCCTGCACTCTATTGCAGAACCGTTTATCCTTAGATCCTGCTGCTTGAATGGCAACTCCTTGCCAGATGCTACATGTATCTGCAACTTGACCAGATCCTTACCAGTTATCATCTCAGTGACAGGGTGCTCAACCTGTAGCCTAGAGTTTATCTCTATGAGGTATAGATTGCCAGTACCCTCATCCCTTATGAACTCTACAGTACCAGCATTTATGTAGTCTAGAGCATCAGCAAGCTTCACAACCATCCCTCCTATCCTATGCCTAGTCTCCTCCTCCATGACTGGAGATGGAGCAAGCTCAACGAGTTTCTGGTACCTCCTCTGTATAGAGCATTCCCTCTCGAATAGGTAGACACCATTACCATGCATATCCCTTAGCAGTTGGTACTCTATGTGCCTTATCCTCGGGAAGTACTTCTCAACGAACATTGCTGCTCTTCCATATGCAGCCTTTGCCTCCATCGTTGATAGTTCAAACTCCTGCCTCAACTGCTCCTCATTGTTAACAAGCCTTATTCCTCTACCTCCTCCACCAAATGCAGATTTAAGGAGTACAGGGTAGCCAAACTCCCTAGCAAACTCTGCTGCCTTGTCAGCATCCTCAAGTATACCATCACTTGCTGGAACGACTGGTATCCCAAGTCTCTTAGCCAACTGCTTTATTGCCATCTTATCCCCTGAGAAGCGCATAGTACTGCTCTTAGGTCCTATGAATATTATGCCAGCCTTCTCACAAGCATCTACAAAGTTTGCGTTCTCAGATAGGAACCCATAGCCAGGATGGATTGCATCTGCACCAGTCTTCCTTGCTGTCTCAACTATCCTCTCTATGTTGAGATAACTCTCCCTTGGAGGAGATGGACCTATATGATAGGCCTCATCTGCAAGTTTAACATGTAATGCATTTACATCATCATCAGAGTATACTGCTACTGTGCTTATCTCAAGCTCTCTACATGCTCTTATGACCCTTACTGCTATCTCTCCCCTGTTTGCTATTAGAACCTTCCTGATGCTCATATCCTCTACAGGTTTATGTTACCATGCTTCTTGAATGGCCTCCCTTCCCTCTTGTTGCTTAAACTCTCCAATGCCTTTATAAGCATAGGTCTAGTCTCTATAGGGTCTATGACAGCATCTATGTAGCCATGCTCAGCAGCAATGTATGGGTTTGCGAACTTTGCTTTGTACTCTTCTATGAACCTCTTCCTCAACTCCTCCTTGTTCTCAGCCTTTGCAAGCTCCTTCCTGAAGATTATGTTAACAGCAGCCTCTGGGCCCATGACCGCTATCTCTGCAGTAGGCCATGCAAAGTTGTAATCTATCCTTAGATGTTTGCTACCCATTGCTATGTATGCTCCTCCATAAGCCTTGCCAACTATTAGCGTTATCTTTGGTACCGTTGCCTCACTATATGCAAAGAGCACCTTGCTCCCATGCCTTATTATCCCATGATGCTCCTGCTCTATCCCAGGCAAGTAGCCAGGGGTATCAACAAACGTTACAATGGGGATGTTGAAGCAGTCACATGTCCTTATGAACCTAGCAATCTTGTTTGATGAATCTATATCTAGAGAGCCTGATAGATGCATTGGTTGATTTGCTATTATGCCTATACTCTTGCCATTCAGTCTAGCAAAACCTACAATGGCATTTGGTGCCCATAACTCATGAACCTCAAAGAACTCATTGTTATCAACAACGCTCCTTATTATCTCCTTCATATCGTAAGGTTCGAATGGGTTCTCTGGCACTATATCTGCAAGTTTAATATCCATCCTGTTTGGATCATCTGTAGGCTCTATTGCAGGAGGCTCCTCCATGTTGTTCTGTGGCAGGTAAGAGAGTAGCCTCTTCACTATATCCATGCACTCATACTCATCCCTTGCAACAAAGTGTGCCACCCCACTGTACTTTGCATGTGTGTATGCCCCTCCCAACTCCTCAAAGGTTGTCTCCTCCCCTAGAGCAGCTTTAACAACCTCTGGCCCTGTAACAAACATGTAACTTATCTTATCAACCATTATAACGAAATCTGTTATGGCTGGGGAGTAGACTGCTCCTCCAGCACATGGACCAACACTAATGGTTATCTGGGGAACTACACCTGATGCAAGTGTATTCCTATAGAATATCTCACCGTAACCAGCAAGGCTTAGCACCCCTTCCTGTATCCTTGCACCCCCAGAGTCTATCATGCCTATTATTGGACATCCAACATGCATAGCATGATCCATTATCTTTGCTATCTTCCTGCCAGACATCTCCCCAAGAGAGCCACCTAGAACTGTGAAGTCCTGAGCATATATGAAGACCTGTCTACCACTTATAGTGCCATAGCCTGTTATAACAGCATCACCATAGAACCTCTTCTGATCCAACCCAAAATCCCTTGATCTTGTGACCACAAACTTATCCAACTCTACAAACGACCCAGGATCTAGGAGCAGGGAGATCCTCTCCCTTGCTGAGAGCTTGCCTTTAGCATGCTGCTCCTTTAACTTCTCTTCGCCTCCTCCACTCTCTGCAATCTTGTTGAGTTGGGCAAGCCTCTCCTGCTTATCCTTATGCACATACAATTCTCTTACCCTCCATTATATAAACTAATTTTAGCTATGGTTGTTATAACTTATTGTTTGGTTAGTGTAGCTTCCTTGCACCCTTTGTCCTCCTGAATGCACTCATGCTAGATGAGTAGTTCTCATATAACATCTCTAGTACGTGTATCTCATGCTCCAACCTTGCAATCTCATCTGGAGAGTTACCCTCTCTTGTTATCTCTTCGAGCCTCCTCCTCTTCTCATCCAAGAGCCTCCTTATACTCTCCTCATACAGTGTTGACATGGTATCCCTCTAGCCTCCTAGTAGGAGGCTGGATTTTAATAATGTTTATCTTTACCCTTTATAATAGCAGACATCATCTCATCCCTAGCCCTTCCTCTTCCCTCTCTTCTCTCTCTTCATATCCTTTATTGCATTATAGAATAAGGTCGAGAGATGCTCTGTATAACCATCGTACCCTCTCATTAGACACTGCTTGCATATACACTTACCTGCTACAGATGTTCTATCACAGTTAGAGGAGAACTCGCAACCAGAGCATCCCGCATCATTGCCACATATAACGCATGCTAACTCTATGCTTATCTCTTCTCTAACAACCTCCCTCAGTATGGCAAGTATGGATGCTACATCTGCACCCTCCTTGATACGGAACCTCCTGCTAGCCTTATCGTACTCTACACCAGCACGCATGAGTCTTACAAATGTATCCTTGCCAAGCATTGGTAAGGTGAAGTCCTTGTGGATGGAGAGTCTTATCATACCTTCACTCATCACCTCCTTCCTTCATATCATCTCTCGCCTAGCATAGCAATGCTCTTGACTATATCCTCAAAGTTATCGATAGATATGTCATCACCAATCCCAACGGTACTGCCCTTTATACCCTTAAGTATGAGAGATATGTATGGTATGTAGTATGCTACAACATTACGCCTTGACTCATGTAGTCTTGATGCTATAGCATCTACTATCATCCTGAGTATCCTACCTTCACTGAATATCTTACTACTAAGATGGTAAGGTGTATCATACTGGGAGTACGATAAACCCCTGCTATCATAGAATATCGAGAGTGCTATTATACCATCGATGTATCTTAGCATGCTCCACATCCTCAACTTGTTCATCCTTGCAATGAGCATATCTGCATAGGATAGTGCCTCAAGTAGCCTAGCCATCCTATCAAGATCTATGCTAGTATTGATTATGCTTGAGTATAATGCGCCTAACTTATCGGTCCTCCTCTTCTCGCTATCATAGCCAAATGAGGGATCGGTGTAGAAACCCTCGCTCCTCCTCAACGCATCTACGGCCTCCTCTATGCTCCCTGCTGCAAAGAAGGAGTTGATTGCAGCATCAATAGGGGTTGAGTAACTTATAGGCTCCATGCCAGATACACCCATGCCTACAAATGACTGTGTCATGTTCAGCATGCTCCTAACATCACCATTACACTCTACCACTACCCTTAGCCTCTCACCTATGCTCATGCTCTTACCCTCACTTGCAAGCACATGATCCAGGTAGAGGAGAAGCAGCCTAGGGGGTATGTTCTTCATCATCACAACTTTTGAGACCTTCCTCAACTCCTTGATAACCTCTCCAGAGTCGCTGTTTGCAGCCATGATGACTGGTATGCTTGGTGCATCCTTAAGTATTGAGAGCAGTGCAGATAACCCTCCTCTATCATACGTGCCATGCAATCCATCAACCTCATCCAGGAAGAGCAGAATCCTCCTGCTGTAGATGTTTGCATTCTCTAGCAGTGGTTTAAGAATAGACTCTAACCTCTCTTTGGTGCGCTCATCGCTTGCATTCAACTCAAACAACTCATAACCAAACTCATTGGCTAGAGCCTTTGCCATGGTAGTCTTACCAATGCCAGGAGGGCCTATGAGTAGTAGTGGTCTATCCCCCTGCCTCCATCCAGCAAGCCACCTGTATGCTTCAAGCCTAGCATCCTCATTACCAACCATCTCAATTATGCCTTTTGGCCTATACCTCTCAGCCCACATATACATCACACCACCTTCTTATTATTACTACTACAGTACTACACTATACAATATATCAACTACTGCTTCTATTTCTATTGATTGATCACCGTTCCTTCAAGCCAGCAGTGAATATGTTAAGATCGTACTCCCTAACCCTTCTATACCAGTACTCATTGTAATGCCTAACGCTTAGGACCATGAACTCAAGGAAGTGCTTTGTATTGAACCTCTCTGGGAGCATATCTATAGCGATGAGGGCATCATCAAGGTATATCTTGCTCTTCCTGAACGTTAGATCAAATGCTAGCCTTATATCTCCAGTGTTTAGAGCATAGTAGAGAGGCCATGATGGTACCTTTATAACCCTGCCCTTTATAGAATCTTCAATCTCATTTGCACAGCCTACAGACTCCCCAGCCCTAGCCATACCATGATAGAATATCCTCCTCAATGGGCTATCCTTCAGCACCATGTTCCTTCCAGCAGTACCCATCACCGCTCTATACTTCTTGTAACACTCGTTCATGCTCTCCTCATCCATTGCACTTGGGTTGTTCTTAAGGATGAGATCCTTGTACTGACCATGCTTTGCATCCCTGAATCCCTGCTCGAACGACTCTAGCATATCCTTGCTTATTGAGGAGATCTTCCTCCTTGCTATCTTGAGCATGTATGGACATATTAACTTGTAATCATCCAGATACTCAACATCCTCATCCATATCCATTATCCTATCCATTGGCTCACTTAGATCTATTGCAATAACATGACCATCTATAAGCACATCCCTCTCAGCATCACTTGCACTTATGTTAAGATATGAGCATGCACCATCGTATAGTGCATAGAAGACTGGATAGGTCATCTTCACATAGTTAGAGTCTAGAAGTCTAAGCACACGATCTCTACACTTATCAATATCTGCCAACCTGCTCCTAACCTCCTCTATCTTACTTGCATCCATAATGAACATCCTCTCTAGCATGAAGCCATCTGGCTCTGCCTCCCTTATGAAGTTCCTAAGAGTGCTTAATGGATCATCATCATTGATTATAGAACTGTGAAGTTCCCTAACAAACCTATCGAGGAAGATTGGAAACTCTCTATCAGCAAGTTCTTTGTAATGCTGGAACTGCTTGTACCTCTCGCTCCTCAGCATAGCCTGCTTGAGTATATCCTTCCCTGCATCTGTATGCATCAGAGCCTCCTTGCTGAATATGCTCTCATCCTTGCTACTCATAAGATGACCTCTACTTAATCCATAATTTAACATTGCTTCTATTATCTATAGCCTATAGGAAGTGCCTTTGCTATGTACTCCAACTCCTCTGGTCTATCTATTATGTAGTCTGGACTCTCAGCAAGTAGTGCATCTCTAGAGTTGAAACCCCAACTCACTGCTATTGTCTTTACTCCAGCCTTCTTTCCAGCCTCTATATCCCTAACCTCATCCCCAACATAGAAGATCATAGATTGGCTTGGATTGGAATTATGATGATAGCAATAACTCCTCTTGATCTTTTTTAATATCAGATGTTTGGCAAGGAGATGGTGTGTAGATCTTATGAAATCAAACAACTCAAGATCGTTATTCCTGAGGAATGTTCTCACATTACTGCTAGCATTAGTAGTAAGTATTCCTATCCTGTACCCTTCATCATTCAATGCTTCTAACGTAGGCTTTATGTTAACTGATGGCTTAAGCATGGGTATCTCCTTGTTCATCTCCATTCGTATCCTCCTTATTATGAATGGTAATTTGAGCATTGGTATGTTCAGATAGGCAAGTATATCCCTAGTCCTCATACTCTTAATATAGTGAAGATCATGCATCCTTATCTTGTTGTATGCAAACTCATCAGCAAGTCTGTTGATTATCTTTATAAGTATGCGTAGGGTATCTGCTATAGTCCCATCAAAGTCAAATACTATCAACTTATTCATCTTATCTATAGTAGAGGGGGTTACTTTTAATGTTTTTGAATGCAGGATGCTGCAATAGATTCTAGAGGATTGTTGTAATAGATAGCATAACTGCTTGCTTGATGAGTATCTAACCTTAGTACCATCTATCTAACACTGCTTTAAGGTAGGTTCTGCCTTCTTG